>CAZNBS010000316.1:0-5168 GCA_964570955.1 uncultured Burkholderiales bacterium | reverse complement strand
AACCAGTTCGGTCTCGAGTCACCCGAGGAGGGCGGCACGCTGGAAGCCATCGACGGCAGCACGATCGTGCCCGGTGATGCCGTGATCGGGTTGGCCTCGAGTGGCGCGCACTCGAACGGCTACTCCTTGATCCGGCGCATCCTCGCGCGCAGCGGAGCAGATCTGTCCTCCGCGTTCCACGGTCGTCCGTTGATGGAAGCGATCCTGGCACCGACCCGAATCTACGTGAAACCCGTGCTCGAACTGATGCGCACCGTCCCCGTGAAGGGCCTCGCCCATATCACCGGTGGCGGACTGCTGGAGAACGTGCCACGCATCCTGCGCGACGGGCTGACCGCCGAGCTGGTACGCGGCGGCTGGCAGCGCGCGCCCCTGTTCGACTGGCTGCAGCAAACGGGCGGCGTGGACGAGCACGAGATGCACCGGGTGTTCAACTGCGGAATCGGCATGGTGGTGGTGGTCGATCCCGCCCACGAGGCGCAGGTGCTGGGGATGCTGGCCGCGGCCGGCGAGACGGCCACGCGCATCGGCAGCATCCGCGCGCAGCGCCCGGGCGAAGCGCAGACCGTTCTGGCATGAAGCGCATCGTCATCCTCATCTCGGGCCGCGGGAGCAACATGCAGGCACTGATCCAGGCGCGCCTGCCGGGCGACATTGCCGCCGTCATCAGCAACGACGCGCGCGCGGCCGGCCTCGCGTTTGCGCAACGCGCCGGGATTGCCACGCGCGTGGTCGAGCACAAACCGTTCGCCTCGCGCGACGCCTTCGACGCGGCGCTGGCCGCATGCATCGACGCCTACTCGCCGGATCTGGTGATCCTGGCCGGCTTCATGCGCATCCTCGGCGCGGCCTTCGTGGAGCGCTACGCCGGAAGAATGATCAACATCCATCCCTCGCTGCTGCCGGCATTCACCGGCGTGCATACGCACCGCCGCGCACTCGAGGCAGGCGTGCGCGTGCACGGGTGCACCGTCCACTTCGTCACCCCCGAACTCGATCACGGCCCGATCATCGCGCAGGCTGCGGTGCCGGTCCTGCCCGGGGATGACGAGGCCTCGCTGGCGGCACGCGTGTTGCGGCAGGAGCATCGGATCTATCCGCTGGCGGTACGCTGGTTCCTCGACGGCCGGCTGGCAGTGGAGGGCCGGCGCGTGCTGCTGCGGGACGAGGCGATGTCTCCTGCAAGCGAGTCCGCCGCCATCGTCTCCCCGGAGGAATCATGAGAGTCCTGCTGCTCGGCCTGATGCTGCTGGGAAGCGCAGCGGCGCTGGCCACCACCCCGCCCTCGCGCATCGAGATCCACTACGCCGTGCAGTTCGGCTCGATGACCATCGGCGAGGGACGCGACGTGTTCGAGCACGAGGATGGCCGCTACCGTATACGCAGCGAGTCGAAGACGGTCGGGATTGCTGCGATCTACCGCCTCGACGTCAAGCGCGAGAGCCGCGGGCGCATCGCGGCCGACGGGCTGCGTCCCGAGTTCTTCGAGGAGATCCGCAACGGCAAGGCGAAGCGGCGCGTGGATTTCGACTGGAACCAGCGTCGGGCGACGCTGTTCGACGGCGAACACACGAAGGTGGTGGATCTCCCGGACAACACCTGGGACAGCACCAGCTTCGGCTACAACTTCGCCTTCGCCCAGCCGCGCCCGAGCGACTTTCCGGTGAACCTGACCGACGGACGCCGCATCAGCGACTATCGCTACGCGGTGCTCGGGAAGGAACGGCTGGAAACGGGCATCGGCGCCCTCGAGACGCTTCACGTCAAGAAGATCCAGGAACCGGGCGACAAGCGCGGCCTCGAGGTGTGGCTGGCACAGGATCACCACAATCTTCCGGTGCGCATCCGCTACGTGGGCAAGAACGGACGCGTGCTCGATTCGGTCGTCACCAAGATCGACTATTTCCGCTAGACCGCCATGGAACTGAACGCGGCACGTCTGGATGCGGCCGTCGAGGCCTTGCGCGCCGTGCTGCCGCTCGCGCAACCGGCGGACGCGTGCCTGCGCGCATTCTTTCGCGCCCATCCGAGCCTCGGCGCCCGAGATCGCAGTGCGATCGCGGAACTGGTGTTCGCCTGCCTGCGCAACCTGCGACTGCTCGAGCACCTATGCGAGGGACGCCAGCCACGCCGCCTGGCGCTTGCGGCCGCCCTGCTCGCGCAGGGCGCGAGCGTGCGTCAGTTGGACGCGCTGCTGCGCAAGGACGAGGGGCAGTGGCTGGCCACGTTGCGCGCGCGCGACCACGCGCAACTGCCGACCGCCGTGCAGCTGAGCCTGCCGGACTGGCTGTGGGAGCGGCTGTGCGCGCAGCGCGGCGAGCAGGACGCGACGAACCTGGGCCGCGCGCTGCTGACGCCTGCACCGCTGGACCTGCGCGTCAACGCACTGCGCGCCGAACGCGACGCCGTGCTCCAACGACTGCGGGCCGAGGGCATGGGCGCCCAGCCGACGCCGTTCGCCCCGCTCGGCATCCGGCTGGCGGAGAAGCCCGCGCTGCAGAAGCACCCGCTGTTCCTCGACGGGACCATCGAGGTCCAGGACGAGGCCAGCCAGCTGCTCGCGCTGATCGTGGGGGCGAGGCGGCGCGAGATGGTGGTGGACTTTTGCGCCGGGGCCGGCGGCAAGACCCTGGCACTCGGCGCGATGATGCGCTCGGAAGGCCGTGTATACGCCTTCGACACCTCCGAGAAACGGCTGGCCAACCTCGGTCCGCGGCTCAAGCGCTCGGGTCTGTCCAACGTGCATCCCCAGCGCATCGACAACGAGCATGACCGGCGCATCGGGCGACTCGAAGGCAAGATCGACCGCGTGCTGGTGGACGCACCCTGCACCGGCCTGGGCACGCTGCGCCGCAATCCCGACCTCAAGTGGCGCCAATCGCCCGAGAGCGTGGCGGAGCTCAGTGCCAAGCAGCGCTCGATCCTCCTGGCTGCGGCGCGGCTGGTGAAGCCCGGCGGAACGCTGGTCTATGCGACCTGCAGCCTGTTGCGCGAGGAGAACGAGGACGTGGTCGCCGATTTCCTCGCGCAGCGGCCGGATTTCCGGATCGAGGACGCCACGACCCTGCTGCGCCCGCTCGGCCTGGAGCTGGACAGCACCCCCTACTACCGTGTGCTGCCGCACCAACACCGCATGGACGGCTTCTTCGCCGCGCTTCTGCGTCGCGCACCGTCAGGCTGAGTGCCGGGCGGCGCAGCGCGAGGGGCGGTGCTAGAATCCGCGCGCCCGATGGCATTTCCATGCAGGAATCCGCCGAGATCCCCTCGCTGCTCACTCGCCTCCTCGCCGATGTGCAGAACGTCGACGTTCTCTGGCAGGCGGGCGTCCTGGCGGCATGTCTGCTCGTGGCCTGGCTGGCCGCGCGAGCTTTCGCGCGGCGCTGGACGAGCGCCGACACGAAGCGCCTGGACGATCCCCTCGTCCTCTCCCTCGGCGGGCTCGGCCGCCTGATCTTTCCTCTCGTCGCGCTGCCACTGGTGCTACTCGCGGGCCGGTTGCTGCGCAGTCATCTGCCCGCCACGCACCTGCTCGATGTGGCGGTGCCACTGCTGATCTCCTTCGCCCTCGTCCAGGCGGTGGTCTACCTCCTGCGGAGGGCGTTCTCGCCGAGCGGCATGCTGCGATACTTTGAGCGGGTGATCGCCTGGACGATCTGGATCGGACTGGCGCTGCACATCACCGGCGTGCTCGCGCAACTGCACGATGTGCTCGCCGGCATCACCCTGCCGCTGGGCAAGTCGCGCGTGTCGCTGTTCGAGATCCTGAGCGGCCTGTTCTCGGTCGCGGCCACCGTGGTCGTCGCGCTGTGGATCGGGCGCCTGCTGGATTCGCGCCTGCAGCACGTCCAGGGAATGGACGCCAGCATGCGCGCCGTGTTCGCCAAGCTGAGCAAGACGTTGCTGGTGATCGTGGCAGTGCTGATCGCGCTGCCGATGGTCGGCATCGACCTGACCGTGCTGTCGGTGTTCGGCGGGGCACTCGGCGTCGGCATCGGCCTGGGCCTGCAGAAGATCGCAGCGAACTACATCAGCGGCTTCATCATCCTGCTCGACCATTCCATCAGCCCCGGCGCCCTGGTGACCATCGATGACCGCTACGGCGAAGTCACGCGATTGAATGCGCGCTACCTCGTGCTCAAGAGCCTGGACGGCACCGAGGCGATCATTCCGAACGAGACGGTGGTCAGTTCCACGGTCGTGAATCATTCCTATTCCGATACGCGGCTGCGCATCGAGCTTCCGATCAGCGTGAGCTACCACAGCGACGTCGAACAGGCCCTGGCGGTCATGCAGGAGATCGCCCGCTCTCATCCTCGCGTCATGCAGGATCCGAAGCCGGCCGCGTGGCTGGAGCAGTTCGGAGAAAGCGGCGTGGACCTGGTGCTGTACTGCTGGATCGCGGATCCGCAGGCCGGGCGCGGAAACCTCCGATCCGAGCTATATCTGGCGATCTGGAAGGCGTTCCGGGAGCACTCGATCGAGATTCCCTTCCCGCAGCGGGAGGTACGCATCCTGAACGAGTTGGCGCCAGGCGTGCGTCCCGCCGCATGATGACGTTGAAAGATCGACGGAAGAGACCGATATGTATGATCTGAATCAGATGGGCGGGCTCCGCTGTTGCTGTAGAATGACGTCTGCCGTATTTTGTAAATAACCTGTTGAGAGGATATGGATTTTATTCTCGCGGTCGCGAATGGACTGGTGCAGATGCCCTGGTGGGGCTATGTGCTGGTTACTCTTGCACTCACCCACGTCACGATTGCCGGCGTGACCATCTTTCTGCACCGGCACCAGGCGCACCGCGCACTCGAACTGCATCCGATCGTCAGCCACTTCTTCCGATTCTGGCTGTGGCTGACGACCGGCATGGTGACGCGCGAGTGGGCCGCCGTGCACCGCAAGCACCACGCCAAGTGCGAGACCGTCGATGACCCGCACAGCCCCGTCACCTTCGGCCTGAAGAAGGTGTTGCTGGAAGGCGCGGAGCTGTACCGCGTGGGCGCGGCGGACTCGGACACCGTCGCCAAGTACGGGCATGGCGCACCGGACGACTGGATCGAGCGCAACCTGTATTCGAAGCACACCGTGCTGGGCATCGCGACCATGCTGGTCATCGATCTCGTGCTGTTCGGTGCGATCGGCCTGACGATCTGGGCGGTGCAGATGGC
>CAZNBS010000315.1:3381-5186 GCA_964570955.1 uncultured Burkholderiales bacterium | reverse complement strand
GCGGCCTCCTGTTCGCGCCGCGTCAGGCCGATGTCTTCGAACCAGTACGCGGCGGAGCTGGCGATCCAGTCGTCGATCCGGTGCCGTGTCTGAAGCCGCGTGAGGTGCAGCGCACGCGAGAGCATCAGTCCGGCATGCACGCCGCCGGCGAGCGCAGCGAGCGTGCGATGAAACGCCAGCGACGGCCCGAGCAACTCGGCCAGCATGAGATGCGCGGGCCAGTTCGTCGCGTCCCGGTGGCTCGCGATGCGTGCGGACAGACGCGTACCGAGCTCGGTCACGTTCAAGCGAAAGTGCATCCGCGCCGGGATCCCGCGGCGCATGTCTTCGAGCAACGCGAGATTGCGCAACCGCGCGCGTGCGCTCGCCTGTTCCTTGACGGACAGGCCGGTCTCCCGCTCCCATTGCGCCGCGGTCTTGTGAAACCACCCACCGTTTCGATCGATGTTCCGGCCATGGCGCGTCCAGTAGATCGATTGCGAAAGCAGTAAGGCCGCCTTGACGCTTGCCGTCACGTCGACTAGACGGCGATGAAAGGCGATGTGGCGACCGAGCAGCGGCCAGATGACCGACAGCGGTGCGACTTCGATCACTGCTGCCTGTCTCTGCGATTTCGACACGACGCGGCTGGCGCCCGGCAAGGCGCTCCCGTCGTCCGAAGGAATGCGCTGCGCCGTCATCGCAATGACCGCCCGGCTGCCACCTGTAGCGCACGCCAGACGGCATCGGGGCGCACCCGAAACCAGAGCCGGGCGGGCATCCCGATCCGCCTTTCCTCGAGCAGCCCCGAGCGACGCAGCGCGCGCCGCGCGGATTCCTGCTCCCAGCGTGACAACCCGGTCTCCTGCGTCCACTCGTCCTGCGAGCGCAGGAACCACCCGTCCGCGGCAGGTTCGAGCCACTGGCTCGTCCAGATCGCCTGCGAGAGCAGTAAGGCCGAGGTGATGCCGCCGGTCACGGGCACGAGACACCGATGAAAACTCACCGGCGCATCGAACACGTCGAGCAACAACTGCGGCGTGATTCCCGGAGCTTGCAGGCGCGCGTTCATTCGCCAGCCTCGAACTCGCGGATGACCGCCTCCAGCACGGCGATCGGAAAGCGCGCGAACTCCTGGTGCAGACGGTAGTAGCGAACACGCGGTGCCGGATCGGTGTTCGCCCGCCACGCCTGGTAGATCCGCTCGCGGGTGGCGTAATCGGGCAACCGCAGACGTCCCGCCGGGCGCCACGCCCCGCAGCTGCGCCGGCGTGCCAGCGTCAACTTGCGCCGCACCTTGAAGAGCGTGCTCATCAGGCGCGTGGAGGCCCCATGGCGGATGAAGTAGGTCTCGAGCGCCTTCGCCTCGTTGACCAGCGCCACCGCACGCAGACCCGCGGCGAGCGCAGCACCGTCGAAAGCAACGCCGATGGTGAGGCTGCGCATTGCAGCAAGACGACTGAGATCGACCGCCGAGAGCTGCCGAAGTCGGCCGAGCAGCTCGCGCTCGATCCCCGCGGCATGGAGATCGTCGTGCTCGGCATCGGCCAGCCGGACGGTGACGTGGTTGAGCAACACGAGACGCACCTGGGCGTCCTGCAGCGCGAGCATCACGCCGGCTCCGAAGTACGATCGGATCGATCCGTCACGCGTGACTCGTGCAGCGCGCACGCGATCCGACGGGCGCTCGCGAGCAGCTCCCAGAACGCTGCAGCGGACTCGTCCTCGGGATCGGTGAGCCAGCGCACGAATCCGGAATCCACCGATGGCGGCGCCGGTATTTCGGCATCCAGCTCGTCGAACAGGCTGGCAAGCAGCCACCACGC
>CAZNBS010000315.1:0-3281 GCA_964570955.1 uncultured Burkholderiales bacterium | reverse complement strand
ATCGTGTCCGTCGCCGCATGCGCTTGCGCCGCGCGCGCAGCCGCGGGCTTCAGGACCGCACGCAATCGCTCGACCGGTTCTTCGAGGTGCTGCGCCAGCGCGACCTCGCACGCCTCGCACACCGCCGCAACGCTGAAAGGCATGCGCTGCGCACCCTGTTGCGTGAATTGCCCGAAAACCGGCTCGAACACCCGCGCATAGAGCTCGTCTTCGGTGATCGACGTGCGCGCCTGAGCGTAGCGCTTGAGCGCGTTCAGTCGTGGCTGGATCGTCTTGACGTCCAGGCCGCACAGCCCGGTCAGCGCTTCGCCGAGCGTTCGCAGCCGCTCGGTGGCGAAGAGCTGCAGCGCAAGCGTCGCGGTGTTCACCGACAGTCCGAGTGCGTGAAGTGCATCCTCGAGGGGACGCAACGACAGGGAACGGTCCTGCTCGGCCTCGAGACGCGCTTTCAGGCCAACGATGCCGCAGGCCTTGTCCCAGAAGGTCATCTCGCCGCGCTGCTCGTTTTCGATCAGGTGCGAGGTGAGAACATGGCTCTCGGATCGCCACGGGCGAAAGAGCACCACCAACTTGTGAAAACGCGAATCGTGCGTTTCGGACCAGAGTTCGCGCAGCGCACGAAGCCGCGTATTGCCGCCGGCCTCGACGATGAAGTGCGCCTCGCCGGGCCGGCGCGTGACGGTCAGCGGCGTTCTCAGACCGCTCGTGCGGATCGATTCCTTGATGTCGTCGCATTTCGCGTTCGCCGCGCGCCGCGGATTGTTCTCGTATGGGTGAATCTCGTCGATCGAGAGCTCGATCTGCGACTCGCACTGCAACTCGCTGGCGTCGACAAGATTGCGCGCGTTGTTTCCAGGATTGCCCACCAGCAACGATTCCGCGACTCGTCGCCGGCGCTCATCGAGAGAAGCTCCCGCGCTCATTCAGAACGCTCCGCAGTGGACAGGCCGCGAGCGCGCACACCGCGCAGGCTCGGGATGAGCTCCCAGGCGAGCTCGTGCATGACCGTGCAGGCGCTCGCCATCACGCCCGAACGCTGCGGCTCGTGCCGATGCACCGGAATTCGAAGTGTTGCTGCCTCCTTGTAGGCTTTCGCGTGCGGAACAACCGTCTCGAGCACCGATACGCGGCCCTCGAAGCGCGTAAAGTCGCCGCGGATGCCGCTGGCAATCAGCCGCGCATCGGCCGTGCGGTCCTGTCGGTAGATCACTGCTTTCACGGGGCCTGGCGCAGCACCCAGCGCACTGCCGGGCTCGATGCGCTCGAGAAGTTCCAGCGTGCCGTCCCTGAATTCACGCGCCGAGAGGATCTCGGGAGTAATCGGCGAGACGAGAATGTCGGCGGCGAGAACCGCTGCATCCTGCAGCGGACCAATCGCGCCCTGCGTATCGATCAGCACGTAGTCGTAGGCGTCGACGATTACCGCGGCATGCAGGGCGACACGCAGACGAAACCCCCGATCGATACGGTGAAGCAACCAGTTCGGCAGCCGTCCCTCGGGATCGTCCGAGACGATGATGTCGAGATTCGGCACGCTCGTTGGAGAAATGCAGAGCGCGGTGACTTCGCCGCGAACGATGGTCTCGGTAAGCCCGGCCCGCGGTTGCGGCACGGCAAGCGGGAAGTACTTCGACAGCGACGGTTGCACATCCGCATCGACCAGCAGCACCCGCAGACCCATGTCGGCCAGCAGCGCGCCCAGGTTCGCCGTGAGCGTCGTCTTTCCGACGCCACCCTTCGTGCTCGTGATGGTGAACGTGATCATCGATTCCGCGCCGATTCGGGTCCTCATCAGGCATACGGAATCGCGTGAAAAAGTGTCGGCTACGGCTTCAGGTACTCGTCAAGCCCTTGATCGACAAAGACTCGTCGAATGCGCTTGATCTCCTCGTACAGCGTCCCGCGCGGAATTCGAAGCCGCTCGGAGGCCTCTTTGATCGAGCACCCCTCTTCGCCCAACAACCGGCACAACTGCTGTTGCTGTGGTGTCAGTCGCACGAGGACGCGGGCGATGTCGATGCGGGCGTGGTCTTGCTCGCCGTCATTGGACTCGTCCGATCGCGACGACTCGCGATCAGCGAGCACGTCGCCCAGCGTCACGCCGTCCTCCGACCCGTCGAGCGGCGCATCGAGCGAAAGCAGATCCTGTTCACCCGCGCGCTTGTCGGCCGATTGTTCGCGTAGTCGGTCGGTGAGCTTATTACGCAGGACCTGCGCCATGTACGCCACGGGGGGTGTATCCGGGGCGGTCGCGAGTTTTTGCCGTACCACGATCCAGTGCGCGAGGCAGTCCTGTATCAAATCGTCGAATTCCTCGCGCGCAAGACTTCGCGAGCGTCTTCGGAACTCACCAACCAACTTCCTGGCAACCGCGATCTCCCACTGCTGGAGCCCTTCTCCCGCTTTGAGCGCCATGGCGCACCCCGTCAGTTGTCTGACGGGCAGGCGACCGGGAGCGCGCTAGTTCAGTAAGGCGACCGGCGTCCTAGGACGCCGGTCGCATCAGGCGATCGGTCTACGTCCCAGGCCCGGTACTTCCGGTCGGAATTCGGGCTGAAGGAGATCGACCAGACGTTTCGATGAATGGCGAACGCCCGTCGCGGTTGCGACTTATGTAGGAGCGTCCAACCAGGTGGCTGATGAACCGCGAGACGCGATCCGCGAGGCTTCTACGCGAGATCTACGACTCGATCAGGCGATCGGCGTCGGCCGTTGCGCGGACAGGATCTTCAGCGGTAGCCGCGCGACCGGACCAAAGGAAATACGGCTGAAATCGTCGGAGTCCCTTGACAGCTGCGGCACGTTCAAATCGATCCGCAGATCTTCGATGACCAGACCGAACAGTTCGACCGTCCGATCGACGATCGTCATCCGACGTGCCGATGCGATTTCGCAACATTCAAAAGCGAGGCGTCCAGAACCGACCGACGAAGGGATCCGATCGCGGCGGATCAGAGAGGAGGCACCTCACGTTGAATCCCAACGAGTTGTTGGGGTCGCTCCGACATCGGAGCGCGACCATTACTTCAACCGCCCAGCTCGACATGCCGCCGGTAATTCCTCAGCGAG
Source organism: uncultured Burkholderiales bacterium (assembly GCA_964570955.1). Classification (GTDB taxonomy): domain Bacteria; phylum Pseudomonadota; class Gammaproteobacteria; order Burkholderiales; family SHXO01; genus SHXO01. Next base: position 212 of record CAZNBS010000315.1, on the reverse strand, counting down.
CCTCATCGACGCAGCCGACGAAGGGGAATCGTTTCGTCTCGCAGAACTGACGCCGAGGTTTCCTTTTCCCAACCCTGTCGTGCGACACGGCGAGCGGTCGGCCTTACTATTCGCCGTCTACATCCAACCCAAATTCAAACGGCGCCGCTCGGCCCCACTCTACGAAATGTCGAACATTGCCAGGATGCTCAAGGAAGAGATCACCAAGATCG
>CAZNBS010000314.1:0-5190 GCA_964570955.1 uncultured Burkholderiales bacterium | reverse complement strand
AGGACATGCTGCGTGTAGGTGTCGAACTTGTAGCGCTCGTCGCTGTTGGGCGGCTCGCGCGAGATGGCGTTGTGGTTCGGCTCGTAGGAGGTGACGATCCCGCAGTACGGGCCGAAGGACGTGTTCTGGAACAGGCGGTAGTAGTGGCAGGCGTCGTAGATCGAGGCGGCCACCAGGATCGCCGCGCCGCGGTCGTTGGCGAGGCGCGGCTTGAGCGAGAAATCCTCGATGATGCTGGCGATGATGCGCTGCTTGCGCTCGCCGGCGCTCATCAGCTCTTCCATCGTCGCCCAGCGCTTGCGCAGGACGGCTTTCTGGAAGTTGTTGAGGTTCCGTGTCTTGTGCTCGAACCAGTTGTCGATCGCCGCCTGCGAGGTGAGCCGCTGCGGCACGTCGCGGGCCTCGTACTTCAAGTCGAGGATCACGCCGTCGGCTACACCCTCGTGGAACTTGTAGGTGTGGATGTAGGTGCCGAAGACATCGCGCGTCATCGGCTTGTCGCGGCGCAGGAGCGGTGTGCCGGTGAAGCCGACGAAGATGGCGCTCGCAAGCCAGCGCTTCATCTGCCGGTTCATGTCGCCACCCTGGGTGCGGTGGCACTCGTCCACGAACACGTAGAAACGCCCCTGCACGGGGGGCGGCGGGCCGGCGAGGTCGGCCGGATCGAACTTGTGCACCAGCGCGCACAACAGGCGCGGCGTGGCTGATCCAAGCTTCTCCGCGAACTCGCGCCGCGAGGTGATGCGTGGCGAGCGCGAGTCGGCGCCGATGACGCCGGCGTTTTTCATCACCCCCTCGATCTGCTTGTCCAGCTCGTCGCGGTCGGTGACGACGAGGATGCGAGCGTCGGGGTCGTGCTCCAGCAGCCACTTGGCGACCAGCACCATCAGGATGCTCTTGCCGCTGCCCTGCGTGTGCCAGATGACGCCGCCCTCGCGCCGGGCAATGCGCTCCTGCGCGGCCTTCACGCCGAAGAACTGGTGCGGCCGCGGCACTTTCTTCTGCCCCGCGTCGAAGAGGATGAAGTGGCGGATGAGATCGAGCAGACGCGCCTTGCTGCACAACTGCGCCAGCGGCCGGTCGAGCAGCGCCCCGGCAGCGGGTGCATGGCCCGCTGCGTCAGGGGCTTCATCTTTCCATTCGACGAAGAACTGCTCCGGCGTGCCGGTCGTGCCGTAGCGCAGCCCCTGCGAATCGCTTCCCGCCAGCAGGAGCTGCACGGTGCTGAAGAAGCTCTTGTTGAAGATCTCATCCTGGTTGGTGATGAGCTGGCGCACGCCGCCGGCCACCTCCACCGAACTGCGCTTGAGCTCGATCACCGCGATGGCGATGCCGTTCAGATAGAGCACGATGTCCGGCCGCCGCCCAAAGGATCCACGCTCGCCGCCTTTGAGCGTCACCTCCTCGGCGAGGCCGAAGTCGTTCTTCTCCGGATGCTCCCAGTCGATCAGGTGCACGGTCTCGTGCGCCTGCCCCGCCGCGACCTGCACCGGCACGCCGTAGCGCAGCAGTTGGTAGGTGCGCAGGCTCGCCTGATAGAGCGTGATGCCGGTGGCATCGGCGACCGTCTCCAGTTTCTGCAGCGCGGCCGCGATGTGGGCGGGCGAATAGCCGCGGGCGGCCAGGTTCTCGCGCAGCAGCGCCGTCTCGATGGGGCGGTTGCCCTCGCGGCTGCTCCATTCGCCGAGGTAGCGATAGCCCAGGCAATCCGGCCGCGCGCTGTCGGTGAGCAACGCGACGACGCGGTTCTGGGTGCGACGCTCGGAGCGGGCTTGGGAGGTCATGGATCGAGGGACTCCAGCCCTGACTCTGGCTGCGACTCTGGCCGCGTGACTGGTGGGGTCACACGGGGAGCGACTGGGTCGGTGACTGGGTAGGTCACGGCAGAACCTCCCAGTGTCCGCCCTTTCGCGGGCCGACAAAGCGCACCCTACCTGCTTTAACCAGTTTTGCCGTCGCGCGCTCTACCGCGCTCAGTGATTTCCCGATCGTCTCGGCAAGCGCCGCGAGGGTCATGTCAGGGTTGGCCGCCAGCGCGGCAAGTATCTGCTCCGGCGTTTTCACCGGCGTTTTCACCAGCGTTTTCACCGGCGTTTCTACCGGCGTCTTCGCCCCGGGGGTCACATGGGGGGTGACTTCCCCGGTGACTTGCGCGGTCCCGTCTCCCCGGATGATGCTCAGGTACGAGGCGGCAAAGGGGAACTCGATCCATAGCCCGTTCGACTCGAACCGCAACGAGGGGCGGGGCGTGCCGGCCGTCTCGCATGCCTCGAAGATTCGTTCGATGCCCCGCCCCCACGCCTCGATCTCGCCGGCGCGAAAAAACGCGTTGGCGATGTCGGGATTGAACGGATGCGAATGATGCGGCTCCAACAACGACTTCTGCGTCCAGCCCTCCGGAAGCACGGCAGGATTCACGATGGCCAACCGGTCGTCATAGACTCGAATCAGCACCGGCCCGGGCACCGCGTAGTCACGATGAACCAGCGCATTCAGCAAAGCCTCGCGCGCCGCTTCGCGCGCGATGGGAAAACGCTCCACGCGCACGATGTCCTCGTAGGTGATCGCGGCCTTCAGGTACTTGGTAAACAGCAGGTCCTGCGTCTGCTGCACTTGCGAGAACAGGTGGCCGACGATCTCGTCGTGATAGACCAGATCAGACGCCGATCGGAAGAAGCCGATCTTGACGAAAGCGCCGGTCACGAACGCCAGCGGGTCCGGGTGAAACAGCAGCACCGCGGCGCGCTTGAGGTACCTGCCTTCAGTGAGCTTGAGCTTCTCCAGCAGGCCGGCGTCGGATTCCGCCAGCGCGGCCGCGTCCAGCCGGCCGCTGCGCGATGCGAGGGCGCGAAAGCGCGCCAGCGCAGCGGGCGCCAGATCGGCCACCGCAACGCCCGGCACCGCCGTGCCATCCCAGGTGCGGCCGTAGCGACGGAGCAGGAACCGGTCGAGCGCCGCACCCTTGAGCTCCTGCAGCGTGCTGCCGCTGCGCTGGTAGTAGTGGCCGCGATAGCTGATGGGATTGGGGTAGGCCGGCGTGACGATCTCGAGATAGTCCCTGCCGCGTTCGGTACGCAGGTTCACCTCCGCCACCACGCCGAGCAGATCGCGGATCTTGTTGGGAAGCTCGACCAGCAGCTTCTCGGCATCCGCCACGCCGACGACCTTGCCCTTGTCGTTGCGCCCGATGACCAACACGCCACCCTCGGCATTGGCGAAGCCGCAGACCCAGCGCAAACAGTCATCGCGCCACGACTCCTTCCACTCGGCGTGCTGGTTCTCCGTCATCCCAGCCGCGTCCTCCCGGTGAGCAGCTCCTGCATCATCGCCTGTTTGAGGGCACGGGTCTTGTCGCGGCGGGCCTCGAGCGCCGACAACTCGGCGTCCATGTCGGAGAGGACGGCGGCGATGGCGGTTTGTTCGTCATACGGAGGTGCCGTGACCTCCAATGCCGATACGTTACGTGTCGAGATCTCAAGGAATGTTGAGCCGAACGCCCGTTCGATCATTTGCTGTTTCATGGTCAACAGCTTGTAGTATAGAAACTCGTTACTAACCCCCGGGCGACAGACGAGTGACTTGAACCCTTGGTTCGTGCAGATGGGGACACCCGCGATCTTCAATTCGCCGATCGTCGCCCGGCTACACAGAAGCAATGCGCCTACGGGCAGTAACGAGGCGCCGCTCTTGTTCAGACCATCGCGAGAGATGGTGCGCTCAGTTTCCGTGAGGTACTTGCCCGCGTAGCGCGTGATGTCCGTCGGCGTGCACCACTTGATTCCGCCGTTCCAGTGCGACGGCTCACTGGTACGCGGGGTACCACCGCTTACGATGTCAGCCACATCCCCCAGCCGCTTCACCTCCCACTCCCCGTGGAAGCCGGGAAGGCGGGTCTGGCCGGTGAGGAGTTGCTGCATGACGGCCTCTCTGAGGTCGCGCTTCTTGGCGATGAGCCGATCCAGCCCGCCCAGCAGCGCATCCACATCGCTCAACGCCGCCGCGATGGCGCGTTGTTCGGGCAGCGGCGGCAAGTCGATCTCAACCCGGCGGAGCTCGTCCATCGGGACGCGCTTAGTGCCGTGCGTCGACTCCGTAGTGATTGAGAGTAGCAACGGCTCATTTGCTGTCAGCCACCACAGGAGGAAGTCGCTGTTCACCTCATCTCGCAGGACCAGCGCTTTGATGTCTTGATTAAACGCGACGGCAGTCTCTGCCCGTGCCACGGGGAAGGTGTGCGCGAGGATCATTCCTCGAACTACAAGCAACAGCGAATTCGCTGGAGCAATGCGAGTACCGTTGCCAAGAGCCTTCTGCGTCACATGATCGATCGCGTTCGATAGGCGACTGTGTTTCATGTTCTTCGGACTGACCCACGGGATATCTCCGCCCCAATACTCGGGGTTCGACATCCTCGGCGTGCCTCCGCTGAGCCACTTACCCAAAGAGTCAAGGCTCTCCCGTCCCCAGCCATTCGGTGACGTGTTTGCTGAGCGGTCTACCACGACGCCCCCATCTTCTTGAGGTGTTCCTCCACCCGCGCGGCGAGCGTCGCCACCTCGTCGGTGAGCTGGGGCAACGGCGTGGCGTAGCGTTCTGCCAGTTCGCGGATGCGCGAGGTCAAGGTCTGCGAGACGCGATCGAGCTCGCGCTGCACGGCGGCCGCGAGGTGCGCCATCCACTTGTCATCCACCACCAGCGTGTTGATCTCCGCTTCGCTGAGCGTGGGGTACTTCTCGTAGGCGAGCTGGTCGAGCGCGGCATCCCGTTCCTTCACCGCGCGCTTGAACGCCGTTTCCCGTTCGGAAAGTTCCAGCCAGCGCGCGAGCACGGCCGCTTCGTCGTTCACGTCCTGGTCGTTCCCGATCTCCTTGAGCCGTGCGTTGACCTCCGGTTTCGCGATCTTGTCGAGCGCACCGAGCGCGCCTTCCTCGCCGCCGTGCTCCTCCTCCAGCTCGGCGAGGCTCGCGGAGACCGCTTCGAGCTCTGCCTGTGCGGCGTCGAGCGCCGCCTGCTCCTTCGCGAAATAGCGCGCGACGACGAAGGACTTGGGAATGAGATCGCAGGTCCAGCCCTTGTCTTTCTTCTTGCCCTTTTTGTCGGTCTCGACGATGCGCGATGTCTTCGCCACCCATCCGTCGGCGGCGATGAGATACGCGTCGTCCTGCATCGCCTCGCCCCAGTAATCCATCA
>CAZNBS010000313.1:5004-5244 GCA_964570955.1 uncultured Burkholderiales bacterium | reverse complement strand
CGCAAGGCGGACTTCCGCAACGTGGTCGTCATCATGTCGACGAACGCGGGTGCCGAATCGTTGACGCGCACGAGCATCGGCTTCACGTCGGGGCGCTCCGCCGGCGACGAGATGCAGGACATCAAGCGGATGTTCACGCCGGAGTTCCGCAACCGGCTGGATGCCACCATCTCCTTCGCGCCGCTCACGCACGAGGTCATTCTTCGCGTGGTCGACAAGTTCCTCATGCAACTCGAGGAC
>CAZNBS010000313.1:2456-4994 GCA_964570955.1 uncultured Burkholderiales bacterium | reverse complement strand
ACCAGTTGCACGAGAAGAAGGTCGAAGTGAGCTTCACCTCGGCGCTGAAGGATTACCTCGCCAAGAACGGATTCGATCCGCTAATGGGCGCTCGTCCCATGTCGCGGCTGATCCAGGACACCATCCGCAGGGGACTGGCGGACGAACTGCTGTTCGGGCGCCTGGCCAGCGGAGGCAAGGTCACCGTCGATATCGACCCGGGTGGAAAGGTCAAGCTCGAGTTCCCGGAGCAGGAGCCGGCGGATATCGAAACCTGATCTCGCGAATCGTCTTCAGGCACGACGGGCAGGCCCTCCCTGCCCGTTTTCGTTTACGGATAAACTCACTCCTGCGTCGACGACGGGCAGGCGTGCCGCACAGGCCGGCCTTCCATGACGAGCCGGGTTCCAGGAGATGACATGAAAATTCGTACCTTTGCTCTCATGTTCGGCCTCACCGTACAGGGTGCGGCGCATGCGGAGCCGGCGGAATGGACACGGGCGCTCGCCGCCACCTGCACCGGCTGTCATGGAACGGCCGGCGCGAGTACCGGGCCCATCCCGTCCATCCAGGGCCTGGAGGCGGGGCGCATGGTCACGCTGTTGCAGGAATTCAGGGACGGCAGGCGCGATGCCACGATCATGCATCAGCTCGCCAAGGGGTACACCGATGCGCAGATCCAGGCACTGGCGCAGTGGTTTGCGTCGCAGACGCGTTGAGAGGGAGATTCGATGAGGCTGTCCCGGAGGGATTTCCTGAAGCTCACCGCCGCAAGCGGTGCCGCGCTCGCCGTGCCCGGGCGCGCCTGCGCTGCAGGTGCGCGGGTGGTCGTGATCGGAGGAGGTTTCGGCGGAGCCACGGCAGCGAAGTACCTGCGGATGTGGGCGCCCGAGATCGACGTGACACTGGTGGAGCGCAACCGCAATTTCGTATCGTGCCCGCTGAGCAATCGCGTGCTCGCGGGCGTGATCGGGCTGGCCGATCTCACGCGGGGCTATTCGAAGCTGCCCGTCCATTGGGGCGTCCGCGTCGTGCACGAAGAGGCGACGCACGTGGACGCGGACAAGCGCGAGGTCCGGCTCGGAAATGGGGACGTTCTGCCTTATGACCGGCTGATCGTCGCGCCCGGGGTCGATCTCATGATGGATGCGGTGCCCGGGTGGGAATCGGAGTCGGCGCGCGCAAACGTGTTGCACGCGTGGAAGGCTGGACCGCAGACAGATGCGCTGCGCAGACAACTCGAGTCGATGCCAGACGGCGGTGTGTTCGCGATGACGGTGCCCCGCTCGCCATACCGCTGCCCGCCCGGTCCATACGAGCGCGCTTGTCAAGTCGCCTGGTACTTCAAGACGAGCAAGCCCCGGTCGAAGGTCCTGATCCTCGATGCCAACGAGAAGGTCCAGTCCAAGGAGAGTCTGTTCCTCAAGGCGTGGTCCGACATGTATCCCGGGATCGTGGAGTACCGGCCGAACAGCACGTTGACGGCGATCGATTCGCGCACGCGCACGGCGAAGCTCGAGTTCGAGGACGTGCGGGCGGACGTGCTCAACGTCGTACCGCCCCAGCGTGCCGGGCGGGTCGCGGCGGATCTCGGCCTGATCACCACCAACGACAAGTGGTGTGCCGTCGACTTCCGCACATTCGAATCGACCGTCCGGCCGAACGTGCACGTCCTCGGCGACGCCGTCCTGGCAGCCCCGCTGATGCCGAAGTCGGGGCACATGGCGAACCAGCATGCGAAGGTCTGCGCGGCCGCGGTGGCTGCCCTCTTGCGCGGCGAGCCGGTGAATCCCGCGCCGCTGATGACCAATACCTGTTACAGCTTCGTCAGCGATGTCGAGGTGGTGCACGTTGCCTCCGTGCACGCGTACGACGACGAGAAGAAGACGTTCCTCACCGTACAGGGAAGTGGCGGCCTCTCGGGCGGTCCAAGCAAATTGGAGGGCGGCTATGCCGAGTCTTGGGGTCGCAACATCTGGGCGGACATGCTTGCGTAGGCACGCCGGCGGCCGGGTGTCAGCTTCGCTCCACCGGCCGACTGGAATCGGCGCACCACTCGCTCCACGAGCCTGGATAGAGGCGCGAGCCGGGCAGGCCGGCAATCTCCATGGCAAGGATGTTGTGGCACGCACTGACGCCCGAGCCGCACTGGTGTATCAGATGCTCCGGTCGGGTGTTGCCCAGTAGTGCGAGGAATTCGCTGCGCAGCACGTCGGCTGACTTGAAGCGCCCGTCTGCGTCGAGGTTGGTCTTGTACAGACGGTTCCGGGCACCCGGGATGTGCCCCGCAACCGGGTCGATCGGTTCGGTCTCGCCGCGATAGCGCTCGGGCGCGCGTGCATCCAGCACCGCGACCTGGGGATCGCCAAGGTGTGTGACGAGGTAGCCGACGTCGACGTGGACGCTCTGCCTGGGTGCCGGCGTGAAGACCGTTGCCTGCACGGACGGTATGCGATCGGTGGTCGGATGGCCCGCGGCAACCCCCCCCCCCCCCCCCCCCCACCCAACGGCGAAACCCAAGGGTCCAAGCCCACGCCGCCAACCCCCCAAACCCGGCGC
>CAZNBS010000313.1:0-2446 GCA_964570955.1 uncultured Burkholderiales bacterium | reverse complement strand
ATCCAGTACGGCTACACGATCGTGTCCTAGCCATCGCAGCATCCACCACAAGCGCGTCGCCGAGGCGCCGCCGGCGCTGTCGTAGGCGACCACCTGTTTCGTGGCGTCCACGCCGCGGGATCCCAGCCAGCTGGCGAAGACTCGCGGATCGGGGAGGGGATGCCGTCCGGTCTTGCCATTCTTCGGTCCGGAGAGATCCTCGTCGCTGTGCGCGAAGCGGGCGCCAGGGATGTGGCCGGCGGCATAGGCCGCGGCGCCGGCCTCCGGTTTCATCAGGTCATGCCGACAGTCGAATATGACCAGATCCGGGTTCTCGAGCATGTCGCGCAGCTGGTCGGCCGAGACGATAGTTTCATAGTGCATGGCAATGGATGTCCTGAATACGAGGTCGTGCGAGTCAGGCGGGGGCTTGCCCAGAGAGCCATTCGCGCGCGCCAGGCTCGTTGTCGAACACCTGGATCTCGGTGTCCACGAACAGTTGGGAAAGCAGAGCGGTCCACGCCACACTGCTGCGTTCGCTTACGATCGCGACGCGACCGATGTCGTGGGCGTGCTCGCGCGTGAAGCGGATGTCCTCGAGGGCGACGTCGACGGTCAGACCGATCATGTCGCGCAGGTCCATGAGCAGGCTGAGCCGGCCGCGCCGTTTCAGCTGGGCGATGACTTCTTCCTCGAAGCGGCGGTAATCGGAGAGTTCGAACTCTCCGAACACTGCCACCACCGTGATGTCTGCTTCATGCTCGATCGAGATCATGTTCATGCAATGAGTTGGACTCGCCGAATCTTATCGCGGATCGCCTCGGTACGCCGCCTGCGGAAGGGCATCAATTTGACCGCCTCGCCGCATGTGGGCTATGTTGCGACTCCCAAGCAGGTGCCGATTCCCTCCTCACACCGCGAAACATTCAGCGATGTCCGATTCGACTGCAGGCAGCAGCATTCACGCAACCGACGCGATGGCGGACGGGTCCGGAACGGCCGCGCCAAGCTTCGAGCAGGCCATGCAGGAGCTCGAATCCCTGGTGGCCGGGATGGAGTCGGGCGACCTGTCGCTCGAGCAGTCGCTCGCGGCTTATCAGCGCGGGGCCTACCTGTTGCGTGTCTGTCAGGGCGCGCTGCAGGACGCGCAACAGCAGGTGAAGATTCTCGAGGACGGATTGCTGCGTGACTTTCAGGGTGGAAACGAGCAGGACTGACTTCACGGCCTGGATGCAGGCGCGCCAGCAGGACATCGAGGTGTTTCTGCAGGCGGTGCTGCCGGAGCCGCAGCGCTCACCGGCCCGGCTGCACGACGCGATGCGCTACGCCGTGCTGGGTGGCGGCAAGCGCGTGCGGCCGCTGTTGGCCTATGCGGTCGGAGAAGTGGTGCATGCCCAGCGCGAGCGCGTGCACCGGGTGGCTGCAGCCGTGGAACTCATCCATGCCTACTCGCTGGTGCACGACGATCTACCCTGCATGGATGACGACATCCTCAGGCGAGGGCGTCCGACCTGCCACGTAGCATACGACGAGCCGACGGCCCTGCTGGTGGGCGATGCGTTGCAGAGCCTCGCGTTCGCGGTGCTCGCCGAACGTCCCCTGTGCGATCGTGCCGAGGATCAGCTGGACATGATCGGTCTGCTTGCGGGGGCGATCGGCTCGCGCGGCATGGCCGGAGGGCAGGCGATGGATCTTGCCAGCACCGGTCAGGATCTGAGCCTGCCGGAACTGGAGAACATGCACATCCACAAGACCGGCGAGCTGATCCGGGCATCCATCGTTCTGGGCGCACGCTGCGGCCATTGCGAACCGTCCTCGCTCGCTGCGCTCGACCGGTTCGCACGCTGCGCAGGCCTCGCCTTCCAGGTCGTGGACGACGTCCTGGATGCCGAATCCGACAGTGAGACGCTGGGCAAGACGGCCGGCAAGGACGCGTCCCAGAACAAGGCAACCTATGTCAGCTTGATGGGCGTCTCGCGCGCACAGCAGTTCGCGCAGGAGCTGCGGGAGCGGGCGCTCGAGGGGTTGCAGCCCTTCGGAGACGAGGCGGTACGGCTGCGTCAACTCATCGATTTCATCGTACTGCGCAGGCACTGAGGCATCCTGCGAGCGCAGTCCGTCCTTTCCCGAGTGGATTGCTCGGGTAATCGTGACGACTTATAATTCGCATCTTTCGACCATCCAGCAGGACGTTCGATGAACGACCCTCGGCCCTTCCCCATCCCCGACGTGCAGAGCAGCGCCGACACCAGGCGGCTCGCGATCGACCGCGTAGGTATCAAGGGCATCCGCCATCCTGTCCGCGTCAAGGACAAGAGCGGCGGCGTACAGCACACGATTGCACTGTTCAGCATGTACGTATTCCTGCCGCACAACTTCAAGGGCACGCACATGTCGCGCTTCGTGGAGATCCTCAACGGCCACGACCGCGAGATCTCCGTCGAGAACTTCGAGCCGACCCTGCGCG
>CAZNBS010000312.1:0-5362 GCA_964570955.1 uncultured Burkholderiales bacterium | reverse complement strand
AGCAGATCACATCGACCTTCGCATGGGCGAGCAGTTGTGAAGCCGCCGGCACCTGTGTACCCATCCAGAGCACGTTCTCCTCGGTATCGGCGGTGTGTGCGATGCGCATGGTGTGGATCGAAATTTCCTCGCCCGCCATGCGTTGCGTTTCGTATTCCATCACCGTATTCCACGACGGGACGATGATTCCAAGCTTGCGTCTCATGGTCGTTCCTTCACGAGGTGGGAGTCGTTGATCCCCTCCGTTCAGAGACGGGTCGGGCATGAGGGAGGCTTCAGCGCTGCACCGATCAATCGACTTTGAGCCCCGTCTCGCGCACGATCTTGCCCCACTTCTCGACATCCGTCTTGATGAGTTGCGCGAACGCCGCAGGCGTGTCCCGATGCGCTTCGGCGCCCAGTGCCGCGAGCTGCTTTTGAACCTCCGGGCGCTGTGCGATGCGGGCGACCTCTGCATTGAGCCGGTCGACGACCTCCGCGGGCAAGCCGGCAGGTCCGAGGAGACCGATCCAGACGATCGCTTCATAGCTAGGAAGGTTTGCCGCTTCGGCCACTGTCGGATACTCGGGGGCAAGGGACGTACGTTTCGCAGACGTAACGGCAAGGACGCGAAGCTTCCCCGCTTTCGACTGCGGCAATGCTGCCGGGAGACTGGTCGACAGCACCGGCACCTCGCCGCCGACCACTGCAATGGTCGAGGGGCCCGCCCCCTTGTAGGGGATATGAGCGAGCTCGATTCCCGCCATGGAATTGAAGAGCTCCATGCCGACGTGCATCAGGGTTCCACTGCCCGCGGATGCATAACTGAGCTTTCCCGGGTTGGCCTTCGCGTAGCCGATCAGCTCGCGCAGCGATTTCAGCGGCACCGACGGATGCACCGCAATGACGTCGATATTGGTGGCAACTGGCGTGATGGCGGTGAAATCCTTGACCGAATCGTAAGGGAGCTTGCGGTAGAGAGTCGCATTGATCGAATGCGTGACGGACAACATGATCAACGTATATCCATCGGGTGCCGATTTCGCCACGAGGTCGGTTGCGATGGTTCCTCCCGCGCCGGGCCGATTGTCGACCACCACCGATTGCCTGAGGCTCTCGGTCAGGTACTTCGCATAAAAGCGAGTCGTGACATCGATGCCTCCGCCCGGCGCGAAGCCCACCAGAACGCGAATCGGCTTGGTCGGATAAGTCCCGCCGGGAGCTTGCGCATATGCGGTGCCGGCGGCGATGGTCAAAAGCGCGACGCCCACAACCTCTAGCTTGCTCATGGACATCTCCACTGCTGGAAGTCGAACAAGTCCTGCGCAGGCACGCTAGCATGCGCTTCCGCATGAAGTCAACGAAGCAAGGCAATTCGCCCGATTGACCGCTCAATCCGCTGGCGATAAAGTGCCAATCGAAAAGCGCGTCCTTTGCAAAACACGAGGAGGCATTCCATGTCGCGTTCGATGCGTTTTCGTCTGCTGCTCCCGATCGTACTGGCCGCGATGCTGGCACCGCTGGCGGTGCTCGCCCAGGATTACCCGAGCAAACCGATACGCTGGATCATCCCGTATTCCCCCGGCGGGACTTCAACCTTTCTCGCGCGGATGATCGCCCAGAAGCTGACCGAAGCGTGGAAGCATCAGATCATCATCGACAACCGGACCGGAGCCAACGGCAATATCGGGACAGCCCTGGCCGCAAGAGCGGCGCCGGACGGCTATACGATGGTGCTCGTGGCGAGCACGTACACGATGAATCCCGCGGTCTATTCGAACCTGCCGTTTGACAGCGAAAAGGATCTCACGGGAGTGACAACGCTGCTCTGGCAGCCGTACGTGTTGTCGGTGCATCCGTCGCTGCCAGTCGCGACGGTGAAAGAATTGCTTGCGCTCGCCCGGGCGAAACCCGGCCAGATCGATTACGGTTCCGGAGGCGTGGGCAATGCGACGCATATCGCCGCGGAGCATCTGGCGATGATGGCCAAGGTCAAGTTCAACCATGTGCCATACAAGGGCGTGGGAGACGCGATCACGGGGCTGCTGTCGGGCGAGGTTCAGCTCCTGTTCGGGTCGGCGGTGGCAATTCAGCCCCATCTGAGCTCGGGCAGGATCAAGGTGCTGGCTGTCACGGGCCTGAAGCGCGTCGGTAGCCTCCCGAATGTGCCGACCGTCGCCGAAAGTGGAGTTCCGGGCTTCGAGGAAGGTAACTGGCAGGCTGTGCTCGTGCCATCAAAAACGCCTGCCGCGATCGTATCCAAGCTCAATCAGGAGCTCGTGCGCGTCGTCAAGAACACCGACGTGAACGCCCAGATACTGAAAGTCGGAGCAGACGTCATCGGTGACACACCCGAGCAGACCAATGCGCGCATCCATGAGGACCTGAAGAAGTATGCTGGCGTGGTCAAGCGCCTCAACATCAAACTGGAATAGCATCCGCACCCGAAATGTTACCGACTGCAGGCCATACGAGTGACAAAGCCAAACCGCCCGAGTACTTGCTCGAGGTCGTCCGTTTCCTCTGTAACACGCGGTTCGAGGACCTGCCGTCGCCGGTCGTCGATCGCTGCAAACGTCTCATCGCCGACACGTTCGGCGTGGTAACGGCGGGTAATCAGACCGATGAGCTCAAAGCGCTCGCCGCCGGGTATCTCAAGGACGCGCGGTCGGGGCCGAGCTGGGTGATCGGCACACCGCACCGCACGGCGGCGCGCGACGCGGGTTTCCTCAACGGCGTCGCCAGTACGTTTCACGACTTCGACGAGGGCAACACTGTCGCGAACGCCCATCCGGGGAGCCAGATGGTTCCGGCGGCGATCGCCGCCGCGCAGGAGCTCGGCGTGTCGGGACGCGATTTTCTGCTGGCGGTTGTGATGGCTTACGAAGCGTGCGCGCGCACTGGCATGGCTTCGAAAATGCGCGTGAGCGTTCCGCAACACGGCAACGTCGGGGTGATCGGCTCGGCCGTGGCGGCAGCGCACATGAAGCGATTCGACCTAGAGCGCATGCGGCATACGATCAATACGGCCGCGATGATGGCGATGACCGCCAATCGGCAGGCGATGCTCGACGAGGCGACGGCGCGCAATGTGTTTTCGGGACACTGTGCGCTGGCGGGACTCATCGCGGTGCAGATGATCGAGGCGGGCTTCACCGGTCAGCGTGATGGGATCGGTTTCACCTACGGCACCGTCATCGCCGACAGCTTCGATCCCGCGCGCATGGTCGCGGGCCTGGGGACCGACTGGCTCATCACGAAAGGCTATTTCAAGCTGCACCCGGCGGGGCGTTTCTCGCACGCGGCGATCGACGCGTTCCAGGCAGCGCTCGCGACCGTGCCCGCCGGCAGCATCAAGCCCGGCGACATCGAGCGCATCGACGTGAAAGCGTTCCAGCTCGCCTCGCTGCTCGCGGGCCGAAGGATCACGACGAGCTTCGGCGCGAAGTTCTCGATCCCGTTTGCGTTCGCGACCATACTCGTGCACGGTCGTTCGGGAATCGACTGCTTCGACATCGAGGCCGTCCGCAATCCCGCGGTTCAGACCCTGACCGAGAAAGTTCACGTGGTCGAAGAGCCCGCCTATACGCGCCAGTATCCCGAGAAGCACCTGTGCGATGTTGCGATCCGCCTCAAGGACGGCCGCATTATAGAAGGGCACTGCGAGATCATGAAAGGCGAGGCGGGGAATCCGCATCCCCCAGAGGCCGTCGAGAAGAAGTACTTCGACCTTACGGTGCCGGTATGGGGCGCGGATCGGGCGGAGAAGCTTTACAAGGGACTGCTTTCGCTTGAGAAGGTGCCGAATATGCGCACGTTCGGGTCAGATTTCGCGCTATAGCATCCGTTCCCACGGCGGCTCCGGCGGAATGACCTCCCGCAGGAAATCGATCAATGCGCGCACCCGGGCTGGAAGCGGGCGCGCCGGCAAATAGGTAACCGACACCGCGGGGCCTTCAGTCATATAGTCGCGCAGGATCAGGCGCACCTTGCCACTCGCAAGGGCTGCGGCCGCGATGAAACTCGCCACGGTAACGATGCCCAAGCCGGCGATCGCCGCATCGACCAGCGCCTCGCCCCCGTTGATATTGAGCGGGCCGGATACCTCGACGGCGTACTTGCGGCCGTTGCGCGCGAATTCCCATTCCCGGTAGCGGCCGGTGGCGGGAATGGCGTACGCGAGGCACCGGTGCTTGCGCAGTCCCTCGGGCGTGCGCGGCTCGCCATGTCGTTCGAGGTAAGCGGGCGAAGCGCAGGTAACAAACTTCGTATTGCACAGATGGCGCGCGACGAGGCCAGTATGGGCGACAGGGCCTACGCGGATCGCGACATCGACCCCGTGGTCCCGGGGATGGAGAGGTCTGTCGTTCAGCTCCACATCGAGTTTGACCTCCGGATAGCGCACGAGGAACTCGGGCAGCGCGGGCACCACGATCTTGCGTCCGAAACCTACCGGCACATGGAGCCTCAGACGCCCCTGCGGGATACTGCCTGCCCGCGCAACGAGCGCGTGTGCATCGTCTACGTCGGCGAGGATCTTCCTGCAACGATCGAGGTAGATCGATCCGTCCGGAGTGAGCGCCACGCTGCGTGTGGTTCGCTGGAGAAGCCTGATACCGAGTTGGCGTTCGAGCCGCGAAATCGCTCGGCTAGCGCCCGACGGCGACATCTCCAGCCGGCGACTCGCGGCGGAAAAGCTCTGTCCCTCCGCGACAGCGACGAAGACACCGATCGTGTTCAGGTCCCAGCCCATAATTAGTGCTTGCTAGTCATAAGTCTTTTGAATCGTATGCGATTTACTCAATAGAGCGCAAGTTGTACCGTGAGGCTATGAACAGGGACTCGCATCGACTCACACTCGGGGTCGACATCGGTGGCACCTTTACCGACATCGTGCTTTTACGCAGCGACGGGCGGCTCTTCAGCAAGAAGGTGCTCTCCACGCCGGAGGACTACAGTGCGGCGATAGAGGGCGGCATCCTGGATCTTCTAGCGGAGGTCCGCGTGTCTGCCGCGGCGATCGCGGAGCTTGCCCACGGCACGACAGTGGCGACCAACGCGATCATCGAGCGACGGGGCGTACGCGTCGCGCTGGTCACGACCAGCGGCTTTCGCGACGTGCTCGAGATCGCGCGCTTCCGCTCGCCACGTCTCTACGACATGAGCTACCGTAAGCCCGAGCCGCTGGTGGAGCGGCGGCTTCGGCTCGAAGTGCGCGAGCGCGTCATGAGCGATGGCACGGTACTCGTTCCGGTGAGTGCCGAAGATCTCGACGCGGCCGCGCACGTGATCCGCGACAATGCGATCGATGCCGTCGCGGTGTGCTTCATCAATTCCTACGCGAACCCGGAGAACGAGCTTGCGGCGAGCCGCCGTCTCGGGG
>CAZNBS010000311.1:0-5375 GCA_964570955.1 uncultured Burkholderiales bacterium | reverse complement strand
CTGACGTTCGCCGGTGTCGCTCGCATCGCTGCACAGGTGCGTGCCCGCACGGTCTCCGCCGAGCAGGTGGCGGACGCCTTTCTTGCCGCCATCGACCGCCGTCGCGAGCTGAACGCGTTCATCACGCTGCGCCCGGAGCAGGTGCGCGCGGAGGCGCGCGCCCTGGACCAACGCATCGGCCGCGGCGAGGATGTCGGCCCGCTGGCCGGCGTGCCGGTGGCCGTCAAGGACCTGATGAAGGTGCGCGGCTACCCGACCACCTGCGGCACCAAAGCGATCGTGCCGCGGGAGGGCGACCGGGATGCCGAGGCGGTGACGCGCCTGCGCGAAGCCGGCGCGTTGGTCATCGGCATGGCCAACCTGCACGAACTCGCCTATGGCGTGACCAGCGCCAACGTGCACTTCGGCGCCGTGAGCAATCCGAATGCGCCGGGGCACCTGCCGGGCGGATCCAGCGGCGGATCCGGCGCAGCGGTCGCGGCGGGCCTGGCCACCATCGGCGTCGGCACGGACACGGGTGGGTCGATCCGCATCCCGGCCGCCTGCTGTGGCGTGGTCGGCTTCAAGCCCTCGCACGATGCCGTCTCGCGCGAGGGCGTGTGGCCGCTGGCGTGGTCGCTCGATCATATCGGCCCGCTGACGCGCACCGTCGACGATGCGGTGTTCGCATTCGAGGCGATGGCCGGTCTGCCGGCAGGTTGCATCGGAGGAAAGCGCGTGGAGCGGCCGCGGATGGTGCGGCCGGTGGCGTTCTTCTTCGACCATGTCGAGGACACGGTGCGTGCGGTGGTCATGGCCGCAATCGAGGCGCTCGCCAAGGCCGGCGCTCACGTGGAGGAACGCGACGTGGAGGGCGCACAGTACGCGCCGGCCACGCAGTTCCTGACGCTTTGCACAGAAGCCTGTCAGGCGAACTGGGACCTGTTGATGAACAAGTCCGCCGGATTGAGTGCGGACGTGCGCCTGCGCCTCGAGGTCGGGCAGTTCGTCGGCGCCGTCGACTACATCAAGGCGCAGCGCCTGCGGCGCTGGCTGCGCGACAACATGATCGCAGCCCTCGGGGACGCGGACGTGTTCGTCTTGCCCACCCTGCCGGTCAGCATTCCGCGGCAGGGCACGACCACACTGCAGATCGGCGATCGCACGCTGCCGGTGCCGACGGCGCTCACGCGCCTGAGCTCGCCGTTCAACTTCTCCGGCCTGCCGGCGCTGAGCATTCCTTGCGGCCGCGATGCGCGCGGACTTCCGGTGGGTCTGCAGCTGGTCGGTCGTCCCGGTGCGGACGCCACGGTGCTGGCCGTGGGGCGCTGGTGCGAAGCGGTGCTCGCCGGGTCGGGCAAGCCGGCGTGAGCATGCATTTCGATGCGCGCGCCTCGCGCCGCATGGAGGCGATCTACCTCACGCCCGACGTCGTGCAGCAGCGCCGCGAGGTGCTGGCCGCGCTCGATGCACGTCCGGGCGAGTGCATCGCCGATCTCGGTTGCGGCCCCGGTCTGCTCGCGCTGGCACTGCTCGAGCGACTGGGGCCTACGGGGCGCGTCGAATGCCTCGATCTGTCGCCGGACATGGTGGCGCTGGCGCAGCAGCGCTGTGCCGCACACTCGAATGCGCGCATCCGGTCCGGCGATGTCACGAAGCTGCCGTATGCCGACGCGAGTGTCGACGCGGTGGTGTGCACGCAGGTGTACGAGTACGTGCCGGACGTGGACCTCGCGTTGCGCGAACTGCATCGGGTGCTTCGACCTGGCGGACGCGCGGTGGTGGTCGACACCGACTGGGCGTCCTGCGTCTGGAACGCGGACGATCCGGCGCGCATGCGCCACGTGCTCGAGACCTGGGACCTGCACTGTTCGCACCCGCATCTGCCGCGCTCGCTGCGCCGGCGCCTCGAGCAGGCCGGCCTGCGCGTCGATGCCTGCAAGGCGGTGGTCCTGCTCAACGACCGCTTCGATCCCGACACCTACAGTCACGGCATGATCGGCATGCTCGGGGCCTTTGCCGGCAAGCGCATCGGTGCGGATGTGGTCGCCGCCTGGACCGAAGATCTGAAGACGCTGGCCGCGCGGGACGACTACTTCTTCAGCCTGAACCGATATCTGTTCCAGGCCAGCCGGCCGGAATAGGCAACGGCGGCGGCCGTGACTGCCTGCTGCCATAATCGCGCCACGACCAGCCGATCGAGGAGCAGGGCATGGACCAGAAGATGCGGTTTTCCGTCAGTCACGCCAAGGACGCCGAGTGGGATCGGGGCCTGCGCGCCTTCTTCGAGTATCGCGACCTGGGCATCAAGGACGCCACGGCGGGCAAGGTCGTCGCGCACGTCATCCGTGCGATACCCGGCGTGCAGGCCATGCCGCAGCGCCATCATCACGATGTAGAGTTCCAGATGGTCTACGTCCTCAAGGGCTGGATCAAGTTCGACTACGAGGGCGTGGGCGAGGTGACCCTGGTCCCGGGCACCTGCGTGCACCAGCCGCCCGGCATTCGACACACCGAACTCGCGCACTCCGACGACCTCGAGCTGATCGAGATCGTGTCGCCGGCGGAATTCGGCACCGCCAACGATTGACGAGTGTCTGCGTCGCGCCGGCGGCGCCTGCAGGTAGCTGATCCGGAGCCGGACCTCACGCCCCACAGGAGAGCAGGATGAATCCCACCAGGCGCGCGACCCTCTCGCGTGCCGTCTGCGCCATCGCCGCCATTCTTGCATCGGCGCCTGCTTCAGCAGGCCCTCGCAACCCCTACCAGTTGCCGGAACAGTTCGACCGGGTCGTCTGCTATTGGGTCGCGCAGCAGGTGGGTCGCACCATCGCCTGGGCGCGCTGGGAGCAGCACTACACCGAGGCGAAGACCCGAGCCGTCGGATTCGGGCAGGGAACGCCCGCGTGGGTGACCGACGTGGTGGGCGACTGGATCACGGACGCGTATGCATGGCAGCCCACCGACGAACAGGTGCGCGTCTGGGCGGAGGAACTGGGCGACGTGGCGCAGGTGCCGCACGCGGATCAACTGACGCGCGATCAGACGATCGCCGTGTGGATGCGCCGCATCGGGCGCGACTGCGACGCGCGCGAATCGGGCGCGTAGCCGATCAGCGCAGCCGCACGATCGCGCCCTCGTCGGCGCGCAGCGCGAGGCGCCCGACGATGCGTTCGCCCTCGCGGTCCAGATGCGTCGACAGCAACACCTCGCCCTGCAGGCCCGCTCGCTCGAGCGCCTGCGGTTCGCGTCCGAAATTGAGCGCAACCATCAGCACGCCGTCGGGTCCCCGCCGCTCGTAGGCAAGCAGGTGCGCGGTGCATGCGACGCGCGCATAGCTGCCCAGCGACAGGGCGACCTGCGCACGCCGCAGCGCGATCAGCCTTCGATAGAGGGTGAGGAGCGACGCGGGATCGCGCGCCTGACAGTCGACGTTGCGCGTCTCGTGATCCGGGGCCAGGGGCAGCCAGGGCAGGCCGGTGCTGAAGCCGGCGTTGGGCGAGGTGTCCCATTGCATCGGGGTGCGCTGCGGATCGCGGCCCAGTCCCAGTCCCGGTTCGTTCTTCTCCCAGGGATCCTGCACGCGCTCGGGCGGAATCGCGACGTCGTGCATGCCCAGCTCGTCGCCGTAGTACATGGTGGGCGTGCCGCGCAACGTCAGCAGCAGCATCGCGGCGACGCGCGCCTGCCCTTCGCCCACGCGCGAGGCGATGCGCGGCTTGTCGTGGTTGCCCAGCACCCAGTTCGGCCACTCGTCGTCGGGCACCAGGGTGTCGTACTCGTGCACCATGCGGTCGATCTCGGCTGCGTCCCAGCTCGCCTCGATCAACTGGAAGTTGAACGGCAGATGAACGCCGCGGCCGGCGCCGTAGTAGGCGACCAGCCGTTCCACCGGCAGGTAGATCTCGCCGATCATCACCCGCTCGGGATACTCGTCGAGCACCGCGCGCAGCTCCGTGATGATGTCGTGGATGTGTGGCTGGTCGCAGGAGTGCACCTGCAGGAGACGCCGGATCTCCGCGTCGCCCGGCTGGTAGCCGGGATTGGGCGGGTTGTCGCGCATCTGCGGATCCTTCGCCAGATGCCACAGCACGTCGATGCGGAAACCGTCGACGCCGCGCTCCATCCAGAAGCGCAGCACGTCCATCATCGCCGCGCGCACCCGCGGGTTGCGCCAGTCGAGGTCGGGCTGCTCCTCGAGGAAGGCATGGTGGTAGTACTGCCCGGTGGCCGGATCGAACGTCCACGCGCTGCCGCCGAAGTTGCTGATCCAGTTGTTCGGCGGTCCGCCGTCGGGGGCGGGATCGCGCCAGATGTACCAGTCACGCCGCCGGTTGTCGCGAGACGCCCGGCTCTCGACGAACCACGGATGGCGATCGGAGGTGTGGTTGGGCACGAAGTCGAGGATCACCTTCAGGCCGCGCCGGTGTGCCTCCTCCACGAGGGCGTCGAACTGTTCGAGGGTGCCGAACGCCGGCGCGATCGCGCAGTAGTCCGACACGTCGTAGCCGAAGTCCGCCATGGGCGAGGGATAGATCGGCGAGATCCACAGCGCATCCACGCCGAGCCAGACCAGATAGTCCAGGCGCTGGCGAATGCCATTCAGGTCGCCTTGTCCGTCGCCGTCGCTGTCCTGGAAGGACAGCGGGTAGACCTGGTAGACGATGCCGCGCTTCCACCAGGTTGCTTCTGCATGGAGACTGTTTTCTGCCTGCTCTGCCATCGCTGTATCCGTTTCCGCAGCCGTTGCCGGGGCCGGAGCACGCAGCGTGCGCGGTTCAGCGCGGCGGCGGGACGATCGAGACCTGCGTGGAAAGCGTGCAGGATGTGCCGTCGAGGTCGAATGCCAGCGCTGCGAAGGCGGCGGTCCAGGTCCCGCTCGCCCGCGGGGCCGGCGCTTCGTAGGCATCGCCTCGCCTCACCGCCATCGGCTGCGCCGTCCACCGTGCATCGCGAAAGTCCCGGGTCGGTGCGTGCGCGGACCACAGGGTTGCACGCGAGGCGGCGCGATCCGTCGCCGCGCGAACGTCGAGCGCGTCGGCACGCACTGCGGTCGAACCGCGCACGACGGGAAGCGCGTTTCCTGCGCGCACGTGCGTGAAGAAGCAGGTGAGCGTGTCGAGCCAGCTGTCGTCGCCGTTCAGGCCATGCCCCGCGTTCGGAACGTAGCGCACGCGCTTCTCACCAGGCAGTCCGTCCCAGTAGAGGTTCAGTGCGTCCAGCGTCCAGTAACGGTCGTTGGTGCCGAGCACGATCAGCTTCGGCATCGTCAGGCGCGCGCGGTACGACCAGGGGTCGACGAGCGCGATCAGGCGTCGACCCGGCGGCGTCTCCACGAACTGCGGCAAGCCCGGCTGCGTGTACGGGGAAAGCATCTCGGAGTAGCGGCCCCACGA
>CAZNBS010000310.1:0-5375 GCA_964570955.1 uncultured Burkholderiales bacterium | reverse complement strand
ACCCAGATAGAAGAGCCACAGGGACCAGCCGCCCAGGGTCTCGGTATAGATGCGCGACAGCGTCCCGATCATGTCCTTGCCCGCCGGAACCAGTCCCATGCCGTTGAGCACGCCCGCTCCAAGCAGGTAGAAAGCGATGGTGGCAACGGTGTAGACGATCATCGAGACCACCACGTCGACGTGCATGACGCGGATCCAGCCGGCCGCGCGCCGCCGCCACGCCTCGGAATCCTCGCGCGGCCCGGTAAAGCGCGCGTACCCCTTCTCGATGCACCAGTAGGGGTAGATGCACAGTTCACCCGAGGCCACGCCGGTGATGCCGAACACGGCGATGGCGACCGCCAGTCCCGCCTCGGGAAAACCGAAGGTCAGGCCGCTGGCGATCTTGTCCAGGCTGAAGTACTGCGGCATGTTCAGCATCAGCAGGGCCGACAGCAGCGTGAGCATGGTGAAAATGCTCACCTTCATCACCGCCAGCTTCTCGATGCGTCCGTAGGCGCCGCCGAGCAGCAGGGCCAGCGTGATGGCGAAGAAGATCGCTACCCAGCCGGCGACCGGAATGGCCGGGATTAGGCTGAACATCACCTGTGAGATCCCGATGTACATGCCGGTCAGCGCAAACAGAACCATGAAACTCGCCGCTGCCCATGCCCAGATGAACCAGTGCAGGATCGGGCGCGGGCCCGGCATGCGCGCGAAGGCGACCAGCGTGGTCTCGCCGGTGGTGATCACGTAGCGTCCGAGCACCGCCTGCACGATGGACTTGATCAGGCAGCTGAAGATGATCAGCCACAGCATGACGTAGCCCACCTTGGCGCCCAGCGTGGTGGTGGCGATCAGCTCACCCGAGCCGACGATGGCGGCAGACAGGACCAGGCCGGGTCCGATGCGGCGCAGGATGTTGCCCACGCCCTCGGGAGGGTCCTGGACGTGCTCCTTGCTGAGGCGGTAGGGATCGAAGCGCGCCGGAGGAGGCAGTACCTGATCGTTCATACTGCCTCCGTTCACAGGGATGGGATCGACGATCGGCGTGGCCCCGCCCGGACGCTCAGCGTGCGGCGACGACGCGAATTTCCACCAGGTACTTCGGGTGGGCAAGACGCGATTCCACGCAGGCGCGCGCGGGTGCCTGGCCAGCGGGCACCCACTTGTCCCACACCGAATTCATCTCGTCGTAGTAGCGCGCATCCGCCAGCCAGATGGTGGCCATCAGGATCTTGGTCTTGTCGCTGCCGCACTCGGCCAGCAGCTTGTCGATCTGATCCAGGATCTGGCCCGTCTGGCCGCCGGCGTCGGGCACCGGATGATCGGCCACGATGCCCGCCAGGTAGACGGTGTCGTTGTGGACCACCGCCTGGGACAGGCGCGGACCCACGTGTTTGCGCTCGATGCTCATGAAGTCGTTCTCCGAACGATCAGCCCCACAGACCCCAGCGTCGCGCCTCGGCCATCAGCACGAAACCGGTGATGACGATCGCGCCCACCCACAGCAGCAGGTGGCCCAGCGGTGTCGCCCGCATCTCGCGGGGCATGTGGCGATATACCAGATAGATGGTGCCGAGCGAGATGATCGGCAGGGTCCATGCCTGCGCCAGCCCGCCCCACTTGACCATCGCCACCGGCTGCTCTCCGAAGATGAAGTAGAAGCAAACCGGGATGACAGTCAGCACCACGATGAAGATGTCGCGCCAGCGGTTGCGGGCCTTCATGTCGTCGTGCTCGAACGTGCCCTGCAGGCGCATGAAGTCGGCGAACATGCGCGAGTGTCCGGCCGTGGCGGCGAAGATGGTGCCGTACAGCACGATGATCGCACCGATGTAGAACAGCCACTTGGCCCAGCCGCCCAGCGTCTGAGTGTAGATGTTGGACAGGATCGGGATCATGTCGCTGGTCGCCGGGACCTGCCCCATGCCGTGCAGAATGCCGGCTCCCAGCAGATAGAACGCGACGGTCGCGACTGTGTAGATGATCATCGAGCAGATCACGTCGACGTTCATGACGCGCACCCAGCCGCGTGCACGCCGCCGCCACGCCTCGCTGTCCTCGTGCGGCCCGGTGTAGCGGGCATAGCCCTTCTCAACGCACCAGTAGGTGTACATGTACAGTTCGGTTGCCCCCACCCCGGTGATGCCGAACACGGCGAGCGCCGTTGCCAGACCGGCATCCGGCAGCTTGAAGCTGAACCCCTGCCACACGTCGCCCCACGAAAAGTATTCCGGCATCCGCGTCAGCACCACGGCCGACAGCAGCGTGATGAGCGTGAACAGGCCCACCTTGATCATCGCCAGCCGCTCGATGCGGTGGTAGGCGCCACCCAGCAGCAGCACGAGCGTCAGCACAAAGAATGCGAGCACCCACCACATCACCTCGATGCCGGTGATGAGCTTCATCGCCTGCGACACGCCGACGAACATGGCGCAGATCTGGAACAGGGTGACGATCACCATGGCTGCCCAGGCCCACACCACCCAGTTGACGCGGCCGATCCTGCCCGGAATGCGGTTGAACGCCTCCAGGCCGGTCTCGCCCTTGGCGATCGTGTAGCGGCCGAGGAAGGACTGCACCAGCGCCTTGATCAGGCACGAGAAGACGATCAACCACATCACCGTGTAGCCGACCTCCGCGCCGAGCGTGGTGGTGGCGATGAGCTCGCCCGAGCCGACGATGGAGGCGGACAGCACGATGCCCGGGCCGATCTTCTTGAGGATGTCTCGCATCGCGACCGGCGGCTCGAGGACGTGCTTGGGGTCGAGTTGATATGGGTCGAGGTGCCCGGCCTGCACCTCGACTTCCTCGGCGGTGCGCACACTGTCGCTCATGAGGATCCTCCCGTCGTTCTTGTCTTGGTCCCGCTCCTGCCCGAGGCGAGCGGAAGCGCGCTACGTTAGCATTATTGAAGTCGCAATAGTAGGGGCACTGGCGTGCGCCTTGGATGCACTGCACCAAGGAGTGCAGGGGTCAGGTCTTGCCTTTTGCCACTGGGAGGTCGATACGAAGTTCAGCGTACAAACCGCGGTGCTGCCCGAACTCGATTGCGAGCAAGTGGTGCGCAAACTGGCGCAGCACGGCTACGACGGCGTGGAATGGCGGGTGCATGATGCCTATCATGTCGCGCCGCGCGACCTGCCCGTGCGTGCGCGCGAGATCAAGCGACTGTGCGACGACCACGGCCTCGAGGTCTCCTGTCTCATGGGCTACGCGCCGCTGCGCAATCTCGAGCAGCAGCGCTGGTTCGGAGAGGCGTGCGCGGTCATGCGCTGTCCGCGCTACCGCCCCGGCGCCACGATCTACGACGGCAGCCGTTCCTACAACGACTTGCTGCGCGAGACCGTGGATGCGCTGGGTGCGGTGATCGAGGTGGTCGCGCCGTTCGGCGCCAAGCCGGTCATCGAAACCCACTTCAATACCCTCGCGCCCAGTGCCTCGCTGGCGCTGCGCGTGGTCGAGCACTTCGATGCCGCACGAGTGGGTGTCAACTACGATCCCGCCAACCTGGTCATCGAGGGGCGGGAGGCCTGGCGGATGGGCCTGGAACTGCTCGGCCCCTACCTGGACTACGTACACGCGAAGAACGCGGCGTGGGTGCGCGAGGGCGGGCGCTGGCGCTGGGTGTTCGCGTCGATGCGCGACGGGCAGGTCGACTGGCTCGAGGTCCTACGCGCGCTGCGGGCGGTCGGCTACGACGGCACCATCGCATTCGAGAATTTCTTCGAAGTGCCGATTCGCACCACCGGCTTCGTTGGCGAAGATCTCACCCAGCATGTCGATCGCTACCGCGACATCGACGAACGTCTGGCCGACGACCTGCGCTACCTGCGCGGCCTGTAGTTCGATCCGCGCGGTCGAGTGACCAGCGTCGTGGCAGACGCACCAACCGTCCAGTGGGCAAGACGACTGTGTCGAACAATCTTACATGCACCGGTGTGTCCGGTCGTCGTCCGCAGGTAACGTCCTGATAACTTGTGCACCTCCAGAATTGGGCTCGATCTTGCTTCGCCCGCGCGACGCGCGAGTGCCCAGGAATCCGAGCAAACGGGATCCGAGGGTTCCTCAAAACAATACGCGCCGCAGCGGCAAGGAGACCGATATGAAGAAGCACAGGCTCGGGCGTCCCCCCGCCCGTCGACGGGTTGCCATGCAACGCATCGCCCTCTCGGCTGGCATCTGCGCGATGTTTTTCGTTCCACATCTCCAGGCACAGGTGTGGGTCGACCTGGATCCCGGCGGCGCGAGCTGGTACGACCCTGCCAACTGGTCGCCCCCAGGCGTGCCGGTCGCCGGTTCGAACGCGATCGTCAGCAACGGCGGCACCTCCCTGCTCGATACGACCCTGAGCGGCGGCGCAACGAGCACGCCGCAGCTCGGCTCGCTAACCATCGGGCGGACGGATTTCGGCACCGGCATCGGCACGGTCATCAGCACGGACGTCTCGCTTCATGTCGGGTCGCTGCAGGTGGGACGCGCGGTAGACGGTGCGGCCGATGGGACGCTGCACGTGGACGGTGGTGCGCTGCTGGGCAACTCGACGGGCATTGCCTCGGTCGGGGTGGGCAGCGCCTCGAGTGCGGGGACGCTGGTGCAGGCGCGCGGTGAGGTGCTCACCAGCGGCGGCTACGGCGGCTTTACGAACTACGAGGTGGGGGTGCTGAGCGGGCCGGTGGCGGCGGGTTCGTTCGCGCACGGGACGCTGTCGAGCGTGGGCGATGCGGGCGTGGCGGGCACGGGCAGCGTGAACGTGGGGGTGCTGGCGGATGGGACGGGGCAGGGCGGTGCGGCGAGCGTGAGCGGGACGATGCGCACCGGCGGTTCGCTGGGGATGAACGGGTCCTTGCAGGTGGCGCAGGCCTTCGGGGCGGCGGCGGACTCGACGGTGGTCGGGACGCTGCACGTGGGTGGAGATCTGGGTACTGCGACCGGCACGTTCGCGATCGTGGGTAACGTGACGGGTTCTAATGCGGGGCAGGTGGGCACCTCGGCGCAGGCAGAGTTGATCGTTGGCGGCAACATGGCCTTGGGCCCGAATGCGAATCTGATCGTGGGTACGACGTTCGGGCTGGATCGGGTGAGCGATGGCGGTGGCACGCGCATCAACAGCGCCACGGGCGTGGCGCGTATCGACGGGACGTTGACGGTGGGTGCCACGCCGGGGCTGCTGCTGGTGGGGCGCACCTTCGGCGGGGAGGCGGACGGCACGCTGGAGGTGGGTACGCTGCAGATGGGCGGCAACCGTTTCAATGGGGTGAGCATCGGCACCTCGACGGCTAATGGACAGGCGCTCGGAAAGGTGGAGGTGGGCAGCGGGGATCTGCTGATGTCAGGATCGCTGCAGGTGGGACGCGCGGTAGACGGTGCGGCCGATGGGACGCTGCACGTGG
>CAZNBS010000309.1:0-5415 GCA_964570955.1 uncultured Burkholderiales bacterium | reverse complement strand
GGACGGGTTCGAGTGCAAGGTGCCTGAAGGGCACTACTTCATGATGGGCGACAATCGCGACAGCAGTAGCGACAGCCGCTACTGGGGATTCGTGCCGGATCGCAACATCGTGGGCAAGGCCTTCATGATCTGGTGGAACTTCGGGGATTTCAGCCGCGTTGGGTCGAGGATTCATTGATGCGGAGGGAATCGCCATGCGCAAGCAACAAGGGCTGACCATCACCGGGCTGCTGATCGTCTCTGCCGTGCTCGTCTTCGTGGCCATCATCGGCTTCAGGCTCACGCCGTCCTACATCGAGTACTTCACCATCAAGCGCGTGGTGAACGACATCGCGCACGAGAACCGCGGCGGATCGGTCAAGGAGGTCATGTCGGCGTTCGACCGGCGCGCGCAGATCGACGACATCCGCGCCGTGAGGGGCCGCGATCTCGACGTGAGCAAGACCGGAGAAGGCTTCGAGATCCGCGCCGAGTACTCCGTCCTGGTGCCGCTGTTCGCGAACGTCAGCGCCCAGATCGACTTCGTGGCGGAGAATACCAACTGATGCCAGAAGGCACACCTCGCCCGGCGCGTTGCGCGCCGTCCGTTCTGTCGCGAGCGTGGGCCCCGGCTGTAAAGCATTAGCGTGCGGATGCCACCGCGCGCCCTGATCGAACGACTCGGTCACTCTTTCCGTGCACCGGAACTGCTGCGCCAGGCGCTGACCCACCGCAGTTTCGGCACGCCGCACAACGAACGCCTCGAATTCCTCGGCGACGGGGTGCTCAACTGTGTCGTGGCTTCCCTTCTGTTCGAGCGCTTTCCGAGGTTGTCCGAAGGCCACTTGTCGCGTCTGCGTGCCTCGCTGGTGAACCAGGATACGCTGTCGCGACTGGCCGCCGAACTGGCGCTGGGTGATCACCTGCAGCTAGGCGAGGGGGAGCTCAAGAGCGGCGGATTCCGCCGCCCCTCCATCCTGGCCGATGCCCTGGAGGCCGTGTTCGGCGCCGTGTACCTCGATGCCGGCTTCGATGCCGCCTCTGCGCTGATCGGACGCATCTACCGGCCGCTGCTCGACGCCCTGGATCCCAAGGCGATGGGCAAGGACCCCAAGACGCTGCTGCAGGAGTATCTTCAGGGACGGCGCCTGCCGCTGCCGGCCTACGCAGTGGTCAGCGTCTCGGGCGAGGCGCACGAGCAGCATTTCACGGTCGAATGTGTCCTCGCCGATCTCGGCATCCGGACGGAAGGCACCGGGCCGAGTCGGCGCGCGGCCGAGCAGGAGGCGGCGCGCGCCGCATACGAACAGGCCATACGGAAGGAATGAGCGGGCAGAGCCAGTTTCGCGCAGGATACGTGGCGATCGTGGGGCGCCCGAACGTCGGCAAGTCCACGCTGCTCAATCGCCTGGTCGGACAGAAGCTCAGCATCACCTCGCGCCGCCCGCAAACCACGCGCGACCGGGTGCTGGGCATCCTCACACGGCCCGATGCGCAGTTCGTGTTCGTCGACACCCCCGGTGTCCAGGCGAGTCACGGCTCGCGGCTCAATCGCTACATGAACCGCTCCGCCACCCAGGCGCTGGAACAGGTCGATGCGGTGGTGCTGGTGGTCGAAGCGCTGCGTTTCGGTGCGCAGGATCGCAGGGTGCTGGCCGCGCTGCCCGAAGGCACTCCCGTCGTGGCGGTCGTCAACAAGATCGACCGCCTGCCCGACAAGTCAGCGCTGCTTCCCTTCCTGGCCCTGCTCGCGCAGGCCTTCGCGTTCTGCGAGATCGTGCCGGTCAGTGCCGAGACCGGGGCCCAGATCGACCGATTGCTCGAGGTCCTGCGCCAGTACCTGCCGCCCGGCCCGCTCATCTTCGCCGAGGACGAGCTGACCGATCGCAGCGAGCGGTTCCTGGCAGCCGAACTGGTGCGCGAGAAGCTCTTCCGCCTGCTGGGAGAGGAAGTCCCCTATGCCGCCGCGGTGGAGATCGAGCGTTTCGAGCAGGAGGGCGATCTGCGCCGCATCGCCGCCAGCATCCTGGTCGAGCGTCCCGGTCAGAAGCCGATCGTGATCGGCAAGGGGGGCGAAAAGCTCAAGGCAGTCGGCACCCAGGCGCGCCACGACATGGAGAAGCTGTTTGGGGGCAAGGTCTTCCTGGAGTTGTTCGTGAAGGTGCGCGAAGGCTGGATGGACGATCCCGCCACACTGAAGCGACTCGGCTATGATTGACGCAGGCGCCGTCGTTCGGCGTGCGCGCTCCGATGTCGAACCTGCCGTGAATGCACCCGCACCCACGCCCATGCCCCGTCCGCGCGGCAGCGTCCGCGACGCGGAGCCCGGCTACGTCCTGCATACCTATGCATTCAAGGAGACCAGCCTGGTCGCCGAGCTGTTCACCCGCAATGCGGGTCGCGTGGGACTGGTGGCAAAGGGCGCGCGGCGGCCGACATCGGCGATGCGCGGCGCGTTGATGGCGTTCCAGCCGTTGCTGCTCACCTGGTCCGGCAAGTCCGAGCTCAAGGTCCTGCATCGCGCGGAATGGCAGGGCGGGCAGGTGCAGATGGCAGGGCTTCCCCTGATCTGCGGCTTCTACCTGAACGAGCTGCTGCTCAAACTGCTGCCGCGCGACGATGCGCACGAGGCGCTGTTCGACGGCTATGAGCAGGCACTGGCGGAACTGCGCAACGGTGAGTCGGTGGCGCTGGTGCTGCGCCGGTTCGAGCGTCTGCTGCTGTCCGAGCTGGGCTACGGCCTGGCGCTGACCAGCGATGCGCAAGGCGCCCCCATCGCCGCCGAGCGCGACTATGTGTACGTGGTCGAGCGCGGGGCCGTGCCGGCCGATGGGACAGGTGCGGACAGCTCCCTGCCGGTGCTGCGCGGTGCCGCACTGCTCGCCATTGCGCGCGACGACTACCGCGACCCGGTCATCATGCCGCAGGCACGCGCACTGATGCGCTATATCCTCAACCACTATCTCGGCGGCAAGGAGCTGTACACGCGCCAGCTGCTGAGGGAGATGCAGCAACTGTGAAGCGCGACGGCATGGTCCTTCTGGGCGTCAACATCGATCACGTGGCGACGCTGCGCCAGGCGCGCGGTACGCGCTATCCCAGTCCCGTGCAGGCGGCATTGATCGCCGAGAGTGCGGGGGCAGACGTCATCACGCTGCATCTGCGTGAAGATCGCCGCCACATCCAGGATCGCGACGTCGAAGTGCTGCGCGAGGTGCTCACCGGCCGCATGAACCTGGAGAGCGCGACCACCGACGAGATGATCGCGATCGCCGCCCGGTTGCGGCCGCACGACGTCTGTCTGGTGCCGGAGCGACGGACCGAGCGCACCACCGAGGGCGGCCTCGACGTGGTCGGCCAGTTCGATGCCGTGCGCAGCGCCTGCGCCCGGCTCGCCGATGCCGGCGTGCGCGTCTCGCTGTTCATCGCCCCGGACGCGGCGCAGATCGATGCTGCGCAGCGCGCGGGCGCTCCGGTCATCGAGATCCACACCGGAGCCTACGCGGAAGCGACCGAGCCGGTCGCGCAGGCGCAGGAACTCGAGCGCGTGCGCGGCGCCGCGCGCCACGCAGCCGAACTGGGCCTGCACGTGAACGCCGGGCATGGCCTGCACTATCACAACGTGCAGCCGATCGCCGCCATCCCGCAGATCGTGGAGCTGAACATCGGTCATGCCATCGTCAGCCACGCCCTGTTCGTCGGCTTCGAGCATGCAGTCCGGGAGATGAAGGCCTTGATGCGCGAGGCGCGGCGCGGATGATCGTCGGCATCGGCACGGACCTGGTCGAGGTGCCCCGCGTCGAGGCGCTGCTGGCGCGCCATGGCGAGCGCTTCGCGCGGCGCGTGCTGGCCGACGTCGAATGGCCGGGCTTCGAGCACAGTGCGGTCAAACCGCTCTACCTGGCGTCGCGCTTCGCCGCCAAGGAGGCATTCGCCAAGGCGCTCGGGACCGGCGTGCGCGCCCCAGCCTCGCTGCGCAACATCGGCGTGACGCACGATGCGGACGGACGCCCGGTGCTGGCGCTCGCGCCCTCGCTCGACGCGCTGCTGCACGCGCGAGGGGTGGTGCGCAGCCACCTCAGCATTACCCACGAGCGCAGCATGGCGTGCGCATTCGTCGTGCTGGAGCGGGGATGAGCGAGCCGGTGTCGATGCCGCTGGGGCCGGTGTTTCTGGACGTGGTCGGGCACTCCCTGACCGACGACGATCGCCGCCGCCTCCTGCATCCGATGGCCGGCGGCGTCATCTTCTTCGCGCGCAACTTCGATTCGCCGGCGCAGATCCGCGAACTGGCGCTCGAGATCCGTGCGCTGCGCACACCGCGCCTGCTGATCGCGGTGGATCACGAGGGCGGCCGCGTGCAGCGGTTTCGGACCGGATTCACGCGCATCGCTCCCATGGCCGCGCTGGGTCGCCGTTGGGAGCACGAGCCGGCCGCCGCATGTGCCGATGCCGAGGCCATCGGTGCACTGATCGGCATGGAACTGGCCGCCTGCGGGGTGGACTTCAGCTTCACGCCGGTGCTCGACCTCGACTATGGCCCCAGTGCCGTGATCGGCGACCGCGCCTTTCACCGTGAGGCGACTGCCGTGGCGGAGCTGGGCGCAAGCCTGATGCGCGGCCTGCGCCATGCGGGCGTGGCCGCCGTCGGCAAGCACTTCCCCGGGCATGGCTTCGCCGCCGAAGATTCGCACGTGGCGATTCCCGTCGACGACCGACCGCTCGCGCAGATCGAGGCCGAAGACATGCTGCCCTTTCGCGCCCTGATCGCGCAGGGCCTGCCGGCCGTCATGCCCGCCCACGTGATCTACCCGCAGGTGGACGATCGGCCAGCGGGGTTTTCGCGCACGTGGTTGCAGGACATCCTGCGCGGCCGCCTCGGCTTCCGAGGCGCGATCTTCAGCGACGACCTGTCGATGGAGGCGGCCAGTGTCGCCGGGGATGCGCTCGGACGCGCCCAGGCGGCCCTGCAGGCCGGTTGCGACATGGCGCTGGTGTGCAACCGTCCCGACGCCGCGGAGCGCATCCTGGCCGGGCTCGACCACTGGCGGCCGCCGTCCGGCTGGCAGGCGCGTGTGCAGGCGTTGTACGCCCATGCGCAGCCGATGGGTTTGGCCGCGCTGGGCGACGATGCGCGATGGCGGGCGGCGCGCGCGGTCGCCGAGGCCTTGGTTGCCTGAGGCAGAGCATGGCCGCGAAGCAATCCAGCCGCCGTCAACCTCCGCACGAGCATTCGCACGCGCACCCGCGGGGCGAGCATGGGCACGGCCATCATCACCACGATCACGGACGCGGACTGGCGGCCCAAGCGCTCGCCTGGGCGATGGCGCTCACGCTCGGCTACGCAGCGGTCGAGTTGCTGGCCGGCTGGTGGTTCGGTTCGCTCGCTCTGGTCAGCGATGCCGGGCACATGGCCTCGGATGCCAGCGCGCTCGG
>CAZNBS010000308.1:0-5457 GCA_964570955.1 uncultured Burkholderiales bacterium | reverse complement strand
AACCATTTCCGCTCTCGCCGCTTGTCTCATGACCGGTTGCGCAGAGCTTCCCTAGGACGCAGCCGCCCGGCGTCCGGCCCAGTCGCGCGCGAAGTGCCAGGCGATGCGGCCGCTGCGCGAGCCGCGCTGCAGTGCCCACTGCAACGCCTCACGGCGCACCTCCTCGGCGTCGACGTCGTCGACGCCGAGACAGCGCAGCCAATGACGCACGATGTCGAGGTATTCGTCCTGACTGAATGGATAGAACGACACCCACAGACCGAAGCGCTCCGACAGCGAGATCTTCTCCTCCACCGTCTCGCCCGGGTGCACCTCGTCGCCGACATAGCGCGTCTCCAGGTTCTCCGCCATGTACTCAGGCATCAGGTGGCGGCGGTTCGAGGTGGCATAGATGAGAACGTTTTCAGGGGTCGCCGAGACGGAACCGTCGAGGACGGCCTTCAGGGCCTTGTACCCGGGCTCGTTCGCATCGAACGACAGATCGTCGCAGAACAGGATGAACCGGTAGGGCTGGCGCGCCAGCAGTTCCACCACATCGGACAGATGCAACAGGTCCTGCTTGTCGAGTTCCACCAGGCGCAGCCCTTCCTGCGCGTAGCGGTTGAGCGCGGCCTTGACCAGCGAGGACTTGCCGGTACCCCGCGCACCGGTCAACAGCACGTTGTTGGCGGGGACGCCGCGCACGAACTGCCTGGTGTTGGCATCGACGAGATCGCGCTGGCGATCGATATCCTGCAGATCCTCCATACGGATGCCGTGCGGCTGCGTCACCGGCTGCAGGAAGCCGCCCCCGGTGTGACTGCGCCAGCGAAAGGCAATGGTGCGGGCGAAATCGGGTTCTGGTGCGTCCGGCGGCAGGAGCCGTTCGACCCGCGCCAGCAGGGCTTCGGCACGCGCGAGGAAGCTGTCGAGTGAATTCATCGGGATCGGAATGCCGTATGGCTCGAGTACGCGCCCAGCCGCACCTCAGGTGCGGTACTCGGCGTTGATGGTCACGTATTCGTGCGACAGGTCGCACGTCCACACCGTCGCCGACACATCGCCGCGACGGAGGAGGACGCGAATGACGATCTCGTCGCGCTGCATGACGCGCTGACCGTGCGCTTCCTCGTAGCCGGGATCGCGGCCGCCTCCCGACACGACCTTCACCTCGTCCAGGTACAGGTCCACGTCACCGACGTCGAGATCGTCGACGCCCGCGTAGCCGATTGCAGCCAGGATGCGGCCGAGGTTGGGGTCCGATGCGAAGAAGGCGGTCTTGACCAGCGGAGAGTGTGCGATCGCGAAGGCGACCTGTCGGCATTCCTCGCGACTGCGCCCGGCCTCGACGCGGATCGTGATGAACTTGGTCGCGCCCTCTCCGTCGCGTACGATGGCCTGCGCGAGCTCGCTCGCCACGTCGTCGATCGCGCCCAGGAGCGCCCGTCCACCCGGGGACTGCAGACTTGCCACGTGGGCATTGCCGGCGGCTCCGCTCGCCATGAGGACCAGCGAATCGTTGGTCGAGGTATCGCCGTCGATGGTAATGGCATTGAACGAGCGGTCCGCGGCAAAGCCGAGCATGGCCTGGAGGGCGTTCGGCTCGACGGCGGCGTCGGTGGCGATGAAGCCGAGCATCGTCGCCATGTTTGGGTGAATCATGCCCGCGCCTTTCGACATGCCGGTCACGGTCACGCGGCGACCGTCGATATCGACCTGCCTGGACGTCGCCTTGGGCAACGTATCCGTGGTCATGATCGCCTCGGCGGCGGACAGCCAGTTGTCCTCCCGCAGGTCGGCGAGGGCGGCGGGAATTCCCGCCAGCAGGCGTTGCATGGGCAGCGGCTCCATGATTACGCCGGTGGAGAAGGGCAGCACCTGCTCGGCGCGAACCCCCAGCAGCGGTGCCACGGCTGCGCACGTCGCGCGCGCATCGTCCAGCCCTCGCACTCCGGTGCCGGCGTTCGCGTTGCCGGTGTTCACCACCAGGGCCCGTGGCGCTGCCGCCGCCAGATGCTCGCGGCACACCAGAACCGGCGCCGCACAGAAGCGGTTGCGAGTGAATACTGCGGCTACCGCCGTGCCCTCCTGCAGCGCGACGATCAACAGATCCTTGCGTCCCTGCTTGCGGATACCGGCCTGGGCGATTCCCAGGCGCACACCGGGGACGGGATGCAGCGCGTGCGCGGCGGGCGCGGTCAGGCCGACGGGCATGGACGCGACGGCACTCGAACCTTCTGCATCGCTACTCCAGCCGACCGTGACACTGCTTGAATTTCTTGCCCGAGCCGCACGGGCACGGATCATTGCGCCCGACCTTCTGCCCGCTGCGCACGAAGGGCTGTTGCGCCGCGTGCGGCCGGGACGCCTGCTCGTCCGCCTCCGCCTCCGCGAGCGCCTCCTCGTAGTCCGCGTGCTGATACCGGACGTTGGTCACCTCGACCGGCTCCTCGACCTTCTGCACGTCCTGCTCGGTGCGGATCTGCACCGTCATGAGCACGCGCGTCACCTCGTTGCGCACGGAGTCGAGCAGCATCGAGAACAGTTCGAAGGCCTCGCGCTTGTACTCCTGCTTCGGATTCTTCTGCGCGAAGCCGCGCAGGTGGATGCCCTGACGCAGATGGTCGAGGGCCGCCAGGTGCTCGCGCCAGTAGTTGTCCAGCGTCTGCAACATGACAGCGCGCTCGAACTGGTGCAGCGCCTCCGGGTCGACACTGGCCATCTTCTGCGTGTAGTGCTCGTCCGCACGCTCCAGAATCCGAGAGCGCAGCGTCTCCTCGTCGAAATTCTCTTCGTCCTTGAGCCAATCCTGCAGCGGCAGGGTGAGGGTCAGCTCTCCGGTCAATGCACGCTCGAGCGAGGGAATGTCCCACTGCTCCTCCACCGTGCCGGGGGGCACGTGCGCGGCGATCATGTCGGCGATGGTGCCAGCGCGCATCGACGAGATCGTCTCCGTGATGTCGGTGCTCTCCAGCAGTTCGTTGCGCTGCTGGTAGATTACTCGGCGCTGGTCGTTGGCGACGTCGTCGTACTCCAGCAACTGCTTGCGGATGTCGAAGTTACGGGCCTCTACCTTCCGCTGCGCATTCTCGATGGCGCGCGTGACCCACGGATGCTCGATGGCCTCCCCCTCGGGCATCTTCAGCCGTTCCATGATGCCGGCCACACGATCGGAGGCGAAGATGCGCAGCAGCGGATCCTCGAGCGACAGGAAGAACCGGCTCGAGCCCGGGTCGCCCTGGCGGCCCGAACGCCCGCGCAACTGATTGTCCACGCGCCGCGACTCGTGGCGCTCGGTGCCGACGATGTGCAGCCCGCCGCTGGAGATGACCTGGTCGTGCAGGTCCTGCCAGCGCATGCGCAACTCCGCGACGCGGGCATCCCGGTCCTCGGCCGACAGGCTTTCGTCGGCGCGCATCCGCTCGATCTCGGGCTCGGGATTTCCGCCCAGCACGATGTCGGTGCCGCGCCCCGCCATGTTGGTGGCGATGGTGACCATCTTCGGCCGGCCCGCCTGCGTGAC
The DNA here is from genome assembly GCA_964570955.1 of uncultured Burkholderiales bacterium. Lineage (GTDB taxonomy): Bacteria > Pseudomonadota > Gammaproteobacteria > Burkholderiales > SHXO01 > SHXO01. Next base: position 1,955 of record CAZNBS010000308.1, on the reverse strand, counting down.
GATCTCCGCCTCGCGCGCGTGCTGCTTGGCATTGAGCACCTGGTGCGGCAAGCGCTGCGACTGCAACAGCCGCGACAACTCCTCGGAATTCTCGATGGATGTCGTGCCCACCAGTACCGGCTGGCCGCGTTCGTAGCAGTCCTTGATGTCGTTCAAGACCGCCTGCAGCTTCTCCTTCTTGGTCTTGAACACCTGATCCATCCGGTCTTCCCGCACCATCGGCTGATGGGTGGGAATGACGACGGTCTCCAGGCTGTAGATGTGCTGGAACTCGTAGGCCTCGGTGTCCGCCGTGCCCGTCATGCCGGCCAGCTTCCGATACATCCGGAAGTAGTTCTGAAAGGTGATCGACGCAAGCGTCTGGCTCTCGCGCTGGATGCGCACCCCCTCCTTCGCCTCCACCGCCTGGTGCAGGCCCTCGGACCAGCGCCGACCGGGCATCTTGCGCCCGGTGAACTCGTCCACGATCACCACCTCGCCGTTCTCGACCACGTAGTGATGGTCGCGCTGATACAGCGCATGCGCACGCAGTGCGGCATACACGTGATGCATCAGGGTGATGTTCGACGCATCGTAGAGGCTCGAGCCCTCGGGCAGCAGACCGGCGGCAGTGAGGATCTGCTCTGCATGCTCGTGGCCGCTTTCCGTCAGCAACACCTGGTGCGCCTTCTCGTCGACCGAATAGTCGCCGGGGCCGTTCTCCTCGGCCTGCTTCTGCAGCTGCGGCACCAGCTGGTTGATCTTGATGTACAGCTCGGTGACGTCCTCGGCCTGACCGGAGATGATGAGCGGCGTGCGCGCCTCGTCGATGAGGATGGAGTCGACTTCGTCGACGATGCCGTAGCTCAGCGGCCGTTGCACGCGTTCGACGACCTGATAGACCATATTGTCGCGCAGGTAGTCGAAGCCGAATTCGTTATTGGTGCCGTAGGTGATGTCCGAGGCGTAGGCCTTGCGCTTGGTTTCCTGGCGTTCCTCGTGGCTCAGATCGTGGTAGGGCAGGTTGATGCCCACGCTCAGCCCCAGGAAGCCGTAGAGGCGCCCCATCCAGGTGGCGTCCCGATTGGCCAGGTAATCGTTGACGGTGATCACGTGCACGCCTTCGCCGGCGAGCGCATTCAGGTAGGCAGGCAGCGTGGCGACGAGGGTCTTGCCCTCGCCGGTGCGCATCTCGGCGATCTTGCCGTGATGCAGAGCCATGCCGCCGACGAGCTGTACGTCGAAGTGGCGCATGGAGAGCACGCGCTTCCCGGCCTCGCGTACGACCGCGAATGCCTCGGGCAGCAGTTGGTCGAGCGTCTCGCCGCGCGCCAGCCTGCCCCGGAACTCCTCGGTCTTGCCGCGCAGCGCCTCGTCCGACAGCCGCTCCATGTCGGGCTCCAGCGCATTGATGCTGCGCACGGCCTGCATGTAGCGCTTGACCAGGCGGTCGTTGCGGCTTCCGAAAACCTTCTTTAGAAGGGAGTTAATCATCAGTCGTCCAGATGAGGGCGACGACGTCGAACCCGTAGGGCAGCATCGCAGATGCCCGAGATCGGCTTGCGGGCCGCAGAAAGCACGAGGGGCGAGGGGCCATTCCTGACCCTTCACCCCTCAGGCGGCTAAACAGCGCGTATCAGCCGGGCGGTCGCAGGAAGCGCTTAGGGTTCTGTGCAACGCCCCTGTGTCGCACCTCGAAGTGCAAGTGCGGTCCGGTAGATCTGCCCGTATTGCCGACTTCGGCAATCTTGCTCCCCTGCAGAACTACGTCTCCCACCTTCGCGTTCAGCTTCGAAGCGTGGGCGTAGCGGGTCACGAGGTCGTTGCCGTGATCGATCTCGATCATATTACCATACTGAGGGTGTCGGGCCGCATAAACGACCGCCCCGCCACCCGCCGCGAGGATCGGTTCGCCGGTGTGCGCGGCAAAGTCCATCCCCTCGTGAAAGGTGTTCAGGCCGGTGAACGGGTCCACG
>CAZNBS010000307.1:0-5466 GCA_964570955.1 uncultured Burkholderiales bacterium | reverse complement strand
TGGTCTCGCGTCGCCGAGGGCGGATCGATGTCTCTCGGACAACCATGACCGACACGCTGAACGAGCATGCACGCGAAATCACCTGACCTGCTGCTCTGCTGCGCGATCGTACAGCAGGCTCCCGAGGCGATCATCTTCGCCGATCCTGGCGGCGTGATCCGCGTCTGGAATCAGGGCGCCGAAACGATGTTCGGCCATGTCGCGGCGGAGGCAATCGGCCGCAATCTCGACCTGATCATTCCCGAGCACCTGCGTGCAGCGCACTGGGAAGCATTTCATCGAGCGATTGCTGCCGGTCGCACGCGCAGCCAAGGGCGCGTTGCCACCACCCGGTCGATGCACAAGGACGGCAGCCGGCTTTACGTGGATCTGAGTTTCGCCGTCCTGATCGACGAGGCCGGTGCCGCCATCGGTGCGCTGGCGGTCGGCCGCCCGGCCAACGCCACGCGCTCGCAGCAACCCTAGGGGTCAGGTCTTGCCTTTTGCCTCGGTGGTGTCCCAAGACCTCGTGTAGCGAGTCGAGCTGCTTCTCGGCGCTTCCGTCCGGAGGTCAAGCCAAAGCGGGCGCAGCCGGTCGCGGCTTCCACGGTTTCGGCAGCGTGCGCGTTTCGCCGAACGAGCAAGCGTTCATCGAAGAAATAGGACAGGCGGCAGGCGCGGTCTGACGCCTCAGGGTTGCGGCCGGTCGGCCGCTTCCTGCGCCGGCGCAGCGGCGACGATTCGGTCGCGCCCGCCGGTCTTGGCTTCGTACAACGCCGCGTCGGCACGCGCCAGCAGGAGCTCGAGCGTGGCGTTGTCGGAGGGCTCGAGCACGGCGATTCCGTAACTCAGCGTAACGGGAAGAATCAGCCCGTCCCTCTTCACGGGACGCTCCGCGAGCGTCGCGCGCATGCGCTGCACCAGGGTCATCAGGTCGGCGAGCTGGCTTTCCGGGGCAAGTAGCACGAACTCCTCGCCCCCGTAGCGCGCCAGCACGTCGGCGCTGCGTACGTGTGCCGCGAGCGTGGTCGCCACGTGCTGCAGAACGAGGTCGCCCATGGCGTGGCCGTGGCGGTCGTTGATCTCCTTGAAGTGGTCGATGTCCATGATCACCAACCCCACCGACCGTTGGTGCCGCAATGCCGCTTCCATTGCCGAGCGCGCCGCGCCGAACCAGGCGCGCCGGTTGGCCACGCCGGTCAGCGGATCGGTCAGGGCCAGCTGCTGCAGTTCACGATTGCGCGCATCGAGTTCGGCGGTGCGCTCGGCCACGCGCAGTTCGAGGTCGCGGTTGGCGCGGTCCAACTGCTGGTCGCGAGCAGGAACTCCTGCGCCCGCATCGATGCCTCCCACGCGGGGAGATGGCCAAAGGGCGCAAGGTCGTGTGAGGTGGCGAACGCCACCAACGTGCAGACGGTAGCGAGGAAAAGGCTGACGACGCGCAGGTCGAACCGAACCGCCACGTACACCACGCAGGGAGTCAGCAAAACCGGGGCGACAGTGATCGACAGCTGCCGCGGCCATTCCGGCATCACCAACGCCACTGCGATCAGCGCGGCGGCCCCGAGCACGGCAGCGTCGATGGCGCTCAGGCTCCCGACGCGGAGCGAGCGCGGCCAAGACGGGCGCGCCGCAGCGAAGGCGAGCAGCAGCGGTGTGAAGATCATCAGGCCCATGGCATCGCCGAGCCACCAGGTGCGCACGTACTCCAGGTAGCCCGACGTCCCACCGCGCGCGTAGCGATAGACCAGGGCGCCGAGCGTCGCCGAGGTCAGCGCGGCGATGAGCGGCCCAGCGACAATGAACTTGCGCAGGTCGGCGAGCGATCCGAACTGCACGTCGAATCGCCACGCCTTGAGCAGCGTGCTCGCCAGCCACGCCTCGAAGGCGTTGGCGACGCCAAAGATCAGTGCCTCGGGCAGCGTGAAGGTGGAGAAGTCGGCAGCCACTTCGGCGCCGATCCCGAGTAGGGCGATGACCAGCACGTCGCGCCCGCGCGACAGGAGCATCGCGGCGAGCAGAACGGCGTTCGCCGGCCAGAGAATGGAGATGCCTTCGGGCATCGCCGTGGCCCAGACGCCCAGGAGCGCGCCGACATAGTAGGCGAGCGGCACGAGCACCCACAGCATCCAGCGCGGCAGCCGCGGCCGAACAGCGATGTCGTCGTGCCAGGTCCCGGTCATCTTCGACCGTCAGTACTCGACGCAGATGACGTGCATTGACATGTGCATCCTCTCGACGGGCCCGCGTGGTGCCTTCATCACGCAGCCAATGTCCCCTATGAGCGACTTGGGATCAGGACTGCAGCTCAAGAAGCGGCGCAAGAGGCAAGACCTGACCCCTCGCCAAGTCATGATACCGGCGAAAGGTCCCGACCCATGGAGGCAAAAGGCAAGACCTGACCCCCAAATCTGGAACGCATGGCGGCGTCCTGCCGCCCCCTGATCGCCGCGGCTACTTCTGCCCGACGCACGATACCCACGCCTCCGCGAACATCACCCCGGGCAGCGCTGCCCAGTCCTGTAATGCGCGTACGTGCTCGGTGTGGCCCTCCTGTGTGCACTGGTCGATCAACAGGTCGAGGATTTCCCACACCGGCTCGAAGACCTCGAAGGTGGCGTGCGGCTTGACGTCCCGGAAGCCGGCGGCGAGCGCGTAATCGCGCAGCTTGTGTCCGCAGCGCACGTCGCCTCCCCGGGCGTTCTGGCGCTCGGTGAAGCACTTGATCGCCGACATGAGGGCCGGCGTCTCGGGTGAGTAGAGGAACGCGCCCCAGTCCGGCACACGCACGCCGACCCAGCCGCCAGGCTTGAGCACGCGATGGAACTCCTGCATCGCCCTGACGGGCTCAGCGAGGTGTTCCAGCAGCGCGTGCGAGAAGACACAGTCGAAACTTTCGTCTGCAAACGGCAGCGCATACACGTCGCCGGTCTGGAATTGCACATTGCCCTGGCCCAGCCGTGCGGCACGATCGCGGGCGACCTCGATCTGGGAAGGTGCGGCATCGAGCCCGATCACCGTGCCGCTGCCCCCGACACGATCGCCGATGTCGCAGGTGATCGTCCCTGGTCCGCAACCGCAATCCAGCACCTTCGCGCCCGCGAAGAGGAAGGGCAGGAAGAACGTGCCGTCGCGCTGCAGGCGGCGGCGTTCGACGAAGGAGACGGAGGCCGGGGAGTAGCCGAGGACGTATCGTTCTTTCATGTGGATGAGACTGTCTATTTCGGTTTCCAGGAGTTGTGGAACTGCACGATGAACCACCGCTCCCCGCGCTTGTGCATGACGGAGGTGTTTCTCGATGGGCCGTTGGTGGTCATGACACCGCCCTGGGTCCGCTCGGACTGCCACGCCGCCGTGACCAGTACGACGTCGTCGCTGAGCTGTGTGGCAGTTAGGTCGAATACCCTGGCCTTCACTTCCCCTCGCTCGCCGGACAGGGCCTTGACGAAGTAGGCGCGCAACCCTTCCGGCTCGGTGACGAGTTCGGGCGAGATGGTCCCGATGAACAGCGCGTCGCGGGAGAACAGCGAGACCACCTGGTCATGATTGTCGGTCCTGAAGTATTCGAAGAACTTCTCGAAGGTCGCCAGCGCGTCCTCTCTCGGCCCCGCCCACAGCGGTGTGCTCCAGAGCGCAGCGGCAAGAAACAGCGCGATCATCCTCATGGATAGGGCACTCCTGTCGTGTGTGGGAAACGCGAATGTCGTGCGTGGGCGCGCTCGTACGAAGGCGCCGTGCCCCCGCATTCTTGCACATGGGCGCAGAATTTTGCGCTCGCAGGCAGATGGGTCGTTTGCATCGTTTGGGGTCAGGTCTTGCCTTTCGCCGCACGCCGCGGCTGGGTCGCCCCGCCATTCACCGCGTCGCTTCGCCTTCCAGCGGCAATCTCGCAGTGAAGGTCGAACCGTGTCCCGGCTCGCTCTGCACTTCGATCGTCCCCCGGTGCGCTTCTACCAGTTGCCGAGTGATATAGAGGCCCAGTCCAAGCCCGGTGGTAGTCTTGGCGTCGGTCACGCGCACAAATCGATCGAAGATGCGTGCCTGTTCTTCCTTAGGAATGCCGACTCCCTGATCGCGCACGGTGAGGATTGCCTGCCCCAATTGTGCGCGCAGGAGCAGATCGATTGGTTTGCCTTCGCCGTACCGCACTGCATTGGTGAGCAGATTGGCGACTATTTGTTCGATGCGAAAAGCGTCGCCGCTCACCCGGACGTCGGGTGCGATGTCGGCGCGCAAAGTCACTTCCGCAGGTTTCGGAAAACTTTGGACGAGACGCTCGAGGAGTGCGGAGAGGTCCGTGGACTGCGGCCGTATGGAAAGCCTGCCGTGGTCGATGCGGCTCACGTCGAGCATGTCTTCGATGAGACGCGTCATGTTGGCCACTTGCCGCAAGTCACTTTCGGCCATCTTGCGCAGCGCTTGTTCGTCGGACGTCTGTTGGTCCGCCTTTTCGAGGCGATGCAGACGAACCTGGCAGCTGAGTGCCAAGGTATTGAGCGGAGTGCGCAGCTCGTGTGCAACCACCGACATGAATTCGTCGCGCATGCGTAGCGCCTGCTGCAGTTGCGCGCGCGTCTCTTCGAGTAACGTGAGTTGTTCCTGCGCCGTCTTACGCTGACGAAAAAGGTCGGCGAACACCGCCACCTTGGACTTCACGGCGAGGGGGTCGAGCGGTTTGTAGAGAACGTCGACGGCGCCGGTGTCGTAGCCCTTGAAGGAATAGTCGAGTTCCTTGCCCGCAGCGGTGACGAACACGATCGGGACATGTCGCGTCCGCTCCATACCCCGCATGAGCTCGGCCAGTTCGAAACCGTTCATGTGTGGCATTTGCACGTCGAGAATTGCGATCGCGAAGTCGTGCAACAACAGCAGTTCGAGCGCCTGTTCTCCCGAAGTCGCCAGATGGATTGCGTAGCTCGGATCACGCAGCAGCGCTTCGAGCGCGAGCAGGTTCTCAGGCAGATCATCCACCAGCAGAATGTGGGTCGGTTCGCTGCTCATGCCGGCGTTGCGCATAACATCAAGGCGCGATGGATCTGAGTGAGGTCGAGGACATAATCGGCCGCGCCGCAGTCGATCGCAGCCTGAGGCATCACGGGGACTTGCGCTTCGAGCGGATCTTGGGCGATGGTGAGGCCGCCCTTGTCCTTGATTGCCCGCATCCCGGCGGCGCCGTCGCAATTTGCGCCGGTCAGCAGAATGCCAAGAAGATTCTCGCCGTAGGTATCCGCGGCCGATTCCATCAGCACGTCGATGGATGGGCGCGAGAAACTGACCGGCTCGTCCGTGCTGAGCGAAAAGATACGGTCGGTTTCGATGGCTAGATGATAACCAGGTGGCGCGAAGTAAACATGCGAACGTGCAATCGCTTCCTTGTCGCGCGCTTCGCTCACCGCCAACGCGAGTTTGCGATTGAAGAGTTCGGCAAGCTGGCTTTCGCGACCCTCGGGTAGATGCAGCACCACAACGATGGACAGGGCGATCGTT
>CAZNBS010000306.1:0-5485 GCA_964570955.1 uncultured Burkholderiales bacterium | reverse complement strand
CTACAGCGCGAGCCGGGAGAACTGCACCCGCGGAGGGGGTGAGGGCGGTGGAACCGCTGCAAGAGCGGCGCGGACCAGGGCGGCCGGCGCCATGTGCAGGTCGGTGGCCTGCCTGTGAGCTGCAGGGACCATGGCCTGCAGATCGGGGTTGTCGAACTTGGGCAGTTGCTTCAGCAGCGTCTGCGACGACGCGTCGCAGGACTTCTGGCACGGCGCCTTGTCGGGGTGCTCGCCGTGCTTCGCTTGATCCGCCGCGTGGGATTGTTGTACAGCGGCTAGCGCCGGATGGTCTGCCTGCGAAACCTGGATGTCGGCATGCGCCAGTTCGCCGCGCGGTTCCGTCAGACAGGCATTCGCCACTCCCGACAGCAGCGCGAAGACCCACACGAGCAACATCGTGAGGGCGATGCTGCGCCTGTGGTGGCGGCTGGCGGTCAGAGTCATGTTCAAGTCGGTACGTGCGCAGATTTGCAGAATCCGCGGCGGAAGTCTCGCCGGACATTGCATCGGAAACGTTGATCGTCGTCAAACCGGCTCTGGGGTCAACTACGGAATCCGGACGTACCATGCCGCCGTGAAAAAAAGAATGGTCGCGCGCCCCGCGCCCTTGGAGACAGCCTCTCCCTTGACCATCGGTCGCCTTGCGAAGGCAGCCGGAGTGGGCGTGGAGACGGTGCGTTACTACCAATCGCGCGGACTGCTGCGTGTGCCGGCGGCAAACGGCGGCTTTCGGGTCTACCCCGTTGCGGCGATTGACCGCATCGCGTTCATCAAGCGTGCGCAAGCGCTGGGCTTTTCGCTGGACGAGGTGCGCAGCCTGCTGGACCTGGAGGACGGCCGCAATCGCCGGGCCATCCAGTCGGTCACCCAGGCACGTCTGGGCCAGATCGAGGACAAGCTGGCGGACCTGCATCGAATGCGCGGGGCGCTGTCCGAGTTGCTGCATCGCTGCAGGCAGGCCGGCCCCATGCAGGCCTGCCCGATCATCGAGACGCTGGCCGGCGCGAGGTCACCCGCCTGACGGTGCGTGACCCGGACGGGCCGCCCAGCCGTCAAAGTTGCTTGGCACGCGCCAAGGGCACGCCCGACACATTCACCACCGACGCCACCGGCATCACCGCAGCCAGTCGCTGCGTGCCCAAGCCGACCGTCGCTTGACGCATCGGAACGCCCGACAGCCGCACCTCGGCAGGAACGGTCGCTGGCGTGGTTGTGCCAAGGCGCTTGGCGACGACCAACGGGACGCCAGTGCCCGCGCCTTCCGTTCCGGCGGTTGCCGCCGACGCCGAACCGATGGCCAGGCCGGCGAGTGCCAGCAAGTCTGCGATGGTCCTCATGTCAATGCTCCTTCTTCAAAGTACGCGCTATCCGGGATTGGCAGCGAAGTCTCCCCTGGCTTGCTGCAGGGAAGGACATCACGGTACGCGGCTTCGATTGACCGGAACCTGACCGATTGATGACGATGTCGTCAGGATCGACCGGCAGACGCTGCAGGCATTCGACGTGCCCCGTTCGCGCCGCACGCGGCCGCGCTGGCGCCACGCGCGATGGCGCTAAGCTTGCCGGCCATGGAACAAGCCGTCTTGCCGATGTCCCCTGCCGCGCAGCGGGACGCCCTGATCGACCGTTGGCGGGCCGATCCCCATGCAACGTACCGCACCTGGTTCCTGTGGGAAGAGCGCCTGAAGAACTTCCGCTCGATCCGGCGCGGCATCGGGCAGATCGTGCGCGAGATCGAGGGTGGAAGCTTCGGCAACGTGTATCGGGGCTCGACGCTGGAGACCGTCGTGTCGTCGATCGCCGAGCAGCGGCAGATCTTCAAGGGTGCGGACCACGCATTTCTGTGGAAGCCCAAGCTGCGCATCCCGGACATCTACGAGAACGAGGACAACCAGCGCGCCTTCGGGCGGCTGCTGCACGCGTGCGACTGCTGCGACACGGCCGAAGCGGTGATCGACGCAATCCGTCAGCTCGACGCTCGGCAGATCAAGGGGTTGGGGCCGGCCGTGGCGAACCTCCTTTACTTCATCCACCCGACCCTTGTCGTTCCGTTCAACACGGCGATCGTGCGGGGCTACAACGCGCTGACCGGAGGCAACGTCAAACTGGGGCGTTGGGACCACTATCTGTCGATGCGAGAAGGGGTCATGCGCCTGAACGCCGAGCATCGCTCGCGCCTGTCCAATGACCTCGGCGCGGTCGCCGGGCTGCTGTTCGACATCGGCTCCGGGCGCTACGAGGCGCCGCCGCGCGAGAACGATCCTTTGGCGGCGCAGGCTTGGCAAGGCGACCTCGCGAGGGTGCGTGAAGAGACGGTCGCGCAACACCGGCAGTGGACGCTCGAGCGGGAGAGCGACACCACGCATACGGAGGTTCAGGGCTGGCTGCGCGATCTCGGCCTGAGTTTGGGCTTTCAGGTGTGGATCGCGGCGAACGATCGCTCGCGCGAGTACCTGGACGGCCGGCTCGGCGATGGTTGTCTCGAGGGTCTGCCCGCAGGACTCGACGGCGCCGCGGAGTCTGTGCGCCTGATCGACGTGGTCTGGCTGGACACCAGCGGCGCGCGAGTCGTCGCTGCCTTCGAGGTCGAGCATTCGACTTCGATCTACTCCGGCATCGTGCGCATGCTGGATCTGGCGCTGGGTTGCGCACTGGGGGCGGGTACCGCGATGTTCCTGGTCGCGCCCGACGATCGGCGCGACCAGGTGGCACAGCAACTGCGACGGCCGGCGTTCTCGCGCGTGTCGGAACTCGGTATTCGCTACCTGCCCTATGGCGAACTGCGCTTGCACCGCGCCGCCATCGGCAGATTCGGAACGGGATTGAAGCCCATCCTCGAGGTTTCGCAGGCTCTATGAACTTGATTGTCGCGGCCAGCGTCTCGTAACAACACGATGGGCTCGTCAACCCGCCTTCCCGCTGAGGCCGCCGATGAGTGCGTTCGAGTTCGGCTCTACCTGTGGCCCCACCGCCTGCTGTACATCGGGCCTGGCCCCAGTACCCGATCGCATCGCCATCATGCGGCCCAGATCTGCTGGGGACTCGGCGGCAGCTTGCGTTCGCGTATCGAGCCCCACGGAAAATGGGAAGCGTGGAATGGATTTCGCGTCCTGCCCGACCAGCCGCATGCCTTCGATGCCAAGGACGCTCAGGTGGCGATGCTCTTCATGGAGTCAGAGGGGGCCGAGTACGCCTGCGTCGAGGGTCGGCTACACACAGATGAGTGCATTGTTCCTTTCCAACCACCGCACCCGGCGGCCGCGGGATTGGCGACGCTCGCAGCCGAAGGCGGGACCATCGACGAAGCGGACGCCATCTGCAGAGCATGGCTCGGCTTGGGCAGCGTCAATGCGAGCGGGCGCGGCCGCGATGCTCGGATTGTTCGTGCGCTGCAAGTCCTGCAGTCGGCCATAGACCGACCCGTGCGACTGCAGTCGCTGGCGAACCAGCTGAACGTCTCGCCGAGTTGGCTGAGCCACCGGTTCGTCGAGGAGACGGGTGTGCCGTTGCGGCGCTACGTGGTGTGGACGAGACTGCGTCGGGCTGTCGAATCCGTCCTTCAGGGGGCTTCGTGGACCGAAGCTGCTCACGCGGTCGGCTTCAGCGACTCGGCACATCTGTCGCGTTCATTCCGCGACAACTTCGGGATCGCGCCGTCTTCGCTGATCGGGCGGCGGGGTCAGATCTCGGTCTGTTTCGACAAGGGTTGATGGGGCATGTCGTGGGGCTCGACGCGAATCGCCACGAAATGCCGGATCGCTCGTGCGACGGCGGCCGGCTGGTCTTCGGTCACGAACGGGCCTGAATCGTCGATCACTTCGACGGTCGCATCCGGGAACAAGCCAGCCAGTCGGTGGGCGTGCTCGAGCGGGAAGAATCGGCGACGCTCTCGCGCCCACGCAAGCAGCACCGGCTTGGGGAACCCCGGAAGGCGCGTGGCAACCTCGACCGTGTACATCGGATCGATGGCGCGGACCAAGGCCGCGAAATCGCTTCGTGTGCCTGGGCGGTCGCGCAGCGGGGCGGTGTAGGACCTCATGATGTCGTCCGGGATCGCCCTCTCAGTCAGCAGACCAAAGGCGATGGGCAGTCGTTGTACCCAACGCCAGCGCAAGGTCTGCGCCAAGACCCACAGTCCCCATGACGTTCTCCCCAACAGGCGCAGGTGCCGAATCGGCAGCGGGACGAAGTTGTCGAAGGCGTCGCATGGGGTCAATACGAGCGCAGCAATCCGCTGGGCATGGTCGGCAACCACATGTTGTGCCACTGCACCCCCCGTGTCATTGGCGACGAGCACGACGCTGTCGAGATTCGCAGCCGAAAGGAAGCGGTCGACCATCTGGGCAATTCCCGGAAGCGAAAAGTCGGTGCCGTCCCGCATCTTGAGGGCATGCGCTCCCAGCGGCCAGTCGGGTGTGATGCAGCAGTGATCCCTTGCCAGATCCTCGACCACACCACGCCACACGTCGCCGTTGGCGATGATGCCGTGCAGGAACACGATGGTCGGACCCGTGCCCATGACCCGATACTCGATCGGACCCTCTGGAACTTGAACGATGCGGCGTTCGCCGAGCACAGCCGAAACGGACATACGCGCCCCTCCCTTTGTCGTTGCGGGCTTCACCAGACACGAGGCGCCAAACCGGCTACCCCCTGTGGGGCCGGTGCCTGCGCCACGCAGTGATTCCTCGCCAGGCCAGGAGCCCTCGCGCGCGTGCATCCGATGCGAGCCACCAGCCGACCTGGCGCCTCTGCGGGTTGCGCGTCGATTGCACGTCAACCGCAATGCGGTGGTAGCCGCGGGCCCCGTCGGGGTAGGGTGCGGCAGCGAGTTCGGCCTGAACGCCTTCTCGTCCCCAGGTGCGGGTCTCCAAGGTGTGGCGGCCGGGCGTTGCATCCCAGGGCGCTTGCCACTGAACCCAAGCACTCGGGCCGAGGGCCGTGGCCAGCGCGCAGACTTGCCACGGGCCGCCGTCGATGCGCAGTTCGACCTTCGCGACGCCGTGCGGAGGACTCCACGCCACACCGGCGACGATCTGGCGGCCGGGTGCCAGCAGCGCTGAGTGGTCTGGAACGTCGATCCTCGAGTTCGGCGCCATGCGGGATGGCCGTCTTGGCCAGCCCTTGCGCTCCGCGTAGTCGATGGCTTCGCTGAACCGCATGACCTCCACGGACGCCAGCCACTTGATGTTCGCGTCATAGCCGTGGATGCCAGGCACAAGGACTCGAACTGGAGCACCGTGCGCGCGTGTGAGTGGTGTGCCGTTCATGGCGTAGACCAGCATGGGCTCGAAGCCGTCCTCGAGCAACGACAAGCTGATGCCGGCAGAGAACCCGTCCACCGAGTGAAGCCGGACATGGTCCGCTTCCGTGGCCGCTCCGGCGCGCACGAGCAGGTCGCGCAGCAGTACGCCTTGCCAGCGCGCATTCCCTACGAAAGGGCCGCCAACGGGGTTGTGCACACACATCAGAACCGCGTCGATCT
>CAZNBS010000305.1:0-5493 GCA_964570955.1 uncultured Burkholderiales bacterium | reverse complement strand
AGGCGGCCGAACAGCAGCTCGCCCGTGTTCAGTCTTCCGGCCAGTTCGAGGCCGGTGTGCTGCGCGCGGCCGGCATTGCGGAACAGGTTGTTGCCGCCGCCGCCCTGCACCACGAGATCGCTGATGTCCATGTTGAAAAGTGTCGCCTCCGCATTGCCGGCGCGGAAGTAGGACGTGCGCACGCCGATCTCGCTGGTGACGGAGATTTCCGGATCCGTCGGCAGCAGACCGCTGTCGCCCACGTCACGATCGGGGCGCGGCGGCGCAAACCCCCTGTGGATACCGGCAAAGATCGTCGTCGACGGCAAGCCGTTCCAGGTCACGCCGATGCCGGGAAGCACCTCCGACTGGGAGTACTTCAGTTTGTCGTCGAGTTCGTCCAGCGCGTCGCCGCCATACAGGGACTTGTCATAAGAGATGCGCTCGAAACGGATGCCGGGCGTGACGGTCCAGTTTCCGTGCAGGAAGGTGTTCTGCGCATACGCAGCCACGGCCCTCACCTTCACCTTGAGGCGCTCGTCGCCCTCCGGGGGATCGCTGAAGCTATCCTCGAACTCGTACTTCTTCCGGTCGATCGATTCCTCGTGATACCGGACGCCGAACACGGCTTCATTGACGAGCCCGAAGGCATGATGCTGCAGCTGCAGCTTGGGCTCGATGCCGAAGAACTCGTAGTCGCGAGGACGGGTCGCGCGCTCGGTGCCTAGCTCGAATGCGTTGTCGTCGTCCTCGTACTCGAACTCGCGCACGCGGCGGGATGTCCGATCAGTCTTCGAGTAATAGGCCTGCGTCGATAGAATTGCCTGTTCGCTCAGGTCCCACTCGTGGATGAGCTGCGCCGTGTGGCGCGTCATCTCGAAGCGCTCGCTGCGCAGATCGTCCTTGTCGCCGCTGGCACGAAACGGGTTGTCGCGGTATTCGGCCGCAGTCAGTCCGGTCTCGCTGAAGTGGGAGTCTTCCTGGAAGTTCGAGTACTTGCCGGTGATCCGCTGGGTACTGCTGATCCGGTAAGTGCCCTTCAGCGCGATGTCCTGCAGGTCGAAGTCGTGCTCGCGACGGATGCCATCACCGCCCCTCTTCAGCACGTCGATCATGATGCCGGCGTCGGCATTGCCGGTACCGATATTGAAGTGGCCGTCCAGGTAGTCGGGATAGCCTCCGGTGATGCCAACGCTACCCTCGGTCCCGTCGACGGGCACCGGGCGCGTGACGAAGTTCATCATGCCGCCCATGGTCTGCGGCCCGTACAGGATCTGGCCCGAGCCCTTCAGCACCTCGATGCGATCGATACGTTCAAGGGGGGTCGAGTAGTGCGACGACGGATCGCCGTAGGGCGCAAAGAACACCGTCGGCGCGCCGTCCTCCAGCAGGAGGGTGCGCGAACTGCGCCGCGGGTTGAGCCCGCGCAGGCCGATGTTCAGGTGCGTGCCGGCAACGTCCTCGGCCACCACGTGCAGACCAGGTATCTCGCGGATCGTCTCGACGATGGAAAACGGGTTGCGCTTCCTGATCTCCTCCCCTGTCAGTATGCTCGACGAGCCCGGCAGCGACTCAAGGCTGTGCGGCAGGATGCTGGACGCCTCCACCGGCACCGGCGTCAGCACACGGACCTCGTTGGTTCCCTGGGCATTGACCTGCGTTGTCAGACCCGCCGCGACCGCGGCCGCGATCGCCGTTTCTCTTGTCTCTCGCATGAAATTCTCACTCTCCCCGGTTCTCTTGGTGAGTCTGCGGCCGGGCATTCCGGTACGGACCCTTCGTAAGTCGCGGGATGGAGCATGCCGACTGTCGGGGACGGACTGACAGGGAAAGTGACCCCGATGGAGCCGTGAATTACTCACAGCACTCGTGTGAGACGCTCCCCTGCCGCGCGCATCGACTGCCCCGGCGGGCATGCCGCCTGCAGCGCGGTTGGGCGGCGAGCGGGGCTACGAGAAGTCGGGTCAGCGGGGACGTGCACGAATTCGGCGGCAAGTGGTACCTGGCGGAGCCGTGCGCGAGACGCTGCAGAGCGAAGTCCGGAAGGAGCCGAGTGTCGGGTGATGTCGGTCTGCGGGGATGCATCGAAGGATGGCTGAAGAAGGTCGTATCGAGCGCCGACGGCCACGGTGGCCGTGGGTGGTGCTCGTCATCCTGGCCCTGGTGCTGTTCATGTGGGGTCGCGGCACGTCGAACGAGGATGCGGAGCGCGTGATGAACGAGCGTGGACCCCAGGGGCAAGCGCCCGCCGGGGTGCCGGATGCCGCACGGGCAAGGCCGGAGGATTCATCGGCCCCTGCCGAGGTGAGCAGTTTCCTGCGCTTCGCAGCGGAGAGGCGCCTGAAAGCCGTCGGTACGGCGCACGACTACACGGCGGACGGTGTTCGGCAACTCGCCGCCGCCCTCGACGCTGTGGCACGCACGCAGGCAGGTCTGCCAGCCGCCGACGCACGCCGGCACATCGCGGCCATGCGCCGGCTGGCGGACGAATTACAGCGCGATGCCCAGGCGCTGGAGCACGCGAATCGAGCGCGCGCGGCCTTCGTCGCTGCCGCCCAGGCGATGGAGGTTCTCCAACCGGGGGACCAGGCCAGCGACGCTGCGGTGCAGGCCGTGCGTAATAGTGCCGAGGGAGTGGACACGGACCGCCCCATGCTGGATCAGGCGGCGCAGATCGAGGATTTCTTCTACCGCTGCGCGCAAGCGCTGCGCACGCTCGCGCAGTCGTCGGCGTGAGCTCATCGACCACAGGACGATTCCATGCCACGCCATGATGCCCGCGCGACTGCGCATTCGATTCCGCATGCGTCCTTCTGGAGCGTGTTTCCATGGACCGCGCATCGCGAACCGCCGATCCCACCGCTCCCCGACGACGACCCGGCCGAGCCGGGGCGCGAACCGCCTCTTCCACCCGATTCCCCCTATCCCGGCCATCCCCAGCAGGATCCGCCCGTCGCACCACCCGGCAAGCCGACCCAGCCGCCGCCCGAGATCATCGCCGTGCAGCGTCTTTTCGGTTTCGCATCGTCGCGGCGTCTGCACGGGCTTCCGGTTCGCTGACCAAAGCATCGGCGCCGGCGTTGATCGACGGCACCGCAAGGCGCGGGAGCGGCTAGAATAGGGCGCGCTCCCTGTTCACCCCCCCGACCGTCTCCAATGCCCCTTCGCGCGCGCAGCCTGCTGCTCGCCGTCCTTCTTGCGTCGCTTCCCGCCTGCGCCACCTTCCGCAGTTATGACCTGGAACTGCGCGCCACCCTGAGCCAGGTTGCCGTGGGCGACGTCGACGGTGCCGTCGCCACCCTCGTACGCAACAACCGGGGCGTGCGCAAGGATCTGCTGTACTACATGGAGCGTGGCGAACTGGAGCGGTTGCGTGCCCGCTTCGAGCCGAGTACGGACGCATGGACGCAGGCGACCGACCGCGTCGCACAGCGGGAAGCAGCAGACATCGCCGATCCGTCGCGGCTGGCAGGTGCCCTGGCATCCATGACGCTCAATGACAAGTCGCGCCCCTACGACGGCCATGACTACGAAAAGGTGATGCTCACCACGCGCATCGCCATGAACCACCTGGCGCGCGGAGATTGGGAGGCCGCCCGCGTCGCCATCCGTCAGACGCACGAGCGCGAAGCGCTGGTTGCGCGGCTGCGCGAGAAGGAGGTGCAGCAGGTTCGCGCCGAAGCCGAGCAGCGCGGGGCACACACGCGGATCGAGGATCTGAACGGCTACCCGATCGAGACCATCGACAATCCGGAAGTGAACGCCCTGCGCAACAGCTATCAGAGCGCGATCAGCCACTACCTCGCAGGCTTCGTGTACGAGTCCCTGGGCGAGCCGAGCCTGGCCGCGCCCGGCTACCGCCAGGCCATCGAACTGCGCCCGAATACGCCGCTGCTCGAGGAAGCGCTGGCGGGGCTGGACGAGCGCATGCTGCAGTCGGACGACGGCAGCACGGACATGCTGTTCCTGATCGAGACCGGCTTTGCACCGGCGCGCGTGTCGCGCCAGTTCACCCTTCCCATTCCGGTGAATCGCGAACTGGTGCTGGTCTCGCTGTCGTTTCCGGTCGTGCACACGCCGCTGCCGCCCTTCCTACCCGATTCCCTGCGCTTCGAGGACGGCACGTCGTGGCCCGTGGCGACCGTGACCAGCATCGACACGATGGCGCGGCGCGCCTTGCGCGACGAGATGCCGGGCATCATGCTGCGCGGATTCGTGCGCTCGCTGAGCAAGGCCGTGGCGCAGTACCGGGCCCAGCACGCAGCGGCGCAGCGTAGCCGCGACGGCGACGGAAGCGCAGGCGCGGCGCTCGACGTCGCGGCCATCGCGCTCATGTTCGGATCGATGGTGACCGAGTCGGCGGACGAACGCACCTGGCGTGCGCTACCGGCGACCGTACTGATCGCCCGTGGTAGATTGCCACGCGGATCGCATGCCGTGACGCTGTCCACGCCCTCGGGCGAGCGCAGCGTCCAGGTACACGTGCAGGGGCGCCACGCGTTCATCGCACTGCGCCTGATCGGCGACCGGCTGTTCGTGATGGCTCCGGACGCCGGCTCGGGTTAGACGGATGGAGGAATGGGAATGAAGCGGATCGTCGTGGCGGCTGCGCTCGGTGCACTGGTCTTCGGCGCGGGGTGTGCCAGCAAGAAGGGATTCGAGCGCGAAGGCTTCGCCTTCGGTTGTCCGATCGGCGACAGCGAGATCGGTTCGATGGAGGAACTGGTCGACGCCAAGGTCGCGCCGGAGGGCAGGCGCACCAACGTGCTGGTCACCGAGCTGCGCTGCACGATGACCGGCGATCGCATGAAGATCGAGGCAAACCTGGAGAACGACGCCAACGCGGTGCGGCGGGTGGCCTACAAGTTCCGCTGGATCGATGCCGAAGGCATGCGCGCAGTGGACGAGGAGAGCTGGAAGCCCATACTGATGTACGAGAAGTCCAACCACCCGGTCACCGCCATCGCGCCCAGCAACAAAGCGGTCGACTTCCGCCTCTTGTACATGGGTCAGGACTGACCGTCGTGTCGCACCAGGAGAGAAACGCATGAAATCGCTTGCCCCGCTGCTTCGCCTCGCGGCCCTGTCCGCCCTCGCCGCCTTCCTGCTCGTCGGATGCGCCAGGGAAACCGTGCGCTACGGTGACGCGCGCGGTGTGGAGACGGTGACCAACGAGTTCGGATCGACCGACCTGCAGATGATTGCCGAGGCGATGACCCGCTCGCTGCTCGATGCTCCGGTGGTCGTGGCGAGCAACCTGCCGATCGTCACCGTGCAGGAGGTCCGCAACAAGACCAACGAGTACATCGACACGCGCTCGATCACCGATTCCATCCGCGCCGAGTTGCAGAAGAGCGGTAAGGTGCGCTTCGCGGTCGACGCCGCCGGCATGGCAACCCAGAAGGAGGAGATCGACCGCCAGCAGGACGACGAGTACTACGATCCCGAGCAGGTCGCCGAGAAGGGCCGGATGGTCGGCGCGCAGTACCGGCTGGAAGGCAACATCACCTCCAT
>CAZNBS010000304.1:0-5513 GCA_964570955.1 uncultured Burkholderiales bacterium | reverse complement strand
ACCTTCGGCGACAAGGTGGAGAGCCCCGACGCGATCAAGCTGCCCGTGCTGCTTGCCGTCGCTCTGCTCAAGGATCGCAACGGCGTCATCGACGTGAACATGCCGATCAGCGGTTCACTCGACGATCCGAAGTTCAGCATCGGCGGCATCGTCATCCGCATCATCTTCAACCTGATCACGAAGGCGGTCACGGCGCCCTTCGCGCTGATCGGCGGTCTGCTCGGCGGGGAGGGCAGCGGCGAGGAACTGTCCTTCATCGAGTTCGACGAGGGCGTGTTCGCCCTGTCACAGGCCGGAAAGGACAAGGTGACGAAGCTGCAGACGGCGCTGGTCGACCGTCCCGGTCTCAAGCTCGACATCACCGGGCGTGCCGATCCCGTGCAGGACCGCGAAGGCCTGCGTCGGGTCCGGTTCGATCAGCAGGTGAAGGCACAGAAGCTCAAGGACTTGGTCAAGCGCGGCGAAGCGGTCAAGTCGGTGGACGAGGTCACGATCGCGCCGGACGAATACGAGAAGTACCTCAAGCGCGCCTATAAGGAAGCGAAGTTCGCCAAGCCACGCAACGCAATCGGCTTGGTGAAGAGCCTGCCGAGGGAAGAGATGGAGAAGTTGATGCTGACCAACCTGCAGATCAGCGACGACGACCTCAGCCAGCTCGCCATCCAACGCGCACAGGCTGCCAAGGACGCCATCACCCGGGATGGCAAGGTGGAACTCGAGCGGGTGTTCCTGCTCGCGCCGAAGATCGAGGCCGACAAGGTCGACGATGACCGCCGGCCCAGCCGGGTCGACTTCTCCCTGAAGTAGCGGCGCTGCGCTGCATCATTCCGCCGTCCAGCCGCTCACCGGCTGCCATATCCCGTTTGGCATATACGATCCCGTTCTATGCGCTCCTATGATGGCGCCGTCGCGAGGAAGCGACTCGCGGCGACCCACGGGGAGGCAGCCATGCAAAACGGCACGAATACATGGGAAGGTCTAATCGCATCACCCACGAGTCGGCGTGGCAACGGCAGCGCAGCCAACCGGGCAGGATCCGTCAAGCGATCGCCTCCTGCGGCCCGATCGCCGCTGGCGCCCGCGCGCACCGAGGGCGTGCGGCGGCTGACGCAGCGGATCGTTCTGTTCGCGGAGCCCGGCCTGTTCGCCGAGGGGCTCGCGCGCTCGCTGCGCACGCTGGGCATGGGCGTGGAGGTTCGGATTGCGAGCATCGGCGAGACGTCCGACCCGCTGACGTCATGCGCACTGGCGATCGTGGACTTGGACAGCGCCGGAGATGCGCTGGCCGTCTTCGAGCAGTTGCGGACGCACACGCGCGCCCCGATCGTCGCCCTGGCACGCGCGCAGGACGACACGTTGCTGGACACGGCGATGCGTGCGGGTGCGATGGCACTCTTCACCAAGACCTCCACCGAAGCGCAGCTGCTGGAGCAAATCGGCGCCCTGCTGCGATCCAGTAACGCCTCGGATGCCACCACGTCTCCGCCGGTCAAGGAGACGCCGCAACGACCCGGCGACCGCGAAACGCGACCCTACGGACTGACATCAGGCGAGATGGACGTGCTGCGCCTGCTGCGCGAGGGCCTGACCAATGCGCAGATCGCGCGTGAGCGCGGCAGCAAGGAGGGTACGGTCAAGATCCACCTGGACAAGGTCTACAAGAAGCTCGGCGTGCAGAACCGTACGCAGGCGATCTGCATCGCCACGCGCATGGACAGCCTGATCGCGTTGCAGGCACGGCGCTTCGAGGATGCCGACTTCCGCTTCGAAGCATTGAGCGCCTACGTCACGCACGAGCTTCACCGGGAGGGGGAAGTGCTGTTTTCGACGGGGGACGCCGGCGACTCGCTGTACTACGTTCAGCGCGGACGTGTGAAGCTGGTGGAACTGGGGCTGACCATGCAGGACGGCGACCTGTTCGGCGAGATCGGCATCTTCTCACCCGGGCATCAGCGCACCTGTACGGCCTGTTGCGAAACGCAGGTCAGCCTGTTCCGTCTCAGCGCGGAGAAGGCAAATCGGCTCTACATCGAGAATCCGCGCTTCGCGTATCACGTGGTGCGCCTCATCGCGGGCCGGTTGATCGCTGACCGGGCACGCGACTCGGCGCGTGCAATCAGCGCAGTGTGAGGGCTGACGGTCGCCGGAGGGCATGGCGCGGGGGCGCCGATCCCGCGCGCCCGTCCGGCTGAACCGGAGGCCGGCATGCCTTCGGACTGAACCGGGCGCGTCGAGCTATGCTTGATGGGGCCGCCGGCGACCTCGCCGGCGGTCTGCCGCCTCGGAGCCTCATCCGATGATGCAAACCGTTCTCGTGCTCGCATGCCCTGGTGCCCGCACGCAGGCGCTCGAAGCCTGTGCCGCCCACCTGGGCGACGGATGGCGCATTCGTTCCCTTGCCTTGGGTGCAGAGGCGACGATGCTCGGTACCTGGCCCGATCTGGTCCTGCTGGATCTCCCGAATGAAACCGCAACCGACGTCCTTCGCCACGTCGCACGCCAGTTCGAGGCCGTCCCGCTGATCGCATGCGGCGCGGCGCACGATGACGCCGGCGTCGAGGCGGCCTTGCGGGCGGGTGCGTTGAGCTATCTGCCCCACGCCTACACCGTGGATCAAGCCGTCCTCGTCCTGCTGCTCGCGGCAGAAGGCATCGGCCACCGCCCGACCTTCGCGCCCAGCCACCCAACCGGCCAGTCTGGGGATGCGAACGGCGATACGTTGGTCGACGTGCGCCTCACTCCCAAGCAGATCGAAGTGCTGTCACACGCGTCCGAGGGTCTGACGAACAAGCAGATTGCGACCCGCCTCGGCATCTCGGTGGGCACGGTGAAGCTGCACATGGCCGAGATCTATCGCCGTCTCAATGTCGATCGCCGTGGCGAGGCGATCGCGCTCGCGCATACCCTGCAGCGCGTACGCGCCGAGCAGATCCGGCACGGGGAAGACGGCAAGGACGTCCTCGACTGGCTGCTGCCCCATGTCACCCACCGGCGCATGGCGCAGGGAGAGGTGATCTTTCATCTCGGCGACCCCGGCACCGAGCTGTACTACCTGCAGCATGGACACGTCCTGCTCGAGGAGATCGGCGTGGAGATGGGCGAGGGCGACATCTTCGGCGAGATCGCCGTCTTCGCGCCGAATCACGCACGCACCTGCACCGCCCGCTGCCTGACGAATGTGGACCTGTTCTGCCTGACCTCCGAGCAGACCCGGAGCATCTACTACCTCAATCCGCGATTCGCCGTGCATCTGATCACCCTGCTCGCGCAGCGTCTGCTGGCCGATCGGGACAGGGGAACGTAAGTGGCCGCGGGGCGGCTGGCGGTGACGGGGGAATCGCAGCCGGAGGGCGCGGAGCGATCGGTGTGGAGGCGACCGAACTGGAGCGCGCGGACGCGCGCCGTCGCGATCAGTCTCGGCGTGGGTGTCCTCGCTGGCGCGATCACAGCGATACCTGCGCTGTTTCCGCTGCAGGAAGCGGTTGATCTGCTCTTTCTGTTCCGTGCTCGTGGACCGCTGCCGGCACCGGAGCATGTAGCGATCGTACCCATCGACCGACGCGCAGCACTGGCAATCGCGGTACCGCTGGATGGCGATGCGCGTGCACAGTGCCGCGACGTGCGCGTGGGCACCGACGTGCCGGCGACACACGAGCCGCTACCACCCGGTCATCTTCTGCAGCGCTGGCCGAGGTGTCTCACCGGCATGGTGATCGACGCACTTCATCGCGCGGGCGCCTCGGCGATCGTCCTGGACGTGCTGTTCCGACCCATCCCCGCGCAACCGGGCTTGGGCGCACGCCAGGTGGAAGACGGCGATCGCCTGCTCGCCGATGCCATAAGACGTGCCGGCAATGTGCTGCTCACGCAGCGGCTCGAAGGCGAGCACGACCAACCGGCCCCGATGAGCGTGGCGATCGCGGAGGCCGCAGTTGGCTATGGGCCGTTCCTACTGCCACGATCGAAGACCGCGCTGTTTCATCGCTTCTCGTGGCCGGAAGGCGGTGCGTGGGACGGCGTAGGCATGCCAGTTCTCGCGCTGCAATTGCACACCGCGTCCCTGTTTCCCATCTTGCATGAGATCTTGCTTAACGAAGCGCCGGACATCGCCTCCTTCCTTCCTCGCACCAGCGATCAACTCCTGCAGAGGCGCAACCTGCAGGCGCCGGCATTGTTGCTGCGCACCGCCTTTCGCGGCGACTCCACCCTCGCCGCACGCGTGCTCGCGGCCCTCGATCACCCGACCCTCGCGCACCTGACGGCGCAGCAGCACGCCGGATTGCAAGCGTTGGTTCACGCGTATTCCGGGCCGCCCTCCCGGTATTTCAATCTGCACGGCCCCCCGGGTACGGTACAAGCGGTCCGCTTCGAGCGGCTGGTGGAGGGCCGTAATCTTCCCGATCTGCGCGGCAAGGTCGTGTTCATCGGCCTGGCCGAGTATGAACAGGCCGAGCAGTACGAGCACTTCGCGACCGTGTGGCCCGACCGGGGCGGCATTCAAGTGAGCGGCGTCGAACTGGCCGCCACCGCCTACTCCAACCTCGCTGCTCAGGAGACGATTCAGCCCTTGTCCAAGTGGCAGCGCTTCGTACTCGTCGCGATCATGGCGGCACTCGTCGCGTGGAGTTGCTTTCTCTACACTGGGGGACGTGCGCTGCTCGTGACGGTGGCGTTCGTCGCGCTCTACCTGGCACTGGCCCTTCTGCTGTTCGAGTTTCGGCAGCGTTGGCTGCCGGTTTCGGCCGTCGTACTCGCCGGTGTGCCACTCGCACTCGTGAGCGCATTCCTCAGCCAGTACGTCGAACTCAAGCACCAATACCGCAGCCTGTACAAGGTTCTGGGCATGTTCGTGCCGCGAGGCGTGGTGGCACGGCTGGTGAACAACGCCGAGCGCCTCGCGGGGGTGCGCGAGTCGGTGCACGGGGCATGCGTCGCGACCGACGGTGAACGCTATACGACGCTCGCGGACAGCATGAACCCGGAACAGCTTGGCCGCTTTCTCAACGGCTACTTTCAGACTCTGTTCCCGCCCGTGGCGAGCAACGAGGGCTGGGTGGCCGACGTGGTCGGAGACTCGATGCTGGCGGTCTGGGCGGAAGCGCAGCCGAGCGCGAAAGTGCGTGAACGGGCGTGCCAGGCCGCGCTCGAGATACGCGCCGCGAGCGAGCGCTTCAATCGGGATGCGACGGCCCGGATGCCCACGCGCATCGGGGTGGACTTCGGGCCGATCTCCCTCACCACACTTGGTGCAGGGACGCACTGGGAGTATCGCCCCGTCGGTTCGGTCCCGAACACCGCCAACCGACTGCAGAGCCTGAACAAGAAGTTGGGGACGCAGGTTCTGGCATCGGAAGCCGCGGTCGATGGGCTCGATACGCTGCTCGTACGGGACCTGGGCTGGTTCATGCTGCGCGGGAAGGCCAGCGCCACGCGCGTTTTCGAGCTGGTGGCAGAGCGCAGCCGAGCGACCCCATCGGACCGCGCGCTGTGCAGAGGGTTCGCAGACGCCCTGC
>CAZNBS010000303.1:0-5566 GCA_964570955.1 uncultured Burkholderiales bacterium | reverse complement strand
CGCTCCAGCTCTCCCACCTGAGCGAGCGCAACAAGCTCACGGTGGGCATCTCGGCCGACCGCGGCGAAGCGGACTTCCGCCAGACCGCCACCGAGGGCGTTCTGGACGAGAATCGCGCCGTCATCGAGGAGGAGGAGTTGGAGCTCGAGAACGAGCTCGAGGGGTCGACCACCACCTACTCCATCTATCTGGCGGACACCTTCAACCTGACCGAGCGCACCGCGATCACCGCAGCCGCACGCTACAACTTCACGCGCGTCAAGACCGAGGACCTGCTCAACCCCATCGCGCCGAACCTGGATGCGAACCACACCTACAAGAGCTTCAACCCCGGCATCGGCGTCACGCATCGGCTGCAGGGTCCCGACGTCACGCTGTTCGGCGGCTGGAACCGCGGCACGCGGGCACCCAGCCCGATCGAACTGGGCTGCGCAGATCCCGACAATCCCTGCAGTCTGCCCAACGCCATGCAAGCGGACCCGTTTCTCGATCAGGTGGTCACCAACACCTTCGAGGGAGGCGTGCGTGGGCGTCTGGACAACGGCATCCGCTGGACGGCGTCCGCCTTCCGCGCCGACAACAAGGACGATATCCTGTTCGTCAGCACCGGCACCAGCGCGGGCTATTTCACCAACTTCGGCAAGACGCGGCGGCAGGGCCTGGAACTGGGGCTCACGGGTGCGTACGGCAAGGTGGCCTGGTACGCGAACTATGCCTATATCCGCGCGACCTTCGAGAGCGATGCCTGCCTGCTCGGCGAGAACAACAGCTCGCGCGGGCAATCGCCCGAATGCGCATCCGATGACGAGATCCGCGTCGAGAAGGGCGACAAGCTGCCGGGTGTACCCGAGCATCAGCTCAAGTTCGGCCTGGACATCCGTCCCGTCGAGCGTCTCACCCTCGGACTGGACATGACGCTGTTCGGCTCGCAGTACGCGCGCGGCAACGAGAACAACGAGCACAAGGCCGGGACCTTCACCGATCAGTTCGGCGATACCCGCACCTTCGACGGGTCGGGCAAGGTGGATGGCTACGCCGTGTTCAACCTGACCGCGCGCTACCGCGTTGCACGCAACTGGGAAGTGTTCGCACGCCTGGACAACGTGTTCGATACCGACTACGAGACCGGCGCGATCCTGGCGGAGAACCCGTTCGACGCCAACAACCAGTTCCAGACCGACCCCGACGACTGGGCACGCGAGACCTTCTTCGCGCCCGGCGCCCCGCGCGCCATCTGGGTCGGCGTGCGCTTCAACATCGACCGGACCCCGCGCCGCTAGTCGCAGTCAGAAGCCGATCGCGGCCGAGCCATCGGCCGCTCAGGGCCGGAACGCCTAACAGGGTATCCGGCCTTTTTCTTGGTCCGCACAGCCGTCGCGGCGACATTCAGGCCGCGCGTAGCGGTGGTCGTCGGTAGGCCAGGATGCAGCGTGCGCAACGCCGATCGAGCCTTGGCGAACGTGCCGCACATTGCTGTAACACTTCCTGAACCGGCTCGTGATTTTTTCATGTCCGGATTCGAGACATTCTCCCTTAGCGGCCTGCACGGTCGCACGTAGCATGCGGGTGCGGCATCGATCCGGGAGGATCGCCGCGCGATCCGCGCCTCCAGATTCGCGGACGTCATAGAAATAGAACTACATGAGACCTGCCGCCGAATCCGAAGAGACTGTCCGTCCCGGTCGCTCCACACCTGTGTGCGTACTGATCGCGGCTGCCCAGGCCGTGGTGCGCTTCGGCTATCGGCACATCCTGGAGCAGGCCGGCGAGCAGGTGGTGGGCGAGGCGGGCGACGCGGCGGAGCTCCTCTCCCGCGCGGACGGTTCGGGGGCCAGCGTGGCACTGCTGGACGTGTTCCTGCCGCCACTAGGAGGGCTGGATGTCGCGCGCCGCCTCGCGCAGACCGCCTCGCCGCCCGCCATGCTGGTATTCGCCTCGGGCTCGGACGGCGATCTCGCCTCGCGCGCACTCGACGCCGGCGCACTTGGCTTCCTCTCACGCGACAGCGACTCGGGCACCGTAGTGCAGGCAGTGCGCACGGTTGCAGCGGGGAAGCCGTTCCTGTCGCAGGAAGTGATGCAGCAGGTCGCCCTGCAGCGTGTGTCCACCCGCACCGGCACGCTCTCGTCGCTCTCGTCGCGCGAATTCGAGATCTTTCGCCTCATCGCGGAGGGCCGTCCCCTCCCCGAGATCGCACGCCTGCTGGACCTCAGCCCGCGTTCGGTCGCCAACTACCAGACCCACATAAAGCGCAAGCTGCAGCTGACCACCACCGCCGAACTGGTGCATCTGGCCATCCGGCGCGGCGTGATCCGTGTCGGCGAGGCATGAGAGGCAGTCATGCGCACGCTGCTGGTCTTCCTTCTTGCTCTGTCGCTGTCCCTGCCGGTCGCGCCCACGCGCGCCGATGACAACTTCACGCTGCGCATCGTGCGCGGCCATTCGCGCATCCTCAACACCTCAGGTCCGGTTGCCACCATCGCCGTGGGAAATCCCGGCATCGTGCGAGCGACTGCCGTCAAGAACACGGCAATCCTGATCAACGCCGGCAACCCCGGCAGCACCAGCCTGACACTGATCCTGAAGAACGGCGCGATCGTGCCCTACCGGATCATCGTCACGCACGACGTGACGCACCTCGCCCGCCATCTGCAACAACTCGACCCGCGCATCCGCGTGGAGAGCGATCCCAACGCCGACGCAATCATTCTTACCGGCATCGTGCGCAACAAGAGCGTGGTCGAGCGCGCATTCGAGGCCGCCACGCGCTATTTCGGTCAGTCCGAGATCACTATCAGCACCAATCCGCGCGAGAATCGTGAACGACCGGCACAGCGTGGCACCAGCGCCCCGCCCGGCAGCGCATCCGCCCCGATCAGCGGCCCGGAGGGGACGGCAGCGGGCGAGCCGGTGTCCGGTGCCGAGGGCGAACGCTCGCGCATCAGCGAGGAACTGACCTCGGGGGCCACCCGCGTCATCAACCTGCTCGTGACCGAGGACGCCCTGCGCACGGCGGCGGAACGACTGCAGGACATCCTGCGCCGCGTGGATCCGAAGATCACCGCCGAGGAGGTCAACGGCGTGTTCGTCCTGCGCGGCAAGGTCGCCACGCCTACCGCGCTGAGCCGGGCGCTCGCACTGGCCGACCGCTTCGTGCGCGCGGAAGGCAATCCGGATTTCGCGGTGATCAGCGACCGCGGCGGCGTGCTGGCAGGCAATCTCACGGCCGAGGAGGAGTTCGAGCCTGTGGTCGATCCGCTGTCTCTCCCCAGCCTGGGCGGAGTGGGTGGTCGCAGCGTCGCCTCGCGAACCGGCACGGGAAGTTCCCGGCGAGGCGGATCGCTTGCGCTTCCGGTCGACATTTCGCCGGCGAAGGGCAACCTGGGACAGAACGTCTCGCGCGCGGACGTCGTCATGATCGCCGGCGGGCGCGTGATGAGTCTGCTCGAGGTCGCGCACCAGCCGCGCGTCGAGATCAAGATGAGCATCGTCGCGGTGGACCGCAATCGCACCGAGGAACTGGGCATCAACTGGCGCATCGACGGTTCGCGCGTGTCCGTCTCGACCGCCGGCAACCGGCTGTTCACGCCGCCCAACAACCCGACCACCTCGCTGCCACCCGTGCCACTCGGAGGCCTGAATGCGGTCGCCAAGCTGGTCGGCGGGACCACCACCGTGCAGGTGTTTCTGCAGGCCCTCGAGCAGACCGGGGCCGCGCAATCGGTGTCCGAACCCATCCTCTCGGCGGTCAGCGGTGAAGCGACCAGCTTCCTGGTGGGCGGGAACATTCCCCTTCCCGTCGAGACCGTCGTGCCGGGCACGCCGACGCAGAACGCGCTCGTCCTCAACAACGTCGAGTTCATCGAATTCGGTCTGCGCATCGTGGCACGGCCCACGGTGCTCGAAGACGGGCGCATCAGCATCGTGCTGGATCAGATGTTCACCGAGCCGGACAACTCGCGCGCGATCATTATCGATGGCGTGGTCGTCCCCGGCTTCAAGCAGCGTTCGGTGCGCACGCTTACCGAGTCGAGCGACGGCGAGACCTGGGCGGTTGCCGGTCTGGTGTCGGATACCGACACGCAGTCCACCAGCGCCGTGCCGTGGATCTCGCGGGTACCGGTGCTCGGCGTCTTGTTCCGCAGCAAATCCGACGAGAAGGTGCGCACCGAGCTGATCGTGACGGTGACGGCGCGGAAGGTTCCGGAGGGCGGTTTTGCCGCGATGGCACCGACGGCAGCGTCGGATGCATCGCAGCCGGCGCTGCGCGACGCGCCTGCGCCCACGCCGCGCGTCACCACAGCAACCGGGCCGGCTGAGGTACGGGTACCGGTTCCTGCGCAGGCACCGATTCCCGCGCAGGCCACGCCGGCGGCACCGCCAGCATCCGCCTCGCCTGCCACCGGTGCGCAAGGCGGCCCGGACGACCGGGCTCCGAACTGGGATCAACTCAATTACGAGGGCAGGAGATGAACAAGCGGCTGCGGCTGTTCGTCGTCGCGATCGCGGCGTTGGCGCTCATCGTCGGCGCGATCGTCGCCACCGGCGTGAGCAACACCCGAGCGAAGCAGGAGATGGATGCGCGCCTGCAGGCATTGAAGTCCGCGGCGGCGGCGGGGGCAGCGGGCCGTGCAGCCTGCGCCAACGTCGTGACACGGGTCGAACAGGAGCTTCGCGCCCTGGAGGCTGACGAAGGCGGATCGAAGCGCGTCGTCAACGGCTATCGCGCGTTGGGTGATTGCCAGATGCAACTGGGACAGAGCAGGCAGGCCATCGAGGCCTACCAGAAGGTCGTGTCGTTCGAACCGGAAGCGGGCCGCGCACATGGCGATCTCGCGCGCGCCTATTCGCGCAGCGGCGACCACACCAATGCAGTGCGCCATGCCCGCCTCGCCGCGCAGTTGTCCCCGACGCAATGGCAGGCGTACCGAGTCCTCGCGCGCGTGCTGGAAGCTGCTGCGCAGTACGACGACGCCCTGACAGCGATGCGCAAGGCCGCGTCGCTCGCGCCTGCGAACCAGCAGAAGGGCGCTCAGAGCGCCATCGCCCGGCTGGAGGCGAGGGCCTCGGGCAGCGCTTCCGCAGCCGACCCGACGGACGATGACGATGAATAGCCGCACCACGACGGTCGTATCGCTCCTGGCGCTCGCGCTCGTCGCGACGGGCTGCCACACGCCCCCCTACCGCTACGCCGCGGTTCCGCTGCCGACCAACCACCCGACCTCCCTACAGCGCGAGGTGCAGGCAGTCCAGCACTGGCAACTGATGGCCGCCAGCATCGCGCTCGCCACGCGCGCCATGCTCGACGCCGAACCCGAAACCCTCGGCCACCCGTTCGCTGTCGTCCCGCCCCAGCCGGTCACCGAGTTCAGCGCAGCGTTCCACGAGCTGCTGGTTACCGAGTTGCACAAGGCCGGCGTGCGCCTCGCCGCGCCTCCCGCCACCGGCACCGCGATCCGCTATGCCATCCGGCTGGTCGAGTTCGGCCAGGGCCGCCGCACCGACCTCCCGTTCTACGCGAACACCGACTCGCTGCCGCCCGAGCTGGCAGTGACTGATCGGTCGG
>CAZNBS010000302.1:0-5580 GCA_964570955.1 uncultured Burkholderiales bacterium | reverse complement strand
AGGAGGATCGCATGAAGGCCAAGAAGCCTCTTCAAAGGTTGATGGTTGCTGTTTCCGGTCTTTTCCTTTTCGGCACTGCGTACGCCGATACTTGCACTGGGTACGATGTCCTCGTGACAACGGCTGCAGACACCCGGGATCTGGGGAATGGGATGACCTTGACGACCTTCCAGGCAGAAAGCATTCTGACCAGCGAGGATTCCATCTACCACCTTGCAACAGGACAGTGCGCTGGAACGGCGTTGGTGACGCCCGACGGTAAGGTGTACACGCAGGGACACTGTGCACGCCGTGATAAGGATGGGGACACGCAAAGCATTTCGTTCTCCCAGGGCCCAGGTGAGGACAGAGGGATGTGGAAGTCGACGGGTGGGACAGGAAAGTATGCAGCGAAGGCCGATTCCGGCTGGTTTCAGGACGTAAGATCCGATGGAAACATGGCAGTGAGCAAGTGGGGAGGTAGCTGCAGCTGATCGGGCCTGATCTTCAGTGCACCGGAGCCGCAACCAACGGGGCCTCCCCATTGTGCGCGGCCCGGTGAAATGAGTCGTTTGACGCATTGTGGTAGTGCAGCACAGCGCAGAGGTTGACGCCCCTCGAGATCGGAGACCATGTCAAGGCGATCCACTCGCTCGCAACTTGTCGGCCTCCTGGGTTGGCTGGCCATCGTGTTCGTCGCGGCCGGCATCGGTGCAGCCGCCTCCGTCGACGCAAGCGCTTTCTATGCGCAGTTGGTGCGGCCCGGTTGGGCGCCGCCGGCATCTGCCTTTGGTCCGGTCTGGACCGTTCTCTATCTGCTCATGGGCATCGCGGCGTGGCTGGTTTGGCGCGAGCGGGGCACCGACCATCTGAGAACCGCGCTCACGCTCTTCATCGTGCAGCTTTGCGCAAACGCCCTGTGGTCATGGCTGTTCTTTGTCTGGCGCAATGGCGCGTTGGCGTTCGCAGAGGTGCTGGTTCTGCTGGCGCTCATTGCAGCCACGATGGCGGCCTTCTGGCGCATCAGTCGTCTGGCGGCTGCGTTGATGCTTCCGTATTTCGCGTGGGTGTGCCTGGCATCGGCGCTCACCTGGTCGGTATGGCGGAACAACCCCACGCTTCTGTAGCGGGTGTATCTCGTGCTCACAGGATCCTCAGCTTAGCGGATGGCCCTTCCAGTCGTATATCTTCGTATCGGCAGATGCCGGCGCGGCGCTGGAAGATCGTCACCGCGAGCAGCCACACGCGCAAGATGTTGCGTGCTTCGCCATCGACGTGCGCCTTGTAATCCGCGAAGACATCACGCTCCTCGTTGACCCAACTGCCCAGACCACGCGTTCCTGTGCGGATCACGAGATGGGTTTCGATCGGTGCCCAGCGAGGGATCGGGCAGCGAAACCCTTTTCCTACGGGTAGCTGATGGCTCCAGAGATAGGTCAAGTCCTGCCCGTCATCGAACTCGACGCCGATCGACAGATAGTCGTGCCCGATCAGCTGATCTTCCGGCAGCACCGAGGGCAGCTCTTCGATGATCCAACGCCAGCTCAGCTTCGTGTCGGGCACCAGGGGCATCGCGGCAGGATGCTGCAGCAGGCCGCCGGCCTTGTGCGCGTGGCACGTGATCTGGCCTGGTGCGCCTTCCCGGAAGATGACATCTCCACCTCCTGCATTGAAGTGGTTTTGCCATCCCGCAGGCAGGGGCGCCGCGGTGAGCCGTCGATCCAGTTCGCGGCGCACCACACCGCCGACATCGCCCTTCTCCAATAGACTGCGCAGCCCGGCCGTTGCGTCGCCCTTCCACCTCAGGGCGACACCATAGATCTCCACGTCGGTCTGCGAACAGGCGGCGGGAGGTGTCCACAGCACGCCGTCCTCGTTCTCCCATTCCGCCAGGGCGCGTGCAATCTGCAAGCCCCCCGCGTGCGGCGCCACCATCGTGCCGTGATTGACCATCGGGTTGTACATCGGCTTGCGGCCTCCGCAGCGCACATGGAAGGCGGTGCCCGGCTCGACCCAGAGATCGGCCTCGCGCGACAGCCACAGCCGGCCGCCGAGCAGGAAGGTGACGTTGTCGCCGGCCCGTACAGTCATGTTCAGGTCCTGCCAGGGCAGGTCTGCGCCGCGCAGCTTGAACACGCGATACTCCACGAGGTGTCTCGAACGCGCCTGTGAGATCAGGCGCTCCAATCCGGTGACCAACTCCTGCTCGTCCATGAAGCTCGGCGCGCCGGCGGCACCGGAGAAGCGCACCAGCGAAAGCGCCGATGCACCGAGTCCGACCGCGGCCAGCCGCTTCAGCAGTCTTCGCCGGGTCCATCCCGCGGGTGCGTCGAGACATGCGGCATGCTCTGCTGGGTGCATCGTGATCTCCTCCTGACGTTGGTTGCGGTGCCGGGTTGTCGAGGGCATTATGTTTTCTCGTTTGCCCGATGACATGCCCATTTCCGACGTCTTTCACACCACAATGACGGGTACAGGCAAGTGAGAAAGCGCGGCTTCACCCGGGCCGGTACGCTCGGCCCTATCGCTGACGTGATTTCAACTGCCGGCGGATCCCCCCGGCGCGTGTTTGCACGCGCGGATCTGCCGTTTTCCCTGCTTCAGTCGCCGGAAGTCTTCGTCCCGCTCAAGGACCACTTCAACCTGTTGCTGCAGAGCGCACGAGAATTGGGCGACGAGCTGTTCGCCGTGCGCCTGGGACAACTGATCTCTGTCGACGATCTGGGTGATTACGGCCGGTGGATCGTGCAGGTGCCGACGCTGCTGGAATCTCTTAATCGCGCGAACCGTAGCCTCGTTCATCTGCTGCAAAGTGCCACCGTCCTCAGCTTGCGCATCGACGGAGAACGCGTGACGTGGTCCTACGACTCGAAAGACTATGCGTCGGAGGGGCGGCAGCAGAACGAGATGCTGGCACTGTGTTTCATGATGGAAAGTGCCCGGGAGTATCTGGGCCGGAAGTGGGTGCCTGAGCACATCCTCATCGGCGGAAGGCCGGTTCGCGACAAGAGTGGCCTCGAGCAGTTGCTTGGCACCTGCGCCGGCTTTCACGAGGGCGCAGGAAGTCTGGTGTTCCACCGCAGACTGCTCGCAACCCGGCGGCCTCAGCCCAGCCGGGTGTCGAGGCCGATCGATCTGGGACGTTCTCTCGACGTACCGAATCCGGAGGACCTCCTGGATACCGTGACGGCGTTGATCGAGCTCGAACTCACCGAACGTCTGCCGAGCATCGCATGGGTCGCCGGCAAGCTCGACGTCAGTGAACGCACCCTGCAACGTCAGCTCGAAGCTGCGGGCTCGCGCTTCACGAAGCTGGTCGACTCGGCGGTTCAGAGGCGCGCGTTCGACCTGCTGGAAGACGGCAGCCGTTCGATCACCAGTGTTGCCCTGTCACTGGGCTACAGCGACGCGGCGCACTTCACTCGGGCGTTCAAGCGCTGGGTGGGGATGTCGCCGCAGAGATGGAGAGACGATCTCCTGGAGGATCGAAGCAGGCACGCTTGAACCGTGTCGGCGCGTCGTCACGGCATCTTGCATGCACTACGGCCTGGCGTGCACGTCGCGCGGCACCCGCGGGAGGCCGAAATCGCATTCGAGCGCCTTCCGATCCCATCCGGCCAGGTCGGCCGCTGCCGCGTAGGTGGCCTGCAGGAATCTCATCAGGTCGCCCTCGGGATCCGCGCTGGTGCGCACGGCCTCGTAGGGCAGCACGAACTCGCGCAGTTTTTGGTCGAATCGGGCGGCCGCCGGTTCGACGGTGCGATCGGCGAATCCGTCAGGCACGGGATAGGCGTAGGAATAGAACATCGGTTCGTCCACGCCACTGCCGCCGGGCCAGAATCCGGCGGAAGACACCTCGTGGCTATACGCTTCCTGCGTGATGCCATCGGGCAAGGCCGGGACCCCGCCCGGATGCAGCGGCGCCTTACGGCCCGAGAATCGGGTCACGGCCAGATCGAAGGATCCCCAGAACAGGTGCACCGGCGAAACCTTGCCGAGGAACCCGGTGCGGAACCGTTCGAACACCTGTTGGATCATCACCAAGGCCTGGTGGAATCGCTCGACCGCCTGCCGATCGTAGGGACGGGGTGCACTGTCCTGGGCAAAAGGTATCGCGTCGGGGATTTCGCTTGGCGTGCCATGGATGTGCATGTACCCGCCGAGCCGTTCGACCAATGCAGTGGTCCGGTTCAGGAAATCGGCGACGCTCATCGCCTTCAGCGCAAAGCTATCGCGCA
This sequence comes from uncultured Burkholderiales bacterium, assembly GCA_964570955.1. Taxonomy (GTDB): domain Bacteria; phylum Pseudomonadota; class Gammaproteobacteria; order Burkholderiales; family SHXO01; genus SHXO01. The sequence continues at coordinate 1,363 of CAZNBS010000302.1, read as the reverse complement.
TGCCGAGCGTTTCCCCGATCAGCGCGTGCTCCCGGAAGTCGAAGGTCAGCGTTATGGCGCCTTCTCCGTCAGGCACTGGCCCCGTCGTGAGGCCGCGTGCCGTCACGTAGAGCGTTGCGTGCCAGGAGTGATTCACCCAGGGTGTGTGCGTCAGGCGGTACTTGCCGACGATCTGCGTCCATAGATGGATCGCGGTGCAGGTGTCGGCCCAGTCGGCGTAGGGAAGGGCGGGCCAACGATTCTTCTCACGTGCGTTGCTCATGCGGGCATCTCCTCCTTCTCCTGTCGGGCATGCCTTGCCGGATGCTCTCGCCCCGATTGACGCTCACACGGCAAGCGCGATACCTGAGACCGCCTCTGCATTCTTCTATAACCTCCGGTTGATTGCCAGAGGCTTGGAGTGACCCTGGTATGGGCTGTCTCCTCACGACGGCCTCGACGCCAGGTTGCGCCGGTTCCCGCATCGCGCATCCGGGTGGCACGTTTTCCTCCATGGACAACAGCTCCCGCACGACGCAGCGCTCCGCTGGTGCGGAGGCGCGCGCGTGGACTTTTCCCGCCTGGAAGGCATCATGTCGTGATATCGGTCAGCCACACCCGGGAGATCCACATGAGCAGTGAAGCGTTGGAGCGCAACAAGCGGAACGTGGTCGCGTTCTACGATCTGATGTTCAATCAAGGCAGACCCGCCGAGGCAATCGAGCGGTATGCAGGGGCAGGCTACATGCAGCACAATCCCCATGTGAGGGATGGCAAGCAAGGCTTCATCGAGTACTTCGAACGGATGGCTCGCGACTATCCTGACAAGCGCGTCCATTTCAAGCGGGTCATCGCCGAAGGAGACTACGTTGTGCTGCATTGCCATCAAGAGTGGCCGGGCGACGAGAACAAGGACTGGGCCGGGATCGACATCTTCCGCGTGGACGCCGAAGGCAAGGTCGTCGAGCACTGGGATGTGCTGCAGGTCGTTCCGGCCCAATCGGCGAATCCGAACTCGATGTTCTGACTGCACGCTGGAACGCTGAGGCAGTATCGTGGCGCACTCGGCCGCATCAGGTGAGAGGCACACTTCGTGACGACACCGCTTACGGATGTACGAGACATCTCCCGTATCGCCTACGGCTTCATGGCGTCGAAAGCGCTGTTCTCGGCGTTGAACATCGATCTGTTCGGTCATCTCGCCGGTCACGGGAAGACGCTGGAAGCGCTGATGGAAGCGACCGGTGTTGCCGCGAACCGCCTCGGCACGCTCCTGGCGGCGTTGGCCGCGATCGGATTGGTCACGCGCGAGGGAACCACCTACCGAAATGCGCCGGCAAGTGAACGCTACCTCGTACGCGGGGCGCCGGCGTATTTTGGCGAC
>CAZNBS010000301.1:0-5625 GCA_964570955.1 uncultured Burkholderiales bacterium | reverse complement strand
GTGAGGTCGACGAGTTCCTTCTCGCTGAACTGCCGCCGAGCGCGCTCGTAGACTTCGTCCGATATGCCACCGTCGGCGATGCGCGTGACCGCCTCGGTCCATTCGGGCGCGGCGCGCGCGCGCTCTTGGGCTTTGCTCGGGCGCGGGCCGCATGCTCGTTGCAATCCGCGCGTGCACCAAAGCGCATAAACACGATGCAGCGGACGTGCCCGCGCTCGATCTGACCTATCGACGCGCGCCGCGCGATCGGTATCGGCTCGGACGTCTCGATGACGACGTTCGAATATGAACCGCACAGCACCCGCGGCTTCCTCGCTGCACGGGCGTTGCGCCGGCGCTCCGTGTTGCCGCATGGACTGTTCGGCGCAGGTCGGCGCGGTCGCGAATTCCGGCTGCGGTTTCAACAGCACGGCGACATACCATTCCGCCCATCCGGGTGGGATCGGCCGAGGCTACCACCGGATTTGCCTGCAGCGACGGAAATACGCCAGGGACACCCACGTCCCGCGCCGCGGCAGGTAGCCTCAGTCGGTGACGAGAAACTGGTTCCCTCGGCCGCATCGAACCCGGGGGGCACCGCCGCGATAGTCACGGAGCAAGCGGCCTCGCCGCTTCCGCTGTCGCAGGTATCGCCTGTCTTGCTGCCACGGCGAGCGCGGTCGGCCGCTCCCTGGGCATCGCCCGCTTACGCGACAGAAGATACGCCACCAGCGCTCTTGCGTCCGACGCCGGAATCACCGCACCCCGCTCCGGGGCATGGGGCTTCGGCACCGGCACCCGCTGCGCCGATCTGCCGCGGCGCGATAGCGGATCGTGTCGTAGGAATTTGCTGGCCCGTAGCTACGACCTCGAACGAGTCCTGACCGCGAGCGATGTCGTTCGGGCAAGTTCGTTATACCTGCCCACGCTGTTTCTCGTGTTGCCGTGCGCGCGCACCCATCTCGGTACGCGCCGCCGCTGACTATGAGTCTCGACATTTGCCGCCCCGCCCCAAGGTCAAGGCATGATGATTGCGGCGTGACCGACGCAGGTCACAAAACGAGGGCTTCGTCATGAACTCGGTTGAACACGCTGGTCGGTCTCTAAAGAGCGGGAAGCTGCCCCGTGTTGCGCGTCGAGCATGGCTACGGCCGCCAACACGTGCCGACGCCGCGAGGTTCCTCGTCGAGCGGCCCTGGCCGCGCGAAGTGAAGGAGGAGGCGCCCGCAGGAAGCTTATTGATCGCCCGTGCGCCGTCTGGGACCGAGGTTCCCGCCGGCACCCGGGCTCGTTTTTCGGCTTACGCGAAGAGAGTTTGATTATTGGAGGGGAGTACACACATGTACCGACGAATTCTCGTTCCTGTGGAGGGCGGCGCAGCATCGGAAGCCGGACAAACCCAAGCGATAGGTCTCGCGAAAACCGAAGGCGCGCGACTGTTGTTTTTGAACGTATTGGACGAGACGCTGGGATTAGGCAGCGAGGGCGTGGGCTACGCGCAGATGAACGATGTTCTTAGGATCATGCGGGAGCGCGGAGAGAAGTTCGTTGAGAATGGGATATCGTTCGCAGGCAAAAAGGGCGTGCGCGCACAGGGCTGCGTGTTGCCAACCCGCGGCCGGCGCGTGTCCGATGTGATTCTCGATGAAGCGAGAAGATGGCACGCAGATCTGATCGTGATGGGCACGCACGGCAGGCGCGGATTCAACCGCCTGCTTCTCGGCAGTGATGCCGAGCGCGTGTTGCACGACACACCGGTACCGCTACTGCTCGTGCGGGAGGGGTACGCGAAACCGGGCCGCAAGAGAACGGCCCGAAGAAAACGTGCAACGACCAGTTGACGCGATGATTCAGATCTGACGCGACAGATGGTTTGATATTACGGGACGAGCCGGGATTTGGCGGGATCAGCGGGGATTGGGGGGAGAGAAAGACCAAAAGCATCAGGCTCTTACCCAATCGCGACCATACTATTCCACCGTCATGGTCGCGTCACATGGTTTGCAATGGAAATCGGGCCAATGATGCCCGGAAGAACCGGCGGCGCCACATGGTTTGACACGGGCGCAAATAGCAGAATCGCACGCTAGATCAGCGACATAATATGAAGGAGACGCCGGCGCTTTCCGGGGCGAAGACCGGCGTAAGCGCCGGTCTTTCGCTGTTGCGCCGGGCTTTCCATATCTTATTGTCGCTACGAGCTTTTCTCCTGAACCGAGTGAACACGGGAAATCTCGAAAGACCGGCGGCCGAAAAAGTTATCCACAGGAAGGTGCGGGAGACCCTAACGAGGGCGAACTTGGATAATGCTCCACTGCTTTTTGGCTTCGGAATACGACATGAAGAAGGTCGATTCCTCGTAGCCAAGCGCGCCGAGCCGATTCCGCGCTCGATATCCAACAACGACCTCTGAGATACTCGGGTCTTTCCGTAGAGGACTGATCGCGAGCACCTGGAAGTCTTGCAGGCTGTCGGGATCATGCAGTCCTGAACGGATCATGGGACGAATCGTGAGCCGCACCGCCGGATCATTTGGAACGACTAGTTTCCGAATTGGAAGCGAGCCGCTCGCTGCCTGCGCAGTGAACTGTAGTGGCTTTGACCGTCCGTCGGTGTCAGACACCATCACCGTGTACCGGTCTAGAGTTTGGATCGTTGCCAATACTTTCCTGTAGGCGGGTGCCTTCGGCGGAATGTCCGTATAGCGCTCCGGTTGAGATCGCGCTTTCAATGCTTCGCTTCCTAGCTTAGCTCTTACCGCAGTTCTTTGTTCGGGCGACCAGTTACTCCACACGCTGCGAGAAATTACCAATGTCATGGCAGGTGTGTTGGTGAGCGCTCCGGTGACGGTTATTACGCACTGTCGAGTGCGTAAGCATTCGGTAACTGGGTCGACTTCCACTGCCGATGTGCTCGCCACGGTGAGGCTGAGCAACGTGAAAACCGATACCGTGCGACGCTTAGGACTTCTGATAATCGGCATAACCGTTCCCCCCTTAACTTCCATCACTCCAGTGGTCCAAGGACATGCGCTAAACGGACAAGGGAATAAGCGATTTCTTTGTCTTGTTTCACCGAGTCGGCGACAGCTTCGTCTCCGTCACTCAGCATCGATAAAAGGATGTAGGTGCGAAATGCAAGCCTCACCTGGCGTTCGTGGTCCAACGACAATTGCTCGCTTGAGGCTGAGACGAACAGCGCGCATTCCAAGAGGTAGATTGAATCGAGCAGCGTGAACTGATGACTTAACCTTGCCCCCGCCTTCATCGCGTAAATATCTCTGCAATTTTGGCAGTGCTCAGGACCTCGAAAAACATGATCGGCCACATCGCCAGCTAGAGACCGTTCAGCCAAAAGCATCGGTGTTATTCCGGCGAGTAACCAGTTGGCGTTGATCCCTCCCTTCACGAATTTCTCCATTGAGCCCGCGCCTGGGGCGCGTTTCTCTTCTTCGTAGTTCTTCAGGGACGGCAATGGCATCTCTATCAGGGATGCAAATGAATCCTGGCTGTAGCCGAGTCTCTCCCTTGCCGCTCGCAAACGGGCTGCCAACGTCGCGCTTTCGCCCCCCAAGCTTGGCGCATCAGAGGGCCGGTGCAATCTTCTCCTGTTTTTTTGTTTTTCGCTCACTTTTCAATGACTTTAGTTGAATCGGAAGGAGGTTTTATTAGCCTCAAATCCCGGGGAGCCGTTTACGAAAATCCAATCGACGACCTTACTTGCACCAATCGAGTTGACTATTCTCCCGATTGGATGCTAATGTCCATATCCATGAATACTTTCGACACTCCAAAAAAAACAGCCACCAAGGACTGGTCTCGCGCCTACATCACGGCCGCATTGTGGGAACGCGGCACGAGTTTTCGGCGACTCTCGCGCCTGCACCGCTATGCGCCGACAGCGCTGAATCAAGCACTCAATCGCCCATATCCGAAGGCCGAGGCAATCATCGCCGCCGCCATCGGTTGTCGCCCTAATGAAATCTGGCCCTCGCGGTATCACGAGGACGGCAGCCCGAAGAGCGGCCGCGGTGAACGTGGGCTCGGCCGCTACAGGGCGAAGAATATCAGCGGCATCCTTGGATGCAACGTCAAAACGCACGAGGCGGCTTGACATGCGCCGGCGCGTAATTTCCGTCACTTTGTGCGACCACGAAGAGCACCTGCTCACGCAGTTTCGCCGCACGTTCGAAGAGCTTGCTGGCAAAGCCGCCGCCGATGAGTTAACCGACGCCGATCTGTTTGCGCTTGCTGCCCGAGGCTACATGCGGGATTTCACCCGCGTCCCAGCTGATCCGAGCTCAGCGGAGGTGGCGTGACCCGCGCACGCGACCTTCTCACCCTGGATCTGTTCGCCCAGATTCCGACGCCTGTGCCGCTCGCCCCCGGGGCGATGAGCTACGCGCGCGAGATCGCCCACGTGATGAGCAAGGCGCTCAAGGAATGCGCCTACGAGCGCCCCTATGTCGCAGCACGCATGACAGAGCTCCTCGGCTACGAGCAGACGCTGCACGTGCTCAACAAGTACACGGCCGAATCGGACGAGTCGCGCCACATCACGCTGGAGCGCGCGATCGCGTTCGATGCGGCGACCGAGAGCTATGCGCTGCTCAACTTCTTCGCCGCGAAGCGCGGCTGCCGAGTGGCCGTCGGCAAGGATGTGCTGCTCGCCGAGCTCGGGCGCATCAAGCAGATGCGCGACCAGCTCGCCGGCCAGGAAAAGGCCATTCGCACGTACCTGCGGGAGGGGAAATGACTACTGCTTCGTCGCGTCGCCGGACTCTATCGTCGCCAAAGCAACCTGAAGACGCTCAATCAACTGGCGCGCGTCCTGCGGCGTCATCACCACGTCAGCAGCAGAGCCGTCGCCCTCCTTCACGGCGAGCACGACGCACCGCTCAACCTGATCAAGGTACACCGCGTATCCAGCTGATTGGCTTCGGGCCACAGTGTGCACGCGCGCGAGCACCACTTTCTCGGCTGGCGACTTGGGCACCGATGCCGCCCATGACAGCTCAAGAGCGTCGTTTCCTACGGCGTATCGCAGGATGAAATCCCCGATGGCACGCACTCGAGACGGTAGGAGCGAGAACGCATGCCGCTGTCCTCGGACGTCATCGATCATGATTTCGACCAGGCCGAGCGCAGCGCGCTTGGCTCCAAACTGGTCAATCAGGACTGGCTTCTTTTCTGCCATGAGGAGCCTCCCGTGGTGAGTGGGTTGGGTGGAGCTGTCCACGATATCACGGCGAGTGCTCCTCGCCCCTCAGCCAACAATGCCGGCGGTACCTCCTCCACCCCGGCGGCTGCGAGCTCGACAGTACTCGCAGCCTTGCCCGGCGGCAGCGATGCCGCTGGGATTTCTTCTTCGATGTCGGCGCCGCCCGCGACGGCAACAGAAATTGCCGCGGCGATGGACATGCACCGCAGGAGCGCCGACCGTCGCGCCGCGGCCGAATGTTGGCACGGCACCGAGAGCCCCGTCCGCGGCGGCTACCAGCGCCTCTATGCTCTCGCCAGTCTCCCCGCTGACGTCGCCACCGCCGTGCGCGCGCTGCGTGCGCGCCAGGCCGCGATCGAGCACCGCGCCGTCGCCACGAGCGTGGCCGAGGGCCGTGCGCTGCGCATGCGTTCGGAGATCGATGCC
>CAZNBS010000300.1:2601-5644 GCA_964570955.1 uncultured Burkholderiales bacterium | reverse complement strand
GCCTCGGCGGCGGCTCAGCGCGAGCGTTGGGCGTCATAGGTTCGGTGACTGATGCGGCTTCTTGTCAACGTTGACGTGGAGGACCCTGAAGGGTCGCGAGGAGAGTCTCGATGCCATGAACTCCTCCCTGAACCAGATCTGGACCGCCACCGCTTCGGTCTCGGACCAGTCGGTGTCCAAGCGATCCTTGCGGTAATTGGCCTGTATGTAATGGACGAGCTCGTGCTCGAGCGAATCATCGGGCGTAGTCGCGTATCGCTCGTAAAGCGCCGCATCGTCGATCAGGTAGACCTCGTTGCTCGCTGTCGCGTACATGGTGACAAACACGGGCGGCCAGAATCCCCACTGCTTCTCGACGGCCGCCTGTAGGCGCTGCAGAGGGGTTCTGCTCTCGAGCAGGATCACCGGTGGTGCAATATCGGGCCGAAGGCGTACTCCCATGCGCCCTGCAACCGCCTCCAGGATGAACTGTGGGTTGTGCTGCAGCGTCGCGACTCTGGCGGGAAGACCGCCCGCGAGTGTGCTGACTTCGGACCCCTTCAACCGATCCGGCGCTGTGGCGGTAGTTACGACGACCAGCGCCGCGGCGGCCGCGAGATGCTTGTGATTGCGCATGACCCCTTGCTTTCGCGCGCTAACGCCGGGCTCGCTTGCGAGCACACCGCTCTTGGCCGCCGTGCTGAGAATTCGGTGGCTAGCGCAGGCACGGCAAGCCACCGTTTGCGACAGCGCGACCGAGTCAGGGCAGCTTTCCTCGGCCGAATTCGTCGGTGGCGAGGTGTTCGGCGTCGGCCCGCATGCTGGCTACGTGAGCTGGAAGTGGGCTCGAGTGACCCGCTGCCAGGACGCATTCCCCTTCTCCCGGATGCAGTGTGCGAATCTGCATGCCGCTCGAATACGCCGAGTGGAGCCGTTCGACCGTGGAAACCAGCTCCCTGGTGGTCGCCGGATAGCAGAAGTCGAGCCACACCGAGCGAATCACGATCGGCCTTGCCCAGGCCTCCAGCGCGGCGAGGTCGGCAAACGGCTTCCCGGCGGCCACATAGTTTCTGCGACAGTCCGCGATGAGCCTGCGAGTGTTCATGTGGGTCTCCTTGGAGTTCCTGGTAGTCGACCCACCCCGGGGGCAGGACGGTTGCTCTAGACTGCGCGATGATTGTTGACGGGGGGAGCGTCCCTCTCAAGCGACCTTTTCGTATCCCTGCGTTGAGGTAAAGGAATGGATGGGCGCCGGCAACCGCGGTTATCGCTCGATCTGCTTCGAGGCTTCCGCTCTGCCGCGCGACACTTGAGCTTCACTCGCGCGGCGCAAGAGCTGCACGTCACTCAGTCAGCGATCAGCCGCGAGATCAAGACGCTCGAAGACCAGATTGGGAAACCGCTGTTTCAGCGCGTGCACCGTGGGCTGCGGCTGACTCGCGCGGGCGAGGAGCTCTATCGCGCCACCGACGACGCGCTGGCGCTGATCGACGCCGCCGCGAATCGCATTGCTGGTTCAGGCAGCGCGCTGGCGGTCGCGACCACGACGGCGCTCGCGTCGCTCTGGCTCGCACCGCGGCTGCCCCGGTTCTATCACCTGCATCCCGGGATTGATGTGTGCATCACCGCGAGCAACGACAAACCCGATCTCGAGCGCGAGCACATGGACATCGCGATCCTGCCTGTCACTCGCGGCGCGGACGCGCCAAACGGAGAGCGGCTGGTCGACTGTGACATCTTCCCGGTGTGTTCACCGGAGCTTGCGCGGGATCCAGCGTACCCACTGCGGAGTCCCGCCGATCTTGTGCACCACGTCCGACTGGATTACGAGACCGTCCGCGATGGACGGCCGTGGTCGGAATGGGACGCCTGGTTCGACGCGATGAAGATCCCCGCAATCGAGCCGGCGAGCACGCTGCGATTTTTCTCGCATTACGACCAACTGATTCCGGCGGTAATCGCAGGCAACGGCGTCGCAATGGGCGCGCGGCCGCACCTTACCGATTACCTCCGCGATGGGGTCCTGTGTGCTCCTTTCGGCCTCGACATGGCAGTGAACGTGAGCACCTTCTTCATCGTCCTGAGGCGCCAGGTTGCCGGAAGCGATGCCGTCCAGGCGTTGGTCGCGTGGCTGCGGAGCGAGGTGCGCCGGGATGGCGAGCTGACGCTCGCACCGCCTCGACCCCACGCGTCGGGCACTCACACGCGCGCACGCCGCCCTTAAGCAGCTGCCACGGACGATGATCGAGCGCAAGCTACGAGCCAAGTTTGCCGGATACCTGCTGCCGCGGCGGCTCCTACGTGGCGCACCTCCTGAAGGGCGCGAAGCCCGTCGACCTGTCGAAGGCCCTCGGCGTCGCGATCCGAGATCGATTCTGCTTCGAGCGAACGACGTGATCCGGTAACCAATCGAGGCCAATGCCGCCCAACCACGCGCTCGAGCCGACCGCCGCCAGCGGGCTTCGCGCGCTGGCGGTTCCTTCGTCGCTTTGCTCCTCGGCGGCGGCTCAGCGCGAGCGTTAGACCCAACCACGCAATCATCGGAGGGAGGCATGAAAATTCAAGAGCAAGACCGATTCCACGGCCCAGCGCTGATGCAGATCGTCGAACACAAGTCGTTCAAGGCGCTGAACCGGGCGAGTAACCGATACGGGCATTACCTGATCAACACCGATCGACAGGCGTTCGTGAAGTACCGGACGAACAAGACACAACCGTGGACGTTCGTGTTTCAGCCCGACGAGCTCCAGGCGCTCCGTTCAGCTTTGAAGTCTGGTGACAAAGTCTACGTCTGCCTCGTGTGCGGCCCGGTTACCATTTGCTGCCTCAGCGAGGAAGAACTGAAAACGGTTATCGACGCAGCGAGCACGACGCAGCAGTCCGTGCGGGTCGATGTTCCGAAGGGCGGTAGTTGTCACGTTTCCGGAAGCCGCGGTGCCCTCGCGCGCGTGGTTCCTCACAACTCGTTCCCGGAGAAAGTCTTCACATGAGCCAAGTTGGGTCTAACCGCCGCTTGCACACGGACGCGGGGGCCGCGGGCGGTGGCCCCCGGGGGGCGGGCCGG
>CAZNBS010000300.1:0-2591 GCA_964570955.1 uncultured Burkholderiales bacterium | reverse complement strand
TGTGGCGCCCCCCCCGCCGGCCCCCCCGCCCCCCCCCCCGGGGGGCGGCCCCCCCCCCCCCCCCGCGCCGGTGAAGCGGGACGTTAGGGCGCTTATGACACGCTGGCATATCAGCCAGACCCGGGAGCACGTGCAGCGCCTCTACGGACCGCGTCAGCGCGAGCTAGTTGCGCCCTGTCTCAACTCCGTAGTCGAGCGTAAGTACTTCGCAGCATTTCATTATCAGGAAGCCACGCGTCTTCTGCGTGAGTTCAGGGACGCACATCTTGTGGACGTCTCGCTCCTACAAGTTCTGTTCGGGAAAGACGAAGGGCCACGGGAGAGATTCAATCAGGTAATGTTTGAGGCAGGAGCGCATGTGCTTGCGTGCGTTCAGAGCATCCACGCGCTCGCTGACATTCTTGCGCACGCGGTGTACTACTCCTTCGGAATGAATCTACGGAAACCTAGTATTGCCGAAGCTAGTATCGGAACCGTTGCTCTTCTGAACCTTCCGACCTGGAAAGCGGATGAACAGCAAGTAAAGGCACTTCTCTCAGAGGGCGCAAACAGCCGCAATTTCACTCATATCGCCGCTCTATCCAACCGCGGGAAACACAGCAGCATTGTCCGCCCAACCCTAAGCGAAAACTGGACTGATGATGTCGCGGAGCCTCATGAGCTTCGGTTTCCCGCGTTCACCCATAAGGGAGTTACCTATCCGCAGACGGCTGCGGCCGTGCTCTTGGAATCCGAGTACAACCGTTGGTCGAAACTAGTTGTAGATGTCGGCAATGGGATCAACTGTGCACTCGCCGCGAGAGCGCCCTAACATCCGGTTCGACCGGACCACCCACCAGCTGCGCTGGTGGGTACCCTCGTCGCCGCGCTCCTCGGTGGCCGGTCAACCGGCGCGTTGGGCGTCGGGTCAGTCGTCATGAATCAAAGTGCCGTCAGGCCGTGCCTTCCCGAGCGTTCGCGTGTCGCTGAGGGCGCAGCGCGCGTGCGTGGCAACGTCGACGCCCTCTCGACCGGCGTTCGCCTTGCCTCCCCGAAGCTCGTGCCGTTTCGCAAGGCAGTCGTCCTCGGCGAGGGCAGGGGATTTCGTGCGCCGAGCCTTCGTTCGGCGGTGGCGCGCTGCGCGCAGCTCCGATCAAGTCAGTCGCGGGTCGCTGTCACAGCGCCGGCCGAGTCGCTCATGGACGCGCAGCCTTTGGTTCTGCGTCGGCCCCCACTGTCGTGTTGCCTCACGTAATTTTGTTACCGGCCGCCTCACCAAGGATGTTACTCGTCATCGCATTGATGAGGCGCTGAATGGCCTCTCGCCGCCATGTCCTGACTCGCTCCTGCAACGTGTGCAGCTGTTGCAGCTTATACCGGCCAGGGTAGCGTGCCTGGAACTCGACGAGAAGCTCGAGCGCAGTTTGGTCAGGTCGCTCCTCCAGACAGCGGGTCATTTCCTCCCAGTGCTCCTTGAACACCTTCGGACGCCGACCACGGGGCTTGTCACTTAGCCGATAAGTCTTTGGTCCAATCACGACTCCGCGTTCGCGAGCATCTCGACGCCAGCGATTGACGTGTCGGAGAAGAGTCCTGTATTGCTTGCGGGTAAACCGACCTGGAAACTGAATGCACAACTCGTCAAACAGCTGCGAGGCATTGATGTTGGGTCGGTCTTCGAGCCGCCGGGTGACGATCGGCCACACCATGCGAAGCGCCTGGACACGGGCCTCCCCGCGCTTGGCGTAGAGCGGTTGTGGCTTCTCCTGCGACTTGGGAATCGCAATAGCTGAAGACACCGGCGACGCGACCGTTGGATTGGCGATTCGACCGGGCTCGGATGCGATTTCTATTCCCCGCAGGTACTTCGGCTTTGCCTGAACCGAGAACGTCGGACGGATCTCGCCCAAGCGCCAGCCGCTCGATAGGCTTGCCACGAATGCCGCCAGGTCAGGCGGCTCGGGGGAAGTCGGTGGCGATTCACCATCAGCCAGCGCCGCCAGATACGCCTGCACCGCTCGCGTTTCCTCCAGGAGCTTAAGGGGGTCGAGGCTCGCGGAGATCTCCCGCAACGTTGCCTTGGTCGCTATGGAGATGCTGTCCGACTGCAGGAGTCGTTCACATGGCGTCTGCGGCGGGTGATACCGCTTGGTGACCTTCGCGCCATCACGGTGTTTGGCCGCCAGCTTGAATGATGGCTGGAAGAAGTTCACGAACAGCCGCGACGCGCCGTACAGGCGCGTCATCGCCCGAGCGGCCGCAAGACCCTCAAAGCGTCGATACCCCAAGAGCTTCCGAACCACGGCGCCGTTTTTCTGCTCTATCCAGGCTTGATCGTTCTTGCGATACGGCCGGGATCGCGTTAGCTCGATTCCACGGCCGAGACAGTACTCGATCAGCTTGTCGTTCACGAATTCGGTGCCGTTGTCCACGTCCAGCGCTCGTAGCGCGAAGGGCAATCCGGCGCGAATTCGCTCCAGTGTCTCCACCACCAGGGATCCCTCGCGCACGACCAGCGGAGCCGCCTCTGTCCATCCGGTGGCAATATCGGTCAGAAGTAAGCGTCCGATCAGGGCCATCCTTCCCGGTTGAGGCAGCGCCCCTGACGATGG
>CAZNBS010000299.1:0-5644 GCA_964570955.1 uncultured Burkholderiales bacterium | reverse complement strand
GCAAGGCCAGATACTCGTCCTTGCGCTCCATGAGTCGCGCGGGGTCGAGCATGACGATTCGATGGAGCAGAGGCGGCGAGGAAGATCTGTGACTTGCTCCTGTGGGCATGCGGCGATTGTAGCGAGCCGATCCCGGCCGTTTAAAGCACGCCATACTTGTCGTACACTTCGCGGAGCGACCTGCCAGCCGCAAGCTCCGCGCGCGACTGCGATTCACTGGAAGCCTTCTCGCGGGCCAGGCGAAGGACTTCGTCTTCGACAGACCGGGGAACGACGACGATGCCGTCGAAGTCCGCGAAGACCAGGTCGCCGGGATGCACGAGTACGTCGCCGCAGCGAACGGGTACGTCATAGGCCATGACGCGTCCGCGGCCGAGGGAGTCAAGCGGGCGGATACCGGCGTAGTAGACGGGGAATCCGAGCCGCATGATGCGCACGCAGTCACGGATCTGGCTGTCACAGACGCAGCCGACCGCTCCATTGCGCTGGGCGACGGTACTCAACAATTCACCCCAGGGGGCGTTGGTACCGCCGTGGTCGGTGGAGTGGACGGCCACATCGCCGGGCCGCAGCGAATCGACGGCCTCGATCTCGCAGCCGTAGGGGTCGTCGTCCACGGTGTAGTCGGTTTCCATCCACCGGAACGTGCGGGCCCGGCCGACAAAGCCGCAGTTCCGCGGGTCGGGCAGCAGCGGCCGCAGGCGCTGGTGCATCGCCTGCTCGCGGTGCCCGAGGCTGTCGAGAATATCGCACACCGCGGCGACGTACAGATGCTGTCTGATGAAGGCGAATCGTTCAGCGTCGCTGGCGAACACGGCGGTCTCCTTGGTTTACGTCAGCCCCAGCAGGGCGAGACTGTCGCGATGGATCATCGATTCGACGGCCTGGGCGTCGAGGCGGGGCAGGCGGGTGCCATCGAGCATGTCGTTGAGCTTGCGCAGGCCTTCGATGCTGGCATTGACGGTGGTGAAGGGATAGTCGCTGCCGAACAGCAGCTTCGACCACACGCCGTATTCCTGCACCAGCATGAGGCTGTGATAAAGCTGGAACGGCCGATAGTGCAGGGCGCTGACATCGGTGTAGACGTTGGGATGTTTGCGGATGACGGCGACGCACTCGCCCTCGTAAGGGTGTCCCAGGTGGGCCAGGATGATCTTGAGTTCGGGGTAGCGTGCGGCCACCGGGTCGATGCGGCGGGGCAGGGTGCAGTCGAGCGGGGCCTGGGCGACGAAGGTGGTGCCGGTGTGCAGCAGCACGGGCAGGCGATGCTTCTGGGCGTAATCCCAGAGCGGGTGGAGCGAAGGGTCATCGGGTCGGAATCCGGCGTACATAGGCAGGAGCTTGATGCCGCGCAGACCAAGCTCCTCGCGGCCGCGACGCATTTCATCCTGCCAGTGATCCTGGGTCGGATCGACAGCCATGAAGCCGATGAGATGGTCGGCATACCGGGCGACGCAGGCGGCGACGAACGCGTCGTCGACCCAGAGACCCGCCTGCCGGGCCTTGCCGCCAAAGACGATGGTGCGCGTCCCGGGCGGGGCGGCCCGCGCGTACTGCTCGTGGTGCGTAGTCAGGTCAACCTCCACTCCCGCGCGGGACAGGCAGGCCTGGCGGCGGAACTCCTCGCTGAAATCCTGGGGGTATCTCCACGCGTGACAGTGCACATCGATGACCATGCGCATTCCTTGACGCCAGCGCCACCCGGGTTACGCATACATGGTACATTTCACCGTGCGTTGTTGGAGGACGATCAGGAGCGGCCACATGAACGTTGTGTCCATCATGGCCCATCAGGATGATGAGATGCGCTGCCTGGGCACGATGCTCAAGTGCCGCGATCGCGGCGACCGCCTGGCGTTCGTCACGCTGACCGACGGCTCGGCGGGTTTCGTGCAACGCCCGACCATCGAGCGGGCGGAGGCGGCCCGTATTCGCCACGAGGAGATGGCGGCCTTGGCAGCGGGCGTCGATGCTCCGGTCATCAGCCTCGGTGAGCTGGATGAATATCTGTATGACACGCCGGCGGTCCGCCTGGCCCTTATCGAAGCCATCCGCAGAACCCGGGCTGACCTGATCCTCACGCATCACCATGAAGACTACAACCAGGACCACATCACCACGCACGCTCTGGTACGACATTGCGCGATGCAGTCGTGCCTTCCCGTGCTACGGACAGCCTCATCCCCGCTGACGTCGCATCCAGCCGTCTTCACCGTGCTGCCGCACGGTCCGTTCGACTTCATGCCAACGCATTTCGTGGATATCAGCGACTACGAGCAGCGGAAGATCGAGCTGCTCATGCGACATGCGTCGCAGGAGCAGGCGATGCGGACCGCGGTGGACCACGGGTTCGATCAGCTCTGCAAGCTGCCGGACGCGTATTGGGGCGCGCAGGTCGGCTGCGCGTATGCCGAATGTTTCATCCCGATGCGCGGGCGCGGAGCGATCAAGCCCTTCAACGTCCTGCCGTGACTTGCGGCGGGCTATGAGTTTCATCCCCATGAAAGCTTTGCAGCTCCAGGCTGCGGATCGAGTGGTCCTGATCGAAGCGGACATTCCGCCGATTGATGACGATCAGTTGCTGATCCGCACAGGCGCGGCGGTGATCTGCACCTCGGATCTGCATGACATCCGCTGCAACCCCTTCGGCATCGCGCTGCCGATGGTGATCGGCCACGAAGGGGCCGGCGTGGTGGCGAAACTGGGCCGCAACACGCGGGGGTTTCGGGTGGGCGATCATGTGGCGACGCATCCGGTGCATCCGTGCGGGTCGTGCCATGACTGCCGCAGCGGTCGTGGGCATATGTGCGCGTCAATGCGTCACTTCGGCCTGACGATGCCGGGCACGTTTGCCGAGTATTACGTGGTGCGGGCGGACCGGGCCCGCGTTGTGCCCGCGACCATGCCGTTCGAACTGGCCGCCCTCGCTGAGCCGGTGTGCGTCTGCCTGCAGGCGCTGGCCCAGGCGCGCGTGCCGGCCGGCGGACGGCTGCTGATTCTGGGTGACGGACCGTTCGGCATCCTGATGTCGCTGCTGGCGCGGCGCCGGCCGCTGGCGAGACTGGTGGTGGCCGGCCACCATGATTTTCGCCTGTCGCACGCGGCAGGCACGGTCGTCAACACGCGAAACTCGCGAAGCACGACGGAACTGCTGCAGTCCAAGGCGGATCACCTGGGTTACGACGCGGCGATTCTGGCCGTCGGGGCCGCGCGGGCGGTGCATGACGGCCTGATGCTGCTGCGACCCAAGGGTCGTCTGGTGGTGTTCTCGCCGATCATGGGCGACACGCCGGTGGACTTGTTCCGCGTCTCGTGTAAGGAGCTGGAAATCGTCGGCTCGTGCAACGACGAAGACCGCTTTGATGACGCGATCGAAGCCCTGTCGGACACGTCGCTGGGCCTGGAAAAACTGGTAACGCATCGCTTCGCGATAGAACAATATCGGCAGGCGCTGGCAACGGCCGGCGGCGGCCATGAGCAGGCGCTGAAAGTGGCGCTGACGTTCGGGAAGGAGCAGGGTCCGTGAAAATCACCGACGTGGAGGCGATGGTCCTCGACACCGGCAGGAACTACTCCAACCTCGACGAAGCGGGCGAAGCGCACGGCGTGCGCTACCTCAGCTTAGTCAAGGTCACGACCGACGAAGGGATCACAGGGTGGTCGGATGTGGAGACGCAGCCGCACGTCGGCAGGCTGGTCGTGCAGGCGCCGACGAGCGGGCAGATCGGGATGGAACCACTGCGTGCGGCCCTGCTGGGCGAAGATCCGCTGCAGCGCGAGCGGCTGTGGGAGAAGATGTATCGCTATGCCGCGTACTACGGCCGATCCGGGGCGGGTATGCAGATGATCAGCGGCATCGACATCGCCCTGTGGGACATCGCGGGCAAGGCGCTGGGGCAGCCGGTGTGGCGATTGCTGGGGGCGAAGTACCGGGATCGCGTTCGGGCGTATGCCTCGACGATCTTCCGGCCGATGCCCGACGACATGAAGCGCGCGGTGGCGGAGTATCTGGGTCACGGGTTCACGGCCATCAAGTTCGGCTGGGGGGTGTTCGGACACGATCTGGCCCTGGATATCGCGCTGGTGAAAGCCGCGCGCGACGCGGCCGGACCGGCTGTCACGCTCATGGTCGATGCCGGCTGGTATGGCCTGTCGCCGCAGAATCCCTTCAAGTCCCGGCCGCTGAAGGACTGGATCCGCCTGGCGCGCGAGCTGGAGGAACTGAACGTCTACTGGCTCGAGGACTTCCTGCATCCGGAGAACGTCGCGGGATACGCCCGGATGGCGGCACAGACGCGGTCGCTGCGCATCGCGGCTGGTGAGCAGGCGGCGGGCGTCGCGGAGTTCGAACGATTGGCGAGGGAGGGGCGCATTGACGTGCTGCAGCCGGACTTGAGCCGCTGCGGCGGCCTGACCGTGGGCAAGAAAGTCGCGGACATGGCGATGCGGATGCAGATCGACTGCTGTCCGCACGCCTGGCTGACGGACGTGCTCAAGGCCGCGTCGCTGCATCTCAATGCCTACCTGCTCAACTCGCTGTTTCTGGAGTACAACGTGTCCTCCGCCGCGCTGCTCAATCATCTGTGTCTGGAGCCGATCCGCATGCACGACGGCGCTTTGACAATCCCCGACACGCCGGGCCTTGGCGTGGAGGTGAATCTGGACATCGTGGCCCGCCATCGCGTGGCGTAGCATGATCCGAAAGGGTGTAGACGATGCCCCACCGATCCATGCCTTCGAACGGACACACGCACACGCTGGGCGAATTCGAACTGGTACTGGAAGCGGATGGAAAACTGGCTTCACTGCGGTTGCCGGGCGGGGCCAGACCGCTGTTTCCGCCCGGACATTCCTGCGACCTGGGCGGCGGACGGGTGTATCGCGTGGGCGGCTGGGATGAATGCTTCCCAAGCATCGAACCCTTCGGCGACACGACGGTGATGGGTGAACTGATCGGCACCGCAGCCCAGACGCGGACTGAGCCGGGACGGATCACAACGGTGTGGACCACCGACCGCTATCGCGCCTGCCGCGTGTTCCGCCTGCCCAAGGCGGACATCCTGGAGGTCAGCTTCGAGGTGGAAAACCGCAGCGGCAAGGCTATTGAGTTTCTCTGGGCCAGTCACGCGATCCTCGCTTCCGACAAGCTGTGTCGCGTGAAACTGCCGGATGGCCAAATGTTGACTGATTTTACCTGCAACGGCACATGCCACAAGTTTTTCGTGGACGCCGCCGGCGATGTCGAATTGCATAGCGATGCTTTCACACTGCGAATGAGCACGGACCAACCGCACTGGGGCATCTGGTTCAATCGCGGCGGTTGGCCAGCAGCCAAACCAGCTGGTTTTGGTTGCATTGGGATCGAGGCCACCAACACCACATCTGATGTGCCGACAGTCGCCAAGTTGAAACCGACGGACACATTCCGGGGATATGTCCGGTTCTGCGCCGTTGCGTCAAAATGATACCTGACCAACTTCCTCACGTGGCTCCGAGCCAAGATGAACCGTAGGCGTCACAGATCTTCAGCCGCGGCACGGGATCTACGGCTGCGTCAATTCATCGCCACTTTCAGGACCGAGCACTGTGTCCAGTCGGCTGCGCAGGGCGGTGACCTGATCATCGTGGGACGTCACGGCTGCGA
>CAZNBS010000298.1:0-5645 GCA_964570955.1 uncultured Burkholderiales bacterium | reverse complement strand
GTAATGGTCGATCTGGACCGAGTGGTCCACCACCAGGTCGACCGGCACCAGCGGTTCGATGACCTTGGGATTCTCGCCCAATCTGTCCGCAACGCCACGCATCGCTGCGAGGTCGGCCAACAGCGGCACGCCGGTGAAATCCTGCAGCACGATGCGCGCGACCACGAAGGGGATCTCGTCCACGCGGGCGGCGTTGGGCTTCCACGCGGCCAGCTGCCTGACGTGTTCCTGCGTCACCTTCTTGCCGTCGCAGTTGCGTAGCACGGACTCGAGCACGATGCGGATGGAGACGGGCAGGCGCGCGATCCTGCCCAGACCTGCCTTCTCCAGTGCGGGCAACGAATAGAACTTGCCGGACTTTCCGGCTCCGATCTTGAACTCTTGCAGGGTGTTGAACAGGTTATGGCTCATGACGGTGGCTCGTGGATGGAGGGCTGGGCAGGCGAGGAGGGATCAGCCTGTGCTCGTTGTACGACTGGCGGGAAAGCCGGCCTCGCCCAGCTTCTGCTGCTGGCTGGTGACGAGCGCCACGGCAACGGCCAGGACGAGGCCGAGTACACCCACTATTGCGAGCTTGGTCAGCGTGCTCATTTGCAACGTCTCCTGATCGAGTTGAATTTCGGTGCCGCGCTAGATGACGAACATGTCCACGAACTCGTTCACCGGCGTGTCTTCCAGCCGCTGCTGATCCTTGCACAGCGCCAGGATGGCGGCGGTCTGTTTGGCCGGGAATCGGCGCAGCAGGTTGGTGCGGAACTTCGCCTCGAGGACCGGAATACCTTCCTGCCGCCGGCGGCGATGGCCGATCGGGTACTCGCACACCACCTCGGGCAGCACGGTCCCGTCGTTGAGCGTGACGGTGAGCGCATTGGCAATCGAGCGCTTCTCCGGATCGTGGTAGTCCTTGGTGAACTGGGGATCCTCGACGCATTCGATCTTGTCGCGCAGCGCGTCGATGCGCGGGTCGGCGGCGACGTCGTCCTCGTAGTCTGCCGCGGTCAGGCGACCGAAGATGAGCGGCACGGCCACCATGTACTGGATGCAGTGGTCGCGGTCCGCGGGGTTGTTCAACGGTCCCTTCTTGTCGATGATGCGGATGCAGGCCTCGTGCGTACGGATTCTGATCGATTGGATGTCCGCCGCGCTCTTGCCCAGCTTGGCCAGCTGTGCGTGGAGCGTCATCGCGCATTCCACCGCGGTCTGCGAATGGAACTCCGCCGGGAAGGAGATCTTGAACAGCACATGCTCCATCACGTAGCTGCCGTAGGGGCGCTGGAACTTGAACGGATTGCCCTTGAACAGCACGTCGTAGAAACCCCAGGTCTTGGCGGTGAGCACCGAGGGATAGCCCATCTCGCCCTTCATGGTGATGAGCGCCAGACGCACCGCCCGGCTGGTGGCATCGCCCGCGGCCCAGCTCTTGCGCGAACCGGTGTTGGGCGCGTGGCGGTAGGTGCGCAGGCTCTGACCGTCCACCCATGCCTGCGACACGGCATTGACGACTTCCTCGCGCGAGCCGCCGAGCATCTTGGTGACCACCGCCGTGCTGGCGAGCTTCACCAGCACCACGTGATCCAGACCGACACGATTGAAGCTGTTCTCCAGCGCCATCACGCCCTGAATTTCGTGCGCCTTGATCATGGCGGTGAGCACGTCACGCATCACGAGCGGCTTCTTGCCATTGGCGACGGCATTGCGCGACAGCCAGTCGGCCGTTGCCAGGATGCCGCCCAGGTTGTCGGACGGATGGCCCCACTCGGCGGCGAGCCAGGTGTCGTTGAAGTCGAGCCAGCGGATCATCGCGCCGATGTTGAAGGCAGCCTGCACCGGATCGAGCTGGAACTGCGTCCCGGGCACCTTGGCGCCATTGGGCACCACGGTGCCCGGCACGATCGGCCCGAGCAGCTTGGTGCATGCGGGATAGGACAAGGCCTCGAACCCGCAGCCGAGCGTGTCCATCAGGCACAGCCGGGCCGTGTTGTAGGCCTCGTTGCTCTTGATGTCGTAGTTGAGGACGTAGTCGGCGATGTCGACGATCGGCTGATCGGGATCGGGGCGTACGTTGGAGATGTGTGCGGACATGCTGGATCCTTTCGAATTCACCACGGCGACACGAAGGCACGAAGAACAAACGACTTCAGTGCCTTCGTGGCTTCGTGGTTGTTGAGTTTGCTGCCTCGTTACTTGCGCTTCTCGATCGACACCCACTTCTGATTCTCGGGGCCGGTGTAGTTCGCACTCGGACGGATGATCTTGCCGTCCTGGCGTTGCTCGATCACGTGGGCGGACCAGCCGGAGGTGCGCGAGATGACGAAGATCGGCGTGAACATGGCGGTGGGAACGCCCATGGCCGCATAGCTCGCTGCGGAGAACCAGTCGAGATTGGGGAACATCCGCTTCTCGGCCCACATCACGCTTTCGATGCGCTCGGCGATGTCGAACATGCGCATGTCGCCCAGTTCCTTGCTGAGCCGTTTGGCGACGTCCTTGATCACTTCGTTGCGCGGATCCGCGATGGTGTAGACGGGATGGCCGAAGCCGATCACGATCTCCTTGTTCGCGACGCGCTGCTTGATGTCCGTCTCGGCCTCGTCGGCATTGGCATAGCGCTGCTGGATCTCGTAGGCCACCTCGTTGGCGCCGCCGTGCTTGGGTCCGCGCAGAGCGCCGATCGCGCCGGAGATGGACGAATAGAAATCCGCCCCGGTTCCGGCGATTACGCGCGCCGCGAAAGTGGAGGCGTTGAATTCGTGCTCGGCGTACAGGATCAGCGACGTATGCATGGCGCGCACCCAGGACTCGCGCGGCTCGGCGCCGTGGAGCAGATGCAGGAAGTGCCCCCCGATGCTGTCGTCGTCGGTTTCGGTCTCGATCCTGCGGCCGTTGTGGCTCCAGTGGTACCAGTAGAGCAGCATCGAGCCGAAGGAAGCCATCAGGCGGTCCGCGATATCACGTGCGCCGGCGACGTTGTGGTCTTCCTTCTCGGGGAGCACCGTGCCCAGCGCCGAACAGCCGGTGCGCAGCACGTCCATGGGATGAGCAGAGGCAGGCAGCCATTCGAGGACGGCCTTGACGTTGGTCGGGAGTCCGCGTAGCGCCTTGAGCTTGCGCTTGTAGCCCGCCAGCTCGGACTTGGTCGGCAGTTTGCCGTGCACTAGCAGGTAGGCGATCTCCTCGAATTCGGCGACGTCGGCGAAGTCCAGGATGTCGTAACCACGGTAGTGCAGATCGTTCCCCGTACGGCCGACGGTGCACAGTGCAGTGTTCCCGGCCACCACCCCGGACAGGGCGACGGATTTCTTCGGTTTCGGTGCTGCCGAGGTCTGGGTTTCGTTGGGCATTCGATTCCTCGTTCCTTCTAGGGTGTAATACGTCCGGGCAGGGTGGATCAGGCCTTTCCCTTGGCGAACAGCTCGTCGAGCTTCTGTTCGTAGGCGTGGTAATCCAGGTAGTCGTACAGCTGCGCGCGCGTCTGCATCAGGTCGACCACGTTCTTCTGCGTGCCGTCCCGCCGCACCGCCTCGTACACCTTGAGCGCCGCCTGATTCATCGCTCGGAAGGCGGATAGCGGATAGAGCACGATGCTCACGTTCGCGCTTCGCAGTTCGTCGACCGTGAACAGCGGCGTTTGCCCGAATTCGGTGATGTTGGCCAGTACCGGCACGCTGACCGCGTCGGCGAACTGGCGGTACATCGTCAGCTCCGTCATGGCTTCCGGAAAGACCATGTCGGCGCCCGCCTCGACGCAGGCGCAGGCGCGGTCGATGGCCGCCTGCAGCCCTTCCACTGCCAGCGCGTCGGTGCGGGCCATGATCACGAAGTCCTCGTCGGTGCGCGCATCGGCGGCGGCTTTGATGCGATCGACCATCTCTTCGCGCGAGACGATCTCTTTGTTCGGACGATGGCCGCAGCGCTTGGCCTGGACCTGGTCCTCGATGTGCATCGCGCCCGCCCCAAACTTGATCAGGGATTTCACCGTCCGGGCGATGTTGAAGGCGCCGCCGAAGCCGGTGTCGACGTCCACCAGCAGCGGCAGCTCGCACACGTCCGTGATCCGGCGCACGTCGACCAGGACGTCGTCGAGTCCGCTGATTCCGAGATCCGGCAGGCCGAGCGAACCGGCTGCCACGCCCCCGCCCGAGAGATAGATGGCTTTGTAGCCGGTCCGCTGCGCAAGCCGTGCATGGTAGGCATTGATGGCGCCGATCACCTGCAGCGGCTTCTCCGCCTGCACGGCGGCCCTGAACTTGGCTCCTGCTGACATGTCGCTCCTCGCCCTCTGATTCACTTCTCGCCGAAGAATGCCGTCTCGGCCTCGGCCGGCAGTTCCATTGCGCACGACTTCGCCCGCTGCAGCACCTGCCAGAAGTAGCGGTAGGAGGCGCGGTCGTGCATCTCGCCTGCGTGCTTGATCGGTCCCCACTGTGCAGCCTGCCCGGCGAGGAGGATGGCGGCGCTGCGCCCGACCAGCGCGGCCTGAGGCGACATTGCCCGCACGATCGGCTCGATCTGTACCGGATGGATACTCACCATGCGCAGGAATCCGTATTCGCGTCGGGCGCGCGAGGCATCCCGGAACGCCGACTCCGGGTCGGTCGTGTCCATGCAGATACAGTGGCACGGGACGATGGCGTGCGCCAGTGCCGCCGCCGCCACCTCGGCCTTGGCGCGCACGACCAGCCGATGCTCGAACTGGCCCGGCGAGCGCATGACAGATTCATCCACGGCGCCGCCGTGGCTGCTGACGAAATCCAGCAGGCCGAAATCGAGCGTCTCCACCCAGGGCAGTGCGGCGATCGACCAGGCGTCGCGTACTGCGCCGTGCGTCTCCACCAAGATGTGAATGGGTAGCGGGCGGCGCAGCCCGTAGTGCACGGCGCGCGCCTGGACGTACTCGATGGCGGCCTGCGCTCGGGCGGAGGAGGCCAGCTTGGGGATGGTCAGGTACGCCAGGCGCTCGCCGGCGTGCCCCAGCAGCACGTCGATCTCGTGGCGCCACGCAGGATGGTCGAAATCGTGGACGCGCACGCCGACGCGGTCGAACTGATTGTGCGCGGAGGCGATCAGCGCCGCCACCATCTCGACGTGGGCCGCCTCGTCCCCGACAGGAGCCCCGTCCTCGCAATCGCAGGTCAGGTCGAGAACCGGTCCGAGCCGCTGCTGCAGCTCGAGCGCCTTGCGCATCTGCCGCTCGCTTCCCGCGAAATGCTCGCAGGGCGGCAACAGCGCAGGCGCGGCCTCGCCCTGCAGCGCGTCACGTGGATGCGTCGGACCCGGCATGCGTCCCAAACGGCTACTTCAGCATGCTGATGATGGCATCGCGCTCCTCGAGGAGCTCCTTGTGCGTGGCGTCCATGCGGGCGCGACTGAACGGGCTGATTTCGATGCCCTTCACGATCGAGTAGCTGCCGTTCGCGCACGTCACGGGGTAGCCGTAGATCACGCCCTCGGGAATACCGTAGCTTCCATCGGACGGAACGCCCATGCTCACCCAATCACCGCTGCGTGTGCCCTTGACCCAGTCGCGCACGTGATCGATGGCGGCGTTGGCGGCACTGGCTGCAGAGGAGGCGCCGCGTGCCTCGATGATCGCGGCGCCGCGCTTCTGCACAGTCGGGATGAAGCGGTCCTCGAGCCAGGCCTGG
>CAZNBS010000297.1:0-5655 GCA_964570955.1 uncultured Burkholderiales bacterium | reverse complement strand
GCCGGGGCCTGCACCGGATGACGGCTGTCGGTGACGACGAGCACATCGGCGGCCCAGGCGGAGGGGCCGAGCAGCACAGCCAAGAGTCCGGCCGCAAGCAGGCGCCACTGCGCTACAGATGGGTTGGATATGGGAGCTGGCATGTCGAGCCACCGTGAAAACGATCAGGGTGGGTAGTCGACTCCAGGGGGGGGATGGAAGCGACTGTCAAACCGGAATCGGCACTCTCCGGTTTGATGCGACAACAGCAGCGAGCGTTATGGGCTGCTCAGGCTGCAAAAAAACGGGGAAGCTGGAAGCTCCCGTCAAGATCAATACGCTGCCATCTGGAGGACCTTGTGTACGAGTCTGCGCCAGAACCTATCCATCAGCCTCCTTCTTCCGCGAGTTCGTCACTTTCCGGCTGGCATGCACGGCCAGCACGTTCTGCACGAAGCGGATGCCTGTCGTGCGCGCAGCGAATGCCGCGACCAGATACTGACCCAGGAACCAAGCGGTCGAGATCAGAATGCGAGGCGTATCCAACCCGCTGAAATACATCACCGCGGGTACTATGGGCACGAGCAGCAGCGACATAGCGGCAATGTCGCGGAACAGCAGATAGTTCTTGTGGCTGTCCACGACCGAGGGGTCTGAATCGACCTGCTTGTAGAGGCCATACCACTTCGCGTTCTGGTCGCGTTCACCCACAGGGAACTCGCCGACGTTCTTTTTCAGCTTCGTCAGGTCGATGCGGTGATCCGCCGGCGCGTGCACGGAAAAGGCACGCGAACCCGGCAACGGATGCTTGCAGCGCCAGAATACGAGGATGGCCTTGTGGTCGGCCGAGATCAGCGACGAGAAGATCAACACCGGGATCGGCAACAGTGCGGTCAGGCTGGCGCGAACGGCCGCTAGTCGAGTCGGCGTCAGATCCTCGATCGCGGTGTGGAAGGCAAGGACCAGAAGGACGAGGAAGTCCAGGATGAGCGTCGCCACCAGCCATGCGAGGTTGCGGCCCTTGAGTGTCTTGCTGCCGTAGTTTTTGGTGTCCCTCATCCATAGCACTCCGTATAGATGGTGAAATCGCCACGATCATTGACGTTGAATTGAATCCAGCCATCGCGTCGCGTCGTGAGCACACGACGCTGTTTTCCAGTCGTGGCGACAAGAACTCCGTTCGGCCAGTGATCTATGACGCGCTGGCGATAGGTCTGAGTCATCCCCTGCGTATCATGGACGATTGCTTTGTCGGACATCACGATCGCTCGCGGGTGACAGTAGCCGAATAGCGCCCGGCAGTAGCCGTTCTCTCGGCCGTGGTGGGATGCCACGAGCACGGTCGTGTCGATGAGCTCCGCTCGAAATGCCGGCTGTTCGAGCAGCGCCAGCCATCCGTCTTCTTCGAGGTCACCGGGAAACAGAATCTTGAATGGCCCGTACTTGAAGAATGCCACCATGCTCAGGTTGTTCGTGTCGTAAAAGGGTGGCGTCGAGTTCCAAAACGTCCGCACCGAGATGCCTCCCATACTCTCATCGAAGGGGACGTCCACGGGGTTGACGTAGCCGGCATGAATGTCCAAGTATCGTTCGATGTCCTCGGTCAGTTCGCCGCTGGCCTCCTTGATGATCCTCATGACTTCGGGTGACACGCTGCGATTGCGGAAGAACGTGGATACCGTGATTCCTTCTTTCCACAGGTTGTTCAGATCGCTGATGTGGTCGAGGTCCGCATTCGTCACGAACAGGTAGTCCAGAACGTTGCGCTTCAGGTAGTGCTTGATGTAGGTGCTCGGCTTCCAGCCTGTGGTGCTGTTGTCACCCGAGTCGATCATCGCCAGGCGCCCTTCCACGCCGTAGGCAGAGCGATGTGTGAGCATGGCGCAGGCGCCATGTTCAACGTCCCATATCTTCAAGATCATCTCGCCTGGCATATCACTGCACCGCACCTTGCAGGATTTGCAGGTCTTGCTCTCCGACGATGAGCTGAACAGCCGGCAGGCCGTCATCGGCCATGCCGAGTGCCAGATGGACGAGTTGCACGAGATCGTGCCGGCTCGGAGATGCGGAGTGGCCAGGCGGATGGCTATGCCATTCGCCGACGTAGCCGACCATGCCCGCGGTGCGCTTGGCGGCGTCCTTGACCGCTTCAGCAAGTCCGGCGACGCCACGCTCGAAGGAGTCGGGGCTGGCCTTGCTGTCGGAGGGCGCTGGCAAACCGGCGACGATGACAACAGCCTTGATGTTGAAATCGTAGTACCCGAGCAGCACGCCACCGGTTTCGTTGGGAAAGCTTTGCTGGCGCAAAACCCGCAACTGTTGTTCGACACCGTCGTCGATGTAGAGGTCAAGCTCACCCAGCGCGATACGCCGCTCGGGCACTGCTGGCACATCATGCACCTCGACGCCGCCACGCGCAGGATCGCGTTGCCAGATCCGAATCAGGGCATCCTCGCGCGCCACAGCGGCCTGGATCTGCTCCGCCAGCGTGCTTGCCTGGCCCAAGATGCGCGAGTAAGGCATCACGAGTGAGATGTCGCGGCAACTCGCCCCGCTCCAGAAGGTGCTCGCGTGGCCGTCGAGGTGGACTCTCCCCCAGTCCTGCTGGATCAGTGCGCGATAGTACTGCGCCTCCAGTGTGCGAAGCCGTTGCATCCGCTTCGCATCCTCGGCAAGCAGCACTGCAGCGTTGCCGTTCGGCGTGACGAAGACGGAGAAATGTCGCGGAAGGGTATCGACCGCGCTGGCCGCTCGTGGGTATTCAAGTGTGGTCGAGGCGTCGATGGCCAGTGCGGCGCCGGCGAGCGCCTGTGCGAAATCCACCTGTGCAAAGTCGCAGGCATCAGCCGCTAGTGGGACGATCTCGGTCGCTCCTTCCATTGCGGCGGAATGTAATCCTGCGACTACCGTGGCCTTGGTCTCGCCAATGTGTTGCGCGTAGGCACCGTGCCGAGAGAGGTTGTGCGGCTTGATGTGATCCTTGTCGATAACCGTCCAACGTCCCCAGCCGCTGCGGCCCCATAGATTCAGCAGAGCGCTGCCGAGCGAGCCTGCGCCGACCAATACGCCCGCTGGCCCTTCTTCCGTGACGCCGGATTGACGCATCGCCGCCGTTCGGTCGTTTTGAGTCAGGACAGCCATGGGCAGGATGGGCTGCTCGCGCCATGCCGTTGCTGGTTGCTGGTTCAGCAGGTCCTTGTAGTACCGTTTTTCATGGACAAACAATGCACCGCAGGCGATGCCGAGTTCGAGGCCGCCAATCGGTACAAGGAATGCCCGATGCGCGACGCCATCGGGCTCGGCTTCGACGCTTCGGCGAATGGGGATATGCAAGAGGATGATCGTGCCCTTGTCGTCAGCCGAGGCGGTCGTGCCTGCTTCATTGATGTCAGCCTGTAGCGCTTCCCGTAGAGGACCAATCAGGTCTACCTCGCGTCGTGCCAGTACATCCGCCAGTTGCCCCAGCGTCACAGGATCACGCTCGACGAGGCCGTGCACGATGGGGGGCAGCGCCAGTTCAATGTGCTTGGTCGTCTTGACACGCGGGGCGGTCTTCGCAATGGGTTCCAGAAAGCAAGTGAAACCGCCGTCAGGGCGTTCATGCCGGAGAACGATGGCGAAACGCAGAGCGGGATCTTTGCGGAGTTCGGTCAGATTCCACGGCAGAACGAGTTCGTACTTGCTGGCAAAGAAGAGATGCTCAACCGGCTGGTCCGCCGCGTGTAGCTCGCCTCGGGCGCTCTTCTCCAGCCACCACTGGATGCGACGAAGGAATGCTTCGGGCGTCCAGGTGCGCATTACCGCTCCGGCTGGCTCGAAATACAGGCATAGGCTCGCAGGGGTGCCGGGTACGCCTTGGTTCTGATGCATCAGGATCGGGAAGTCCTGACGCAGCGCCAACACCTCGATCAGCCTCTTGGGGTCATTGGGGACACACAGCGCCAAGCGCTCACGGTACCGGATGCCGACCGGATTCTTCGGCGGTACGTCGTCACACTCGACCTCCACGACAAGACATTCGAGCGTCGGATCGCCGTCAACGGGATGGCGGAGAATCTGGACAAGCGAATAGTCGCGCTGACGCTGGACCGCGCCAAACAGCGCTTTCGCACGGGGGATCGTTAGTTCGCTGGCGTCCTTGACCTCTACGACGTTCGCGAGCTCGTGGTACGCATCCGGCATCATCCAGCTCGTCAGCCTGCGCGCGGCGGAGTTGAGGTGATGATGGCCGGCGCGCCGATGGACGCTGAACGCTTCCAGGTAACGCCGCCGCTGGCAATCTCGAAAACGATCGGTTCTGGCTTGTTGGCGTTCGGCTCCTCCATCGTCACCAGAAACTTGCGTCCGCCGACTTCCTTCAAGTAGCGCTCGTAGGTGTTGCGGGCTTGGATGTGCGGTGGTTGCACTTGCTCGTAGGACTCCTTGATGTCTGGAATGGGCTTGCTGCAACTGACGATGTAGGCGTCGCGCTTCCCTTGGAGCAACAGTTCCTTGACCAGCGGCTTCGGCTCAGTCTCTTTGTCACCTTTCTGGCCTTCCTCGTTGAGTGCCAGATAGCTGCAATGGTGCGGGATGTTGTACAGATCCCAGGCGAGGCGATCATCGTTCTTGTGGTACCTCGTCGTGCGGACGATGTCTTCCATTTCCTCCCAGGTGGCATCGCCCACTTCTAGGTAGTCGTAATACGCGCCATCTGCCAGGAAACGTACGTTGAACACCAGCGAGGCGCGGTTGCGGATGATGTCTCCTTCGTCACAATGCTTGATGAAAGGCGAGTGGCAGAAGAACTCAACCCCATCGCTGGCCAGCGAGAATCCGGGGACAATTGTGCCGGCGTCTATGAAGAGATGATCGCGCGCCGAAGCCGCTTCTCCCCGTTCTTTCAGTCGAGGTTCGAGCCAATCGGCGAGCGCCTTCGGCTTCGAGAACACAAGGATGTCCTTGCCTTCCAGTAGGCGGTGTCGCGCCTCTTGCCGGAGCAGTACAAACTCTTCCTGCTGATGGTCCTTGTCGGCCTCCTCCAGCAGCATGGCGGCTGGAACCCAAAGCTCCCGAATCTTGATCCGGCCTTCGCCTTGGTACTTCTTGGCATGCTGAAGCTCGAAGAAGTCGGTGCTGCCTTGGATGTGATCCAGGTCCGCATGAGTGAAAGCCACCACGTCGAAGTAGTCGCGATCGACTGCCTTCAGTTCGTCCTTGAGACGGGACTTCAGGTCGATTTCCGGGGTGTCGGTATCTTCGGCTCTATCGCGGTGGCAAAAGTCGAAGAGAACGCGGCGGCCGCCAGACAGGACAATCTGGGTGGTGTCCCCGTTTCCGACCGGGTAAAAGACAACCTTATGCACGTCTGCCACGAAGTACTCCTTGTTCAGGATAAGTGGCAGCTTTGCTATTTAGCACTCTACCACCGAGAGTGCTAACACTATATATACGAATCTACCGACGATCAACACACTATATGTAGACTGTCAAGCGAGGTGCGTCGCAAAAGGTGCGTCGTGCAGGCAATACCGCCTGAGTAGCTGGGTGACCCCAGTGGTCCGTCATTGGGACGCCACGGCCCCGCGTCCATGCCGGCTAGAAATTCCACAGGCGCCCCGGAAGGGACGCCTGCGGTGCGGACTACAACAAGCCGGCTTCGGCGAACGAGTACGGGCTGCCCTTGCCGACGATGAA
>CAZNBS010000296.1:0-5656 GCA_964570955.1 uncultured Burkholderiales bacterium | reverse complement strand
CCAGCCCATGGTGCCGTCCTTCAGCGCGACGACCCGGTTCGGGATCCCGGCGTTGCGCAACGATTGCGCCCCGATGATGCTGCGCGTCCGGCCCGCACAATTGACCACCACGAGCGTGTCGGGATCGGGTGCGGCATCGAAGACGCGATACACGAGCTCTGCCCCGGGGCAGTCGATGGCTCCCGGAATGCTCACGTTGCTGAATTCGTCCGGCGGCCGGCTGTCCAGGATCACCAGGTTCGCGCCGCTGGCGCGCAATGCGTGCAGCTGCTGTGCGCTGATGCGCGGCGTGTCGTAACGCTGCTCGACGTATTCCCCGAAGGCCTTGCTCGGCACGTTCACGCCGGAGAACACCTCGAATCCGGCAGCGCGCCAGGCGGCGACGCCACCGTCCAGCACGCTCACGTCGGAATAGCCGAAACCGATGGCGGCCGCCGCTGCCCGAATCGATTCGTCCTCGTCGCCGCCGTCGCACAGGACCAGTCGTGCGCTGCGGCGTGGAACGAGGTTGGCCAGCATCGGTTCGAGGCGCGATCGCGGAAGATTGCCTGCGAACAACAGATGCTCGCGGGAGTAGACACCCTGCTCGCGCACGTCGAGTAGCGCGAGTTCGTGGCCGTCGCGCAACCAGCTCTTCAGGGTGGAGGCGTCGATTCGGCGAATCATGCGCGAAACCGCGCCTCGCGGATGTCGCTGCGGGCCGGGAAGTGGCGCCAGAGCCGCTCGTGGGGGGACCAGTAGCGTCGTTCGCTGAGCTGCTCGAGCGCCAGTCCGTACATGTGGAAGTTGAGCATCGGGGTGCGCGCATCGATGTCCAGGGAGTGGAGATCGTCGGGCAGGAACGTGAGGCCGGTACCCGGTCCGACGATGGTGGTGCCCGTCTCCTCGATGCCGCCATCCTGCGCACGTCGGTACAGGCGGTTCTGCTCTTCGCCGTACACGCCGACGATCACCGCCCAGGTCGCATGGTTGTGCGCGGCATTGGCGTAGCGTCCGAGGGCTGCATTCGCGTACAACGCGAAGCGGTGATCGGGGTCCTCGGAGAGGCGGTACAGGCAGGACTGGCGCGGGCCGCCGGGCGCCGGCGGCGGGAAGTCCTCGAGCCGGAACAGGTCGTGGCGGGCGGCGAGCGCCAGCAACTCCTCCCGGATCGCATGCAGCGAGTCGGCGCTCACGCCTCGTGCGGCCTCGATCGCGCGCACGCGCGACACGGTCCTGGCAATGGCTTCGGCACGCGCCACATCACGCCCGGCGGTTTCGTTCATCGTTGCACCTCCACGGCAGCGCCGGCGCGCGACGCGGCGAGCATCGCGTCGATCAGGGCGTGCACCTTCAGCGCACTGCGCCCGCTCGATCGCGGTTCGCGGTCGTCGCGCACCGCGTCGATGAAGTCCTCGATCAATCGTCTGTGGGGCTCGTGCGAGAAGGCCATCGGATCGGCGCCGCCCCCGCCGGCACTCGACCCCTCCACGACCAGGGGCGCGCGGCCCTCCCGGTACAGCGTCAAGTGCTCGGCTTCGAGCATGAGGCTGCCTTGCGTGCCGGCGAGTTCGATGCGCTCGGGGTAGCCCGGGTAGGCGATCGTCGTCGCGTCGACCGCCCCGATCGCGCCGTTTCGATAGCGCAGGGCCGCACAGGCGATGTCCTCGGTGTCGATGGATCGCAGCGGGCTGGTGCGGCAAAAGGCGCTGACGCGCTCCACCTCCCCGGCCAGGTCGAGGAGCGCATCGAGCGTGTGGATGGCCTGCGTGAGCAGCACGCCCCCGCCGTCGCGCGCCAGCATGCCGCGTCCGGGTTGGGCGTAGTACTCGGGCGGCCGCCACCACCGAACCGAGCAGGACGCGCTGAGCAGGGTGCCGAGCGCGCCATCGGCCATCAGGCATCGCGCACGCTGCACGCCGCGCCGGAAGCGCTGCTGGAACACCACCCCGAGCTTGCGCCCGGTTGCCTCGACCGCGTCGACCAACGCACGCGCCTGCGCGAACGTGACGTCGACGGGCTTTTCCAGCAGGACGTGCTTGCCTGCCTGCGCGCACTGCAGTGCCAGGTCGGCATGCGTGCGGGGAGGCGTCAGCACCAGGAGCACATCCACGCGATCGTCGTTCAGCAGGGCGCCCAGCGTGTCCACGGTAGGAAGGTCGTACTCGCGTTCGAACGCGCGACGCCGCGCCGCAGTCGGGCTGTAGCCGCCGACGAAGTCGATGCGCGCGCTCAGCTCGCGCAGAGCCAGGGCGTGCGGCTTCACTGCAAGGCCCAGCCCGACGATTCCCACGCCCAGTCGCTGCATGCGTCCGCCCTCTCCCCGATTGCTGTAGTGTGCCCGATCGGGCCGCTTCGCACCGATCGGGATACGTCGTGCGGCGCACTATCTCGCGTGCTCGCAGCGGCGACCTGCCGCGTCGGCGGCGCGGACGTTCATCGTTGCGGGTGTATCTCGGTCCAGGTCTGGCCGCCTGCCTGGTTCGGATCGAAGGCGGGATCGTCGCTCAGCACGTAATCCATGCCGTTGCTCCAGGCATGCCGGTAGCCATTGGGCAGCTCCACCTGGCGTGCGGACACTGGATCGCTGTAGGTCTGCACGTCGCGGATGACCTGACTGTAGCGCTCGAACATTCGGTCCTGCGCCTCGCTGCGGCGCTGCCAGGACTCGAACAGCTGGTCGCTCATCTCGGATTGAGATCGGCGGATGTCCTCCAGCCGCCTGAAGATCTGCTGCTGCTGGCGCAACTGCTCGCGCGTGATCACGGCGGCGAGCGTCATGTTGTGCTCGTGCCAGGCCGGGTTGTCCTGAACCGAGGCGGCGATGATGCGGAAGGCCTCCAGCCGCTCGTCCATGTCCGTTGCCGGGGCGTAGAAGCTCCTGGGCACCACCGTCCAGGTGATCGCGGGCACGTAACCGACCATCGACGGCATCTGCGCAATGAAATAGACGATGGTGAGCGTGACATCCTCGATCGTCTCCCGCCCCGAGACGGCATAGCGATACCTGGCACGGGCCGAATCCGCACGGATTTCATACTGAAACTGCGGCGGCGAGATGCGGGCGAACACGTTCATGAGCGCGTACTGCCAGTGCACGACCTGCTCCGCCAGCTCGGGCAAAGGTTGGACTTCCAGCACCGTTGCGTTCTGTGCCTCGGGACGATAGTTGGGCAGGTACAGATTGCGCAGCGCTTCTTCCGCCCCGACCGGGGGAGAGACCTCAAATCCACTCTGCGCAAAGGACTGCTGCAGCATCGGATCGTCTGCCCAGAACAGGCTTGTATGCGGAAACTGCTCGTAGACCGCAGCGCCATCCGGACTGGTCACGGTATAGCTGGAGAACGCCTCGGCCGGGAAGCGGTTGAAATCCCAGACGAGGCCGCCGTCGAAGCGCCAGTCCTTCGGAACGAGCAGCCGGAACGCCTCCTCCTGGAAACCCTGCTCGTCCATCACGACCTGCGTGCGAAGCACGACCGCCTCCGCCGCGATCGACGTACTGACCCAACTCAATGCGAGCACACCGCAGAACAGGCGTAGAGGGAAACGCATCGACGGCACTCCCTTTGGCTAACCGAATGAGATCATTTCAGCGCCATCCGGCAGGGCGGACATTGACGGCCGTCAATAGTGCTGCACGCGCTCGGACTGCGCGCCCGACACACCAGCGTTCGTTGCGGATGCGCCTGGGTTTGCCGATGGAAGCGGGCCAACTGCAGCCGCGTCCCGCCGGTCTGCAACGCCGGGAAGCACTGGGTAGTCTGCGTTTGCCTCCACCCCGGTACCCGACCCGATATGTCGACCTTCACCGCCCGCCGCCAGCGCTTGCGCGCGCTGCTGAGCGGCAACCGCTGCATCCACCCGGCGTCCGTCCACGATCCCCTCGCCGCCCGCATCGCCAGCGACCTCGGTTTCGAGCTGGGGATGCTGGCCGGCTCCGTGGCCTCGCTCACCGTCCTCGGCGCGCCCGACATCATCCTGCTCACGCTGTCCGAGTT
This sequence comes from uncultured Burkholderiales bacterium, assembly GCA_964570955.1. Lineage (GTDB taxonomy): Bacteria > Pseudomonadota > Gammaproteobacteria > Burkholderiales > SHXO01 > SHXO01. The sequence goes on along the minus strand of CAZNBS010000296.1, from coordinate 1,679 downwards.
CGCCGACCAGGCCCGGCGCATCGGCCGCGCCACAGATCTGCCGCTGCTGTGCGATGCCGATCACGGCTACGGCAATGCGCTCAATGTCATGCGCACGACGCAGGAACTGGAGTTGGCCGGCGTCGCCGGCTTTTCCATCGAGGATACGATGCTGCCGCAGGCGCATGGTTCGGTCGGCAAGGCGCAGCTCACCTCGATCGAAGAAGGCGTCGGCAAGATGAGAGCCGCACTGACGGCACGCGTCGACGGCGATCTGGTGATTGCGGGGCGCACGAGCGCGCCGTCGATCAGCGGAATCGACGATGCGATCCGGCGTGCGAAGGCCTATCAGGCCGCCGGGGTCGATGCGATCTTCCTGGTCGGCGTGAGCACGCGCGTGGATCTCGACGCCGTGGCCGCGGAGATCCGCGTGCCGATGATTCTCGGCGGCGTCGGCGCGGAACTGATGGATCTGGACTATCTGGCGTCGCGGGGTGTGCGCGTGTGCCTGCAGGGACACCAGCCGTTCGCGGCCGCCGTGCAGGCGGTCTATGCGACGCTGAAGGCGTTGCGCGAGGGCACCGCGCCGTCGCAGCTAACGGGCGTGGCACCGGAAGCGCTGATGAAACAGTTGATGCGCGCCGACGACTACGCGGCATGGGGGAAGCGATTCCTGTAACCGACACCGCCGATCAGGCTTCGTCTCGGGACGACACCGCGGAGCAAGGCCACACTACGGTGCAAGGCCGCACTACGGTGTCATTCCGAGCGTAGCGAGGAATCCTCGCTCTGGACGCCGCACGGTGAGGATCGCTCGACTTCCTCTCGGGATGACACCGCTGATTGGAGTTCGCCTCGCGGTGCGACGCTGACGCGTACTTCGCCTGGCGATGACACTACCGACGGTCGCAAGAGACGACGACACGCCCCGCGATCACACGCCGGCTCATATCCCGAAGTTCGCCGCGTACACCTGCTCCAGCCTCTCCATCGCCCCGCTCGGCAGCGGTCCCAGGGCCTGCGCCGCCAGTGCTTCCTCCAGATGCGACGGCTCGGCCAGTCCGATCACCGCGCAGGCGACGTCCGGACTGCTCAGCACGAAGCGCACTGCAGTCTGTGCGCGAGAGCCGCATGTCAGCCCCAGCGCCGCGCTCACGGCGTGGGCGCGACGCTGCTCCAGCGGCAGATCGGCGCCCTCGGTGATCACCACTTCGCGGCCGTGCCGGACATCGGTCGCGAGCACTCCGGCGGCCAGAATGCGGATCGCCATCACCGCGGTGCCCTGTGCCTTGCACGCGGCAACCACACCGTCGAATCGATGCCCCTGCCACGCGGCGGGCATCGCACGCGCCGCGCTGGGGTTGAGCACGTTGTAGTAGACCTGCGCGGCGTCGAACCCCCCGCTGCCGATGACCTCGATCAGACCGCCCGCCTCACCGAGCGCAGTCATGCCCACGAATCGCGTGAGGCCCATGTGCTGCACCCGCCGCAGCCCGTCGAGCGCGCCCCCGGCGCCAAGGACCTGCTCCGGCGTGAGCGCGCCGTCGCGTCCCTCGGCGGTCACCGGGTTGTGCAGGATGAACAGATCGACGCTTTCCCGGTTCATCCGCATCAGGCTGTCGTGCAGGCTTTTCTCGATCTGACCTGGGATGTCGCGCAGATTCCCCGTATCGAGATACACCTTGGTCGACAGATAAGGT
>CAZNBS010000295.1:3020-5673 GCA_964570955.1 uncultured Burkholderiales bacterium | reverse complement strand
ATGCGCCAGCCCGCGAGCTTGTCCATCATCTCTAGTCCGGCGGGAATGAGGCCGGCGGCGATCACGTTCGCTACCGCGTTTCCGGCTTCGAGCGCCGAGTCGAACGCGGCCAGGACCACCTGGGCCTTGACCGGACGGGGCAGCAGCTTGACGGTGATCTCGGTGGTGACCGCGAGCAGTCCCTCGGAGCCGATCAGCAGGGCGAGCAGGTCGTAGCCGGGCGAGTCGAGGCCCTGCGAACCGATCTCGAGGATATCGCCCTCGATGGTGACCACTCGCAGCGCGAGCACGTTGTGTACGGTCAACCCGTACTTCAGGCAGTGCACGCCGCCGGAATTCTCGGCGACGTTGCCCCCGATCGAACAGGCGATCTGACTGGACGGATCCGGTGCGTAGTACAGACCGTGCGGTGCGACCGCCTCGGAGATCGCCAGATTGCGTACGCCCGGCTGGACGCGGGCGGTGCGGGCGATCGGGTCGATCTCCAGAATCTGCCGCATCTTCGACAGGCCCAGCAGCACCCCCTGCGAGTGTGGCATCGCGCCGCCCGACAGCCCGGTGCCCGCTCCACGCGCCACGATAGGCACTTTCAGGCGATGGCAGACCCGCAGTACAGCCGCGACCTGCGCTTCGTCTTCGGGCAGTGCGACCGCAAGCGGCACTTCGCGGTAAGCGCTCAGGCCGTCGCACTCGTACGGCTTGAGGTCCTCGGCCGCGTGCAGCAGGGAGCCGGATGGCAGCACCGCCGACAGTAGCCGCACCAACTCGGCCTTGTCCACCTGGAAGGAGGACGGTGCGTCGATCGCTTCGGGTTTGCCCATGGGAGTCCTCTGCTGCGCAACGTCGGTCTGCGCCGTTGGTCGACGGCTCGGTCGGTCCGCCGCGCACCGGCTCGCGGCGGTGAAACGGACAACCCGCGATTCCGGTGTACGCCGGGATCGACGGCCTCCCTGTCGTGTCAGCGTCCGGCAATCAGGATCGCGCGAAAATCGTTGACGTTCGTCAGGGTGGGTCCGGTCTTGACCAGATCCCCGAGCGCGTTGAAAAAGCCGTAGCCGTCATTATCGGCGAGGTGCGCCTTGGCGTCCACGCCGGCCGCCGCGGCGCGGCTCAGGGTGTCGGGCGTGACGAGTGCGCCGGCGTTGTCCTCGGTGCCATCCACGCCGTCCGTGTCGCCAGCCAGGGCATACACGCCGGGCTCTGCGTCGAGTGCGACGGCCAGCGCAAGCAGGAATTCGACATTGCGTCCACCACGCCCGCTGCCGCGCACGGTGACCGTCGTCTCCCCGCCCGACAGCAGCACGCAGGGTGCAGGTGCAGGCTGTGCGCGCCGTGCCACCTGGCGGGCGATGCCCGCGTGCACCAGAGCGACGTCGCGCGCTTCGCCCTCCAGGCTGTCGCCCAGGATCAGCGGCGTGACGCCGGCGCGCAGCGCGATCTCGGCCGCGGCTTCCAGCGACTGCTGGGGCGCGGCGATCAGGTGCGTCTCGCAGCGTGCCAGGCGTGGATCTCCCGGCTTGGGCGTCTCCTCGGTCGCGCGACGCAGGTGCTCGATCACGCTGAGCGGTTCGGCAATGCCGTATTTCTGGAGAATTGCACGCGCGTCGGCGAACGTGGTGCGATCGGGCACGGTCGGGCCCGAGGCGATGACCGCCGGGTCGTCGCCCGGCACGTCGGAGATCGTCAGCGTGACCACGCGTGCCGGATGACAGGCTGCCGCCAGACGTCCGCCCTTGATCCCCGAGAGGTGCTTGCGCACGTAGTTCATCTCGGTGATGTTGGCGCCGCTCCTGAGCAGCGCGCGATTGATCGCCTGCTTGTCCTGCAGCGTGAGGCCGGGGGCCGGCAGGGCGAGGAGGGCGGACCCTCCGCCCGAGATCAGGCACAACACGAGATCGTCCGCGGTCAGGCCCTGCACCATCTTCAGGATGCGCTCGGCCGCCTCGCGCCCGGCCAGGTCGGGCACCGGGTGCGCCGCTTCCACCACCTCGATGCGCCTGCAGGGCACGTGATGTCCGTAGCGCGTGACGACCAGACCGGTCAGCTCACCCTGCCAGTGATCCTCGACTGCCCGTGCCATGGTGGCGGCGGCCTTGCCCGCGCCGACCACGATGGTGCGGCCCGTCGGCGGCTGCGGGAGAAAGGGCGGGACGCACTGCTCCGGCATCGCGCGCGCCACGGCGGCCTCGAACATGGCACGGAGGAGTTGGGTGGGATCGGCGTGCACGGTCATCGAAAGCTCTCACCGCAAAAGCATTGAACGCGAAGAGCGCCAAGAGCACAAAGACGACGGAAAGGTTTCTCGGATCTTCTTTGCGGCCTTTGCGCTCTTGGCGTTTAGAGGAATTTCTTCGCCCAGCCCAGTCCGTCCTCGGTCTTGCCCGCAGGCCGGTACTCGCAGCCGATCCAGCCGGTGTAGCCGATGCGGTCGATGTGCCGGAACAGGAAGTCGTAGTTGATCTCGCCGGTGCCGGGCTCGTGGCGTCCGGGTGTGTCGGCGAGCTGCATGTGCGCGATCTTGTCGAGGTTCTTCTCGATGGTCGGTGCCAGGTCGCCTTCCATGATTTGCATGTGGTAGATGTCGTATTGGAACTTGAGGTTCGGTATGCCTACGTAGTGCATGATGTCGAAGGCCTGTGCCGAGTAGTTGAGA
>CAZNBS010000295.1:0-3010 GCA_964570955.1 uncultured Burkholderiales bacterium | reverse complement strand
GAAGCCCGGAATGTCGCGCGTGTTGATCGCCTCGATCAGCAGCGTGATGCCGTGCTTACCGAGTTCCTGCGCCGCGAACCGCAGATTCTCGATGTAGGTCGCGCGCATCGTCTCCTCGTTCACGCCCACCGGCCGCAGGCCGGCCATGCAGTGCAGCTGCCTGCAATTGAGCGTGCGCGCGTAGTCGAGCGCCTTGCCCACGGCGTCCTGGAATTCGGTCTTACGTGACGGGATGCAGGCCAGACCGCGATCACCCGCGGCGAAATCGCCGGGCGGCATGTTGAACAGCACCATCTCGAGGCTGTGCTTGCCGATGATCTCGGCCAGCTGGTTCTTGTCATAGGCGTAGGGGAACAGGAACTCCACCCCCTTGAAGCCTGCTCTCGCGGCCGCGCCGAAGCGCTCCAGGAAGTCGACTTCGTTGAACATCATGCTCAGGTTGGCGTTGAGCTTCGGCATGTCGGTTCTCCTCTCGTGGTGGGATTGTACGGCGGCGAGCGCGTTTCGGCGGCCGGTTCGAGCCGCCTCCTGCTGTACAGGCACTTCTGCCATGCGCACGAGTAGAATGAAACGCTGGGTGGCATGGACAACTCGTATGCGCACAACTAGAGACCAACCTTCACCGTCGGGAGGCCTGACTTGAGCGGGATCCGTCTCGATGCGCTCGTGATCGGCGCCGGTTTCTCCGGCTTGTATCAGTTGCTCTGCTTGCGAGACCGGCTCGGGCTATCCGTCAAGGTCCTGGAGGCCGGCAGCGGGCTCGGCGGCACTTGGTACTGGAACCGCTACCCAGGTGCGCGCTGCGACTCCGAAAGCCATTCCTACTGCTACTTCTTTTCCAGAGAACTGTTCGAAGAATGGCAGTGGTCGGAGCGTTATCCCGCGCCGCCGGAGATTCTGCGCTATCTGAACCACGTCGCGGACAAGTTCGGTCTCGAGCGCGACATCCGTTTCGATACCCGGGTCACCGCCGCGCACTACGACGTAGCGGAAAACTGCTGGAACGTCGAGACGTCGGGCGGCGAGCGCTACTCCGCCACCTACCTCATCGCCGCCGTGGGCTGTCTGTCGTCCGCCAGCGTGCCGGACATTCCGGGGCTGTCGAGCTTCGCCGGGCAGTGGTTCCACACCGGGCAGTGGCCGCACGAGGGGGTGGATTTCAGCGGCAAGCGCGTCGGTCAGATCGGCACGGGTTCCACCGGCATCCAGGCCGCGCCGGTCATCGCGCAGACCGCGGCGCACCTGAGCGTCTTCCAGCGCACGGCGAATTACAGTGTACCGGCGCGCAATGCCCCGCTGACGCAGGAGTTTCTACGTTACGTGCGCGAGCACTACGACGAGATTCGCGACACCACCCGCTCCACGCCGAACGGGCACCCGTTCCGTATCTCCGAGCGCAACGTGTTCGATGTCACACCCGAAGAACGTCAGGCGATCTACGAAGCCGCGTGGGAAACAGGGGGATTGCGTTTCCGCGCGAGCTTCCAGGACATCGTCCTGGACGTGCGCGCGAACGACACAGCTGCCGAGTTCCTCAAGAGCAAGATCCGCCAGATCGTCAAGGACCCGAAGACCGCGGAGGCGCTGGCCGACATCGACCATCCCTACGCGGCCAAGCGGCCGCCGATCGACACGGACTATTTCGAGACCTTCAACCGCGACAACGTCACACTGGTCAACCTGCGCGCCGACCCGATCGAGCGCATCACACAGAGCGGCATTCGCACGCGCAGCCGCGACCATCCGCTCGACATCATCGTGTTCGCCACCGGCTTCGATGCGATGACCGGCCCGCTGCTGCGGATCGACATTCGCGGACGCGACGGGATCGCTCTGCGCGAGGCCTGGCGCGAGGGCCCCCGCACCTATCTCGGCTTGCAGATCCCTGGCTTTCCCAACTTGTTCACCGTCACCGGGCCGGGCAGCCCCTCGGTCCTGTGCAACATGCCGGTCGCCATCGAGCAGCACGTGGAGTGGATCACCGACTGCATCGCCTATCTGCGCGCCAATGGAATCGGGACATGCGAGGCGAGCCCGCAGGCGGCGCAGAAATGGGGCGAGCACGTCGATGCAGCGGCGAAGGCCACCGTGCTGTCGCTCGCCAAGCACTCCTGGTATCACGGCGCGAACATCCCTGGCAAGCCCGTGGCGTTCATGCCTTACGCCGGGGGCATGGTGCGCTACCGTGCCATCTGCGACGATGTCGTCGCCCGCGGCTACGAGGGTTTTGTCTTGAGCCGCAACGGCTCGGGCGCTTCGGCCCATCCTCGTGACGTGGCTGCCAACGACTTCTCCGCCGCAGCACGGATCAGCTCGCCGGGCGTATAGCAGCGAGTCAACGCGCCTCGTCGCGCGTTCACGTCGTGCCGGGTGATTCATTCCGCCCGAGAATGCATCGCTCGATGGTCGAGTGAAACGGAGAACGGGCGACATGCTGCGCCGCAGCTATAATCGCCCGACCCCTTCTTCGAGCCGCCCCATGACCCGCTTCACCGGCACCGACACCTACGTCGCCACCGACGACCTGATGATGGCGGTGAACGCCGCCATCACCCTCGAACGCCCGCTGCTGATCAAGGGCGAGCCGGGCACCGGCAAGACCATGCTCGCGCTGGAGGTGGCGAAGGCGCTGCAGCGCCCGCTCATCCAGTGGCACGTCAAGTCCACGAGCAAGGCGCAGCAGGGGCTTTACGAATACGACGCCGTGTCGCGCCTGCGCGATTCCCAGCTCGGCCAGGACCGCGTGCACGACATCGCCAACTACATCAAGCGCGGGCCGCTGTGGGAGGCGTTCGAATCGGACGCGCCGGCCGTGGTGCTGATCGACGAGATCGACAAGGCGGATATCGAGTTCCCCAACGACCTGCTGCGCGAACTCGACCGCATGGAGTTCTACGTCTACGAGACCCAGCGCCTGGTGTCCGCGCGCCACCGGCCGGCCATCATCATCACCAGCAACAACGAGAAGGAGCTGCCGGATGCCTTCCTGCGCCGCTGCTTCTTCCACTAC
>CAZNBS010000294.1:0-5685 GCA_964570955.1 uncultured Burkholderiales bacterium | reverse complement strand
ACGTTCGTGAGATCAAGGCGAACTATCGGACGCTGCGCACCCGTGCGAAGCAGATGTTCAGTGGCATCGACTTCCGTCTCAATCCCGACTCTGCCCTCGCGGTCGACCCGCAGGCGCGCCGGCGTGAGTACGAGGCGCGCTGGGCGCATGGCGGCACCACCTTCATGGGGGCGTTCTCCGACCTGCTGTTCGATCGGGCCGCGAACGAAACCGCCGCGGAGTTCGTGCGCGGGAAGATCCGCGAGATCGTGCGCGATCCGGCGGTGGCCGAGGCGCTGTCACCCCACGACATCATCGGCTGCAAGCGGCTGTGCGTGGATACCGACTATTACGCAACCTTCAACCGTCCGAACGTGACGCTGGTGGACGTGAGCAGCACCCCGATCGAGGCGATCGAGCCAGAGGGGGTGCGGGTCGACGGCCGGCTCCACGAACTCGACGCGCTGGTCCTTGCCACCGGCTTCGACGCCATGACCGGTGCGCTCAACCGCATCGACATTCTCGGCAGTGGCGGCCGCGCGCTCAGGGACAAGTGGCGCGAAGGCCCCAAGAGCTATCTCGGACTGATGATCGAGGGATTTCCCAATCTGTTCACGGTGACGGGGCCTGGCAGCCCCTCCGTGCTGACCAACTTGCTGCCGTCCATCGTGCTGCACGTCGACTGGTTTGCCGACTGCATCGCCTACCCGCGCGAACGCGGCACCGCGCGCATCGAACCGACGCGCGACGCCGAGGAGGCGTGGGTCGAGCACGTGCGGGAGGTGGCCGGCCCGAATCTGCGGGCGGTATGCAGCTCCTGGTACGTCGGTGCCAATGTTCCGGGCAAGCCGCGTGTCTTCATGCCCTATATCGGCGGATTTCCCGAGTACGTACGCAAGTGCGATGAAGTGGTCGAAGCCGGCTATGCCGGCTTCGTGCTCGGTCAACCAGTCAGTTAGATTGCGTCGGCCACGCCGGGCCGTGAAACGGCGCGCTCAGCTCAGCACGCGCACGCTCTGCTGGAGGCGTGCCTTGAGCCGTCGCGCCTGGTCGTCGGAGCGGGTCACGATCCCCAGACTGCCCCTGGGCAGCGGGAGGATGGCCGCACTGAAGCCCCGATCGCTCTGAGCGTCGGCGTTGATTGCCTCGCCCGGTACCAGCAGCAGGGTGGCCTGGCCATCGGACGTCTCGAGCAGGAGGTGATGAACGAGTCTGCCTTCCAGCATGCAAGTGCCGAGGTGGCGCACGTTCCCCAGTGAACCCTCCACGCGCCCGCCCAGCTGGGCGAACGCGAGGTGTACGGCGTCGTCCGGAACCGCGTTTTGCAGTTCGAATACACCGGGCTCCGAGATCACGTGTGCGATCAGGCTGCGCGCCAGCGGGCTGGAATCGTCCGACAGGTTGAGGGCGATCAGGCCGGCCACGCCCAGCAGGAGCGTCATAGTCACTGCGCCCATGGTCGGCGCGAACCAGACACTCGGACCGCCGCCACCGGTAAGCTTGTCGAGCAGCGTGGCGAAGAGCGACTTGCGCGGCGCCGCTGCCGAGGCCGGCCGGCAATGCGTCGCGATGATGCGATCGGCGAGATCCGAGGGCACTTCCCCGCAGCAATCCACGGCCGAACAGCGCAACCGATTCTCGAACTGCTCCAGCTTCTCGGCATACTGCGCGCAGGGAGGGCAGTGAGCGGCATGCGCCCGCACCTCGGCCTCTGCGCAGAGCGGATCCGCCAGCTTGCGAGCCTTGAAGTTCTTGCAGTCGATCATTGCGTGCTCCCGTCGTTCATGCCAGGCCCACATCCTCGGCCGCGTCCTCCGGCACCGCCAACCGCCGCAGCGCCTGCCGTGCTCGAGTCAACCGCACCATCACGTTCTGTTCGGTGATGTTCAGCATCTGGGCGATCTCGCGACCGCTGAATCCGCCCAACACCTGAAGCATCAGGGGCTCTCGGTAAATCTCTGGGAGCGCCTGGAGAAGATTCTCCAGCTCGACCCGCTCCTGGCCGTCGGCCGGTACGGACACCGACAACTCCTCGAGTTCGACATCTTCCTGAATGTCCAAGCGCTTGCGCTGGAAGCTGCGCGCGTGCTCGTTGCGCAGGATCGAGAACAACCAGGGCTTGGCCGACTGGGCATCTCGCAGCGAGTCGAACGCCTTCCAGGCCGCCGAGAACGCATCCTGCACCAGATCCTGCGCGACATGCTTGTCGCGGCTCAGCCAATAGGCGAACCGGTACAGGTCCGACGAGTACGTGCGCACCAGGGATTCGAACGCGCGAGGGTCCATCCTCCGACTTTCCACATGGGAAGGATGGAAGGATAACCGGGAAGCCGCCAGGCAGTCAGCGCCGTTATGCATCGGAAGTCAGCGGATCGTTCGCGCGAACGGCTCGCAATGCGCGAGCCCTCGAGAGTGTCGGGTGGCGCCGGCGGCGAAGAACGCTCGTTCCGCCGCCGGTCGGGTGGTATTACGCGCGGCCCGCCTTGCTGACGATATCGGCCGTCACGCTGGTCTGTCCGGTCAGACTCTGCTTGGCGTCGATGCTCAGCCCGCCTTGGCGTCCCGGGACGATGTCCGCGAAGCGGGTCGTGGTCTGCGCCGGGGCGATGCTCTTGTCCTGGGCAGTCACGGTGTCGCGGCCGACAATCTTTGCGACGTGCAGGTCGCTGGCGAAGGTTGCGGACGAGACGAGGGCCAACGTGGCGGCGGCAAGGGCGATGCGGATCGAGTTCATGTGAATCTCCTGAATGATTCGTTCGAGTCGGTTGATGGTTCGAAGCGGTTACGGTTCAAGTGAGGCGGAGCCCTTCGCTTCTATGGCAGTAGAGAAGGACGCCGCCGGAATCCTTACAGCGCGTTAGGCGCGGCCGCCGCGTTCGACGACGTTGGAGTGCGCCTTGCCGGACGCGTCGAGCTTCGCTGCATCGGAAAGCCCGCCCTGACGGCCGGATACGGCGTTCACGCCCTGCGCGGCGACGTCTCCGGAAACGCGTACGACGCCTTGTGAAACGGTGTCGCGTCCGAACGTCTGTGCGGCATTGACATCGCCGGCGAACGCAATGGACGTGACGGACAGGGCAGCGGCTGCGATGGCGATACGGATCGAGTTCATGACATCTCCTTCATGCTGTTGTGGTGATCGGTTCGACGTCTGGAGAAGCCTCTCCGAAGTGCTGTCGGAGTTGGTCGCTTCTGAAGGAGTAGAGACGCGCACCCGGCGAATCCTTACAGCGGGCGGCAGAAATCGATGGCGGCGGGAGAGAAAACAAGAAGCGGCCGCGGGGACAGGCTCCGCGGCCGCGTCGGGATTGCGGCGGGATTACGCGCGTCCCGGCGACAACGTCATGTCGATGTGATGCGCTGAGTCGGTGGGACGCAGGCGGCGGTTGCCGTGCAACGTACGCGGCATTCGCACATCTCGTCGGGATGTTTCGTTACGTCGCGCGGCGATCAACCGCTGCGGACCAGACCGGCGATCTGCCGCACGTCCAGGGTCGACGCCTTTTGCTGGATCTCTCCGGCATAGCGCTGGTACAGTCCCCGGCCCTGGCCGAGCATGGATTCGAATGCCTGCTTGAGCCGTGCGCCGTCGAGCGTGCGTCCTCCGCCGTAGTACTGCTTTGCTACCTGCCCGAGCGCATAAGTGGTCGCGAACGACATGCCGACACTGATGCCGGCCTTGCCGACCGATTCCAGCATGCCGCCACCGGCTTTCTTGAGCAGGCCGCCGATCAGCTTGCGTCCGATCTGTTCCAGGTATTGTCCGGTGAGGCCCACGCCGAGCGTGGCCAGCAGATCCTTGATGTGACCGCGGTCGAGTTCGTAGCCATGCTGCTTGCCGACGCGATACACCATCTTCATCTGCAATGGGATGATCGCCATCGACGCGACGGACTCGGGAAGCAGTTCGAGGGCGCCGTTGAGGATGGCGTAGTTGAGGATCATCTTGTCGGTTGCCGCATCGTCCACGAGGGAGCCGCTCACCGGCTTCGCGGCACGCGTGGCGGCGGCGCTCTCGCCGACCGGCAGGACTACTGCCACGACCGGCAGCGCAGCCACTTCCTCTGCGGTGGAGAGGGTTGCAGCGCTATCCGCCGAAGACAATCCCAGGGCGGACGCCAGCTTCGCCAGGAAGGCCTTCTCTTTCTCGGACGCCACACCGTCGGCGTCGCAGGTACATACCGCCATCTCGTACGCGAGGTGCCGCGTTTCGGGCGACTGCAGCGCGGCGACCGTCTCTTCCAGAGAACGTCGCTTCAGCAGCACATCCTGGTAGAGCGCCGGGAGGTTCACGCCGCTGTCGGGCGCCAGGTTGTCGGTGATGCGGCGAATCTCTTCGCGCTCGCGCTCGTCCTTGCTGCCGTCGGCAAAGGCGGCCATCAGGCTCAGCGTCAATACGGCGTTGGTCTCTTGCTCGGTCATCGCAATGCTCCAGGGGGATTGGCGATTGGAGTGGGCAACGGCGCGAAGAGTTCGCGGGTGCGTAATGCCTGGGCTCGGGCCCCGACTGTGCGCCGGAACGCCCTGAGACATAATGTCGCGTGCCGCGGCTATGGTTGTGGCCAAAGGCGAGGATTCCTCCCTTCGGTCGGAATGACACCGTTGGTGTATTCGGTAAGCACGCCAATGCCGCTGAAAGGACACCGACTTCCATGCATCGTCTCGGCCTGCGACTGCTCGCCATCGCCCTCGCGCTGACGCCGGCCTCCGCGCGGCTGGATCCGGTGCGCGCGCTGCCGTCGGAGGCGATGTCGGGGGGTGCGTTGACCGTCCTCGATGCCGGCGAGACCGCCTACACGCATCCTGCGTTCGGGCTGGATGCCCGCCAGCGCGAGTTGTTCGCACTTGGCCACAGGATGTTCAGCAACCGCTGGGCGTTCTTCTGGTTCGAGAACGCGGAGTTCGGACGCGGACCGACGTCCAACGCGCAGGCCTGTACCACCTGCCACACGAACAACGGCCGGGGATTGACGACCGGCACGCCACCGTTGCCCTCGGTCGGCGCAGCGGGCGAGGTGCGCGATCACCACATCACCGTGCCGTTCGAGCCCGCGCCCAACATGGTGGTGCGCGTCAGCCTGCCCGGCGAGGACGCGCATGGCGGACCGACGCTGCATCCGCAGTACGGCGATCAGTTGCAGATCTTCGGCGTCAAGGGTGTGGTGCCGCCCGAGGCCAGCTTCTCGGTGGCGTGGACCGAGCACGTGGTCACGCTCGCGGATGGCGAGCGGGTGGCACTGCGCAGGCCCGTGCTGACGATCGCCGACCTGGGCTACGGTCCCCTCGGCGAGAACCTGCGCATGGGATTGCGCCTGGCGCCGGCGCTGGTCGGTCTCGGTCTGCTGGAGGCCGTGCCGGAAGAGACGCTCCTCGCATTGGCCGCGCGCGAGCCGGTCGACGGCATCCGCGGCAAGGTCAATCGTGTCTGGGACGAGAGTTCGGGCAGGATGACGATCGGCCGATTCGGGCTGAAGGCCAATCACGGCAGCATCCGCGAGCAGGTGGCCATCGCCTTCTTCAACGACATCGGGTTGAGCACCCCGGTCTACCCGAGTCAGAACTGCCCTCCGATGAGCGACACGTGCAGTGTCCAGATGGTGGCGGGCAAGCCGGAGATCACCCTGCGTCGGCTCGATGCCACCGAGTTGTACGTCCGCGCGCTGGCCGTCCCGGTGCTCGCCCACCGCGTGCTCCCGCGGGCCGAGA
>CAZNBS010000293.1:0-5708 GCA_964570955.1 uncultured Burkholderiales bacterium | reverse complement strand
TTGCGGAAAAACCACTTACCCGATTTATCGAATAAGTGGCTGATTTAAATGGTGGTGGATTTTAGCAGCAAATGGAACCGACTATCTTCACTCATGCCGATACGTCCCCATAGAAGTGGGCATCAGCAGACTGGGTCGGGGACATATGCGTGAACCGCTGATGTTCGCATTGCGCTGAAACGGCATGGAAGGCCCGCCGAGGCCTTGGCTTCATCGCCAACGTCATGCCTGAATGCGTTGCCTTCAACCACTGACGGAGTCAACCATGCAGAAGATGATGATGAACGAAAACGAGCTGGCCACGCGCTGGAACATCAGTCCCAAGACGTTGCAACGCTGGCGCAGCGAGGGGCGCGGGCCTCGGTTCATGAAGATGTCCAAGCGCGTCGTGTACCCCATCGACGAAGTCTTCGACTTCGAGTCCAAAGCCCTCCGGGCATCGACGTGGGAGCAAGCATCCGACGTCGTCCTTCCGAGCGGCTCGAAGATGATGGAACCGCGCGAGATCGCGTATGTGACGGGACTGCCGCTCTACATCTTCACGCAGAAGCAGATGCGGGAAGCGTTGGGCATCCCGCATCGCCGGGTTCAGAAACTCATCCGCTTCGACCGCGACGAGGTCATGGCATGGGCCAAGCGGTGGGTGCAGGACGCCCAAGATCAGGGCATCGACGCGAAGGCCGACCCCGCCAGCCAACGCAGATCGTTGCAGCAGGCCTTGGCATCGCTGCCCGCCTGATCACTGTATTCACGTCACCGGCCTACGAGCCTGCCAGCTCGTAGCCGGTGCTGCGCCCGCCGCCCGGCGACTTCTTCAGCACGCCCAACTCCAGCAACTGCGTGATGTCGCGCAGCGCGGTGTCGGGCGAGCACTTGGCAATGGCCGCCCATTTGCTGCTGGTGAGCTTTCCCTCGAAGCCGTCGAGCAGGCGGTTCAGTAATTTCACCTGCCGTTCGTTCAGCGGCGTGCCTGCCCAGCGTTGCCAGAAGCGCGCCTTGACCAGCACGGCGTCCAGCGTGGTCTGTGCGCTGGCGATGGCGCGAGCCAGCGTGCCGAGGAACCACGACAGCCAGTCGGTCACGTCGAGCGTGCCTTTCTGCGTGCGCTCCAGCACATCGTAGTAGTCCTTGCGATCCCGCTGGATTTGCGCCGACAGGCTGTAGAAGCGTTGCGGACTGCCATCGGCGCGGGCGAGGAACAGGTCGCCTACGGCGCGCGCGATGCGCCCGTTGCCGTCGTCGAACGGGTGCAGCGTGACGAACCACAGGTGCGCAAGCCCCGCCTTGATGAGCATCGGCTCGTCGGATTCTTCGTTCGCCCATGCGAGGAACTTCGCCGTCTCGGCAGGCAGCGCGTCGGCGGGTGGTGCTTGGTAGTGAATCTTGCGCCGTCCCACCGGGCCGGACACCACCTGCATCGGCCCGTCGCTGTCGTCGCGCCATTGGCCGATGGCGATCTTGTTCATGCCCGAATACCCGGTCGGAAACAACGCCGCATGCCAGCCGAACAGGCGTTCGGCGGTCAGCGGAGAAGATGCGCACGAGGTGGCATCCAACACCATCTCCACGACACCTTCGACGTGCCGATCCACTGGTGCGACTGCGCCGATGTCCACGCCCAGACGCCGGGCGATGGACGAGCGCACCGATTCGACGTTGAGCACTTCGCCTTCGATTTCGCTGGTCTTGACCACATCCTCGGTCAGTGCGGCGAGACTGGCCTGATCGCGCAACGCCAACCCCACATCGGCCAGACGGCCCAGCAGCAGGCCTTGGGCACGGCTGACCTCGGTCAAAGGCCACGTCAGCGCGGACAGGTCGTAGCGCCAGTTCGGCCAGTCGTCGGCCTGCCAGATGTAGCGGTTTTCTCCGTAGTTCATGCGGCGATTAAACACCCAATTCGCCGCATGTGCAAGCCATTCACCGCGTCTAGCGCGGTGAATAATGCCGCCAATCTCCGCATCGGGTGCCCAAAGAACGGCGGCGGTCTTAGCCTGAAACGCAGAGGGCATAGAAGCCGGTCGACCTGTGCAACCACCGGTTGCACAGGTCGAAAGGAGGCAATTCTCCAACCACCGGCTGGAGATTCGCCACTCGCCGACTGACCGGTGGAAATTGTGTCGGCGCTGGCGACACAATTTCGAAGCAGTCGGGTCAGCGGCGACTTGATGTTCCGTTTTGTCTCCTAGATACTATATTGAAAGAATAAACGGAACATCTGCCGATCATGCCCGCCGACACTCACACCCAGCGCGTCCTCGATCTGGCACGCCAGCAAGGGCTGCTGCGCGCCGTCGATCTAGACGCCATCGGCGCCCCACGGGTTGTCCTGACGCGCCTCACCGCCGCCGGTCTGCTGGACAGGGTTGGACGCGGCCTCTACCGCCCGCCCAACCATCCAGTCTCGGAGCACGAAGGCCTCGTGGTAGTGGCAGCCAAGGTGCCGCAGACCGTGTTCTGCCTGCTGACGGCACTGCAATTCCACGGGCTGACCACCCAACTGCCGCGTCAGGTCTGGATCGCCATGTCGCGCGGCAGCCATCCGCCTCGCATCGATTGGCCGCCGATCCGGATGGTGCAGATGACGGATGAAGTCCACGTGGCGGGCATCGAGGAGCACCGGCGCGATGGCGCTACGCTGCATGTCTACAGCGCGGCCAAGACGATCGTGGACTGCTTCAAGCACCGCAACAAGATCGGTCTGGATGTGGCGATGGAGGCGCTGAAGGATGCGTGGCGGGCGCGCAAAGTTTCGGCGGACGACCTGTGGCGCTATGCCCAGGTTTGCCGAGTCGCCAACGTGATGCGCCCCTATATGGAAGTGGTCGCCCACGAGTGATCGCGCAAATAGAAACGCCTCCACACGGGAGGCGTCGGGCCGAGGCTGCTCACCTCGGCGGGGCAAAGGAAAACGCCTCCGTGAAAAGAGGCGTTGGGCCGGAGATGCGATCTCCGGTGGGACCATTGCGCGAATCCTACCCACCTCTGCATCTACGGCAAAGCGACGATCCACTTGATCGAGTGTGAGTAATCGCCCGGCTGCGGTGATTCGGTCGCGGCTTCCATACGGATTTTGCATGGAGACCCTAACGATGACCCGACGCTGCGCCTGCTGCGGCAAGCCTTTCGCACACCGCCCGCAAGTTCCCGATCAAGCCTACTGTGCCTCGCCCGACTGCCAGCGCGCCCGCAAGCGCCAGTGGCAGCGGGCCAAGCTCCAGTCCGACCCCGATTACCGAGACAACCAGCGCGCCGCGCAGCAGGCGTGGTCGCAGCGCAATCCGGACTACTGGCGCGGCTACCGCGACACCCCGCCCGGCTACGCGTAGCGCAACCGCGAGCAGCAGCGGTCGCGCGATCAGGCCCGAAACGACGATCTTGCAAAGATGGACGTGTGCAACTTACCACCGGGCCTGACCAATGGCTGCCTGTGATGCGTTTGGCTACAGCGGACAGGCTCTTGAAGCGTTGCCCCTGGTACTCGAAATCATTCGATCCGCGCACCAGCACACGATGTTCAATGTCGTCGTAGATGCGTGTCAGGACGGTACCGGGCAGTAGGCGTTGGCTATCGCCGCGCAGTTGCTTGGGCAAGATGCCGGTTTCGCCAACCTCCTCGAGCTTCTTGCGCAGTGACGGTTTCAAACCGCCAAACGCGCGCTCTTGCATCCGGTAGGCCAGGCGACTTTCCAACCAGACCCGATGGTGGTGATTCGGCCGTTCATCGAAATGATCGTCCCGGAGAGCCCAAAGATCATCCATCGAAAGATGGGGAATAGCCGCGACGCGGGCGGCGACTGAGGCGGGCGTTGGTGAGGTTGCGTGTGCTGTCATGGGCGAACTCCGTTGTTGTGATCGGGGTTCGCATTCACGCGCTGTTGGCCGGGGAAGCCAAGGCAAACCTGCTCGCTGTTTTTGGGGATGTCGCGCGATTGGCGGGCACGAAGGCGCAGCAGCGCGGCAGCCAATAGATCAGCTATTTCTTGATGCGCGTGGCGTGGTTGGTCGGTCGGTGGGAAAATGGACATTGGTTGGCGTTCTGGCATGGCAGGCATTTCCGTGGAAAACGTTGCTCATGCTATAAACCAAGGGCACTTCGCGTAACGTGATTTAGCGGAATTGCGCGGGTTAGAGGAGATTGTTCCGTACCCGCGAGTCAACGACAGAACCACAGGGGAGCACTGTGACGGCGGTATTTTTCTATTGCGATGAATCGGGAGCAAAGGGCTACGCCAACCAAGACGAAGCCTTCCCCGGAGAAGTTGGCGTGTTTGCTGGAATCATGGTGCCAGAGGAGTGTCTGGCGACAGTGAAGCCCACATTCGATCAAATTGCAGCCTGCTATACGCCAGCATCAGGAAAGCTGCACATTGCAGATCTCGCCCCTGCACAACAGGAAGCCCTGCGGAACGAACTTTTCGCGGCAATCAAGAACACGAGATTGCCATGTTTCTGGTATGCAATCCATGTTGCTGGTTTGCATTCGCATCATCAAACCTTTACTAAGACTCTCAAGCAGAGTGCCGAAGCATTCCGTGCCGCGCGTGGTGGCGCGGAGCCTCGAATCAAGCGCGGCAGCCAGCGTGAAGAGGCAGCGTCCATGCATGTGGAACTGTTTTCCGGCCTCTACTCGCATCTTGTCGCTTTTCTTTCGGAGCGTGACCGGCAAGGCGTGGATATCGAGATTCGGACGGATCAAGTGGACACGCCGCTCGTGAAGAGATTCACCGAGGTTGCCGGAGACCTTCTCGACAACGACCCAAGCGTTGCGACAGCAACAGGCTTTGACACTGCCGAGAAAAGGATCGTAACTGGCTCAGTCATGACCACTGTGCAGTGGCCGCCCGAACTCGATTTTTCGCCATTGGTGAGCAGCCTGTCCATCGTGACAATGCCCGATAGTGACGGTCTGGTGCTTGCTGCCGATGTGCTGGCGAACAGCCTGAACTACCTTTTCAAGAGCCGGGATACTGATGCGCTCTATGGCCCGTTGAATCGCATGGATGCCGTCGCTGGTCATCCGCTTGCTGCACATCTTGATGCGTTCTTCAATTGGGGAGGCGGAGATTGTGTGGGCGACGGCATATATCAACACCCGAAGGCAAGCACCTAGTCCGGAGTATCGAGTGTGGGTGTTTACTTTCGTTCCGCCGGTTTTTTCTTGACCACCTTGAGCACGAGGTTGTCCAAAGCAGCCACTTCCAGTTCGTAGCCCTTTTTATTCCCGCTGCGAGCCGTGATGTCTCCCCAAGCATAGATCTTCAAGTAATGATTTGGCTGCGATGCTTGCTCAATGCGATCCGTAAGCAAGGCTCCGCGCCGTGACTGCTTGAGGCGCTTGATGGGAAGGGAAATTGTCAGCGATTTTTCGCCCCCTACTTCTGGAAAGCGATCACATCCGTCGATGAAATTCATGTAGTAGTGAGTGGGCTTATCTTCAGGCCAGGCTCTGACACGAGCACCACCATAGACAACCCGCGATCCGTTTTCTTCTTCGGATATGGTGATGATGCGGAGGCATAGCTGATGGTAAGTAAGCGTGCGGCCATTGATAGCGATGCGATGGTGGCGGCGCGCATCCGCCAGATCGACAACAACCTCGGCCCCCACCATGCGGACAGTTTCCATCACGATCTGCACCCGGACCTCAAGGCCGATTTTGTCCTCGCCAATCCGCCCTTCAATGACAGCGATTGGCGCGGCGAACG
>CAZNBS010000292.1:0-5731 GCA_964570955.1 uncultured Burkholderiales bacterium | reverse complement strand
ACGACCAGAGCCTGCACCGCTTCGCGGCACACCTGCAGCAGCTGGACATGGAGAGCAACGGCAAGCGCGTGGACGTGCAGGGGCGCCCCATCCCCTATCCGACCGGACCGGTGATCTGGGGCGAGCCCGGCACGAACGGGCAGCATGCGTTTTTCCAGCACCTGCACCAGAGCACCGACTGGACGCCGTGCGACTTCATCCTGCCGCTGCGCTCCCACTACGCGATGGGCGATCACCATCACATGCTGATGGCGAACTGCTTCGCGCAGTCGCAGGCGTTGATGCAGGGGCGCACGCTGGAGGAGGCGCGTGACGAACTGATCGCCCAGGGAAAGGACGCGGCATCAGTCGAATCGCTGGCGCCGCACCGGGTGTTTCCGGGGAATCGACCGAGCAGCACGCTGCTGCTGCCCCAGCTCACGCCGCATGCGCTGGGCGCGCTGATCGCGCTGTACGAGCACAAGGTGTTCGTGCAGGGCACGATCTGGAACGTCAATTCGTTCGATCAGTGGGGCGTGGAGCTGGGCAAGGTCCTCGCGGGCCGCATCCTGCACGACTTTTCGCAGGGCGTACCGGCGGCAGCGCACGATGCCTCGACCGCAGGACTCATCCGGCGCGCGCTGGACGCCGGCTCATAGGCGCAAAAAGTTCTGCCGGTAATAGCGCATCTCTTCGATCGACTCGTAGATGTCGGCGAGTGCCTCGTGCTTCCCCTGCTTGGTGAGGCCGCTCAGCAGGTCCGGCTTCCACCTGCGCGCGAGTTCCTTGAGCGTGCTCACGTCCAGGTTGCGATAGTGGAAATAGGCTTCCAGCCGTGGCATGTGGCGCGCAAGGAAGCGTCGGTCCTGGCAGATCGAGTTGCCGCACATGGGGGAGATACCCGGCGGGACCAGCAGCTCGAGGAAGGCGAGCATCTTCTCCTCGACCTGCGCTTCATCGAGCCCGGACTTGCGCACCCGCTCGGTCAGCCCGGTGCGGGCATGCGTAGCGGTATTCCAGCTGTCCATGCCGTCCAGCACCGCATCGTTCTGGTGGACCACCAGCACCGGCGCCTCGGCCACGACATTCAGTTCCTGGTCGGTGACTACCAGCCCCACTTCGAGGATGACATCGGAGTCGGGCTTGAGCCCGCTCATCTCCATGTCGATCCAGATCAGACGATTGCTGTCCTGTGCCATGTTTTTCAAGAATTTCCTTAGCGCGCATTGTGTCACAATGAAATCGCCAGCGAAGGACTCGCAGCCGTGCACATGAACCCGTTCACCATCGTCTTCCTGCTCGCTCTCGCAGTCACCATCGCGGTGCGGATCTGGCTCGCGCGCCGCCACGTGCGCCACATCCAGCGCAATCGCGACTCGGTGCCTGCCGAGTTCTCCAGCGAGATCAGCTTGGCGGCGCATCAAAAGGCGGCCGACTACAGCACCGCCCGTACACGCTTCAACGTGGTGCATTCGGGCGTCGACTGGGCCGTCCTGCTCATCCTGACCTTCGGCGGCCTGCTGCAGGGGCTCGATCATGTCGCGCGCGGTTGGTTCGACCACCCCCTGCTGCAGGGTACCGCGCTGATCGCGCTGTTCACGCTGTTCACCTCCGCCGTGGACCTGCCGCTCGGCTACTACCGCACCTTCTCGATCGAGGCGCGCTTCGGCTTCAACAAGATGACGCCGGCCATGTGGCTGTCCGACGTGCTGAAACAGGGCGTGGTCGCCGCGGCCTTCGGCCTGCCGCTCGTGCTGGCAGTGCTCTGGCTGATGCAGTCGATGGGCACCTGGTGGTGGATTTATGTGTGGCTCGTCTGGATCGCGTTCAGCATCTTCGTGCTGGCCGTCTACCCCGCGTTCATCGCCCCGCTGTTCAACAAGTTCTCACCGATGGAGGAAGGGTCGCTCAAGTCCCGCATCGAGCAGCTGCTGGCCAAGTGCGGGTTCCGCTCCAGCGGACTGTTCGTGATGGACGGGTCGAAACGCAGCAGCCACGGCAATGCCTACTTCACCGGCTTCGGCAAGACCAAGCGCATCGTCTTCTTCGACACGCTGATCTCCCGCCTGGACGAGAGCGAGATCGAGGCGGTGCTCGCTCACGAACTCGGCCACTTCAAGCTCAACCACGTCATGCGCCGCATGGCATGGACGTTCGTCGTCAGCCTGGTCTTCCTGGCCCTGCTGGGTTGGGTGAAGGATGCCGCTTGGTTCTACAACGGGCTGGGCGTGGCCTATCCGGCCAGCGATGCGATGGCGCTCATCCTGTTCATGCTGGTGGTTCCGGTGTTCACCTTCCTGCTCAATCCGCTGGCGGCGCGCTATTCCCGCAAGCACGAGTTCGAAGCCGACGCCTATGCGGCGCGCTACAGTTCGGCACGCGAGCTGGTCAGTGCACTGGTCAAGCTCTACAAGGACAACGCCTCGACGCTGACACCGGACCCGGTGCATTCCGCGTTCTACGACTCGCATCCGCCGGCGCGCATCCGCATCGAGCGCCTGCAGGCGCTGGCCGGCACACGCTGAAAGGCGGCCCCCCGTGAACGAGATCGCCGCGGCAATGCGCAGCAGGACGTGCACCCCGTGCGCACCCGGCACGGGCACGCTGCCTCCGGAGCGGGTTCGGTCGCTGCTCCAGGCACTACCGGGATGGGAGATGGAGGGCGGCTGCATCGCCAGAACCTTCCGCTTTGCCAACTACCACGAGACGATGGCCTTCGTGAACGCCACGGCATGGATCTCGCATCAACAGGACCATCATCCCGAGCTACTGATCTGCTACGACCGCTGCAAGGTGACCTACGTCACGCATTCCATCGGCGGTCTGTCGGAGAACGATTTCATCTGCGCGGCCAAGGTGGACGCGTTGTTCCAACACTGATCCGGCCATGCGACTTCACCTTGCATTGACGTTGTGCGTGCTCGCGGCCGCGTGCGCGACACGCCAGCCCGAGCCGCCACCCGAGGTGCGCGGCTGCCTGCCCGAGCGCCGTCTGATCGGCGGCGAGTACGACGAGCGGCTCGCCCGCCTCTCCGAGCGC
This sequence comes from uncultured Burkholderiales bacterium, assembly GCA_964570955.1. Taxonomy (GTDB): domain Bacteria; phylum Pseudomonadota; class Gammaproteobacteria; order Burkholderiales; family SHXO01; genus SHXO01. Next base: position 2,712 of record CAZNBS010000292.1, on the reverse strand, counting down.
GCCCGCACGTTCGCAGCCTGCATGGAACCGAAGGGCTACGTGCTCGACGAGGCGGCGCTCGACGACGCGCTGCTGCGCCACGAATACACCCTCAACGCCGATCCGCTGGGCGGCGATCCGCAGCGCAGGCTGAACATCCGCAAGCAGGAACTGCTGGTCGACCCTGCCTTCTGGCGCAAATCTGGAAACGATTCTCCCTCGTCCGGAGACGCGTCCTAAAGTTTCCTCAGCTGCGGCTGATATATCGATTGCGGCTGAGCCGGGACAGACACCTCACGGCCGGTCGGGTCGCGACGCTCGCGTGGCGACTTTGTCAACTGCAAGGGCAAACCCATCGAAAGGTGGGGACGCAAAGTCACCGGTCTAAGGAGCCAGGCTCTAGGACAGCGGGACCGCCAGCTGCCTGGGGGACGAACGGTCCTCCGCCTCGCGTTCCCTCGGGCCTGTCCAGGCCGTGACTGTCGTAGACGTCAATCGAGGGCGAGGACATGACCACCACCGCAGCTGCTTCCAACGTCATCCCGATGCGCGAGTTCGACCGCGGCACCACCTCGCCGGAGGCGGTGAATTTCCAGACACTCCTGCGCGAATGTCACCAGTTGGCCTCCGATCGCTTGTCGAGTTCGGTCGCGCAAATGCTCGAAAAGATCGAGCAGACGGTCTGGACCGAGACCGGCAATCCCAGCGAGCGCGAGGCACGCGACCAGTTCGTACTGGCCAAGCAGGCAGCACTCGCCAACCGCATGCTGGTGCAGGAGCGATTCCTTGCGCACTTTCTAGGCGAATTCGAGTCGGCCACCATCGCCAGGCACCCCGGCAGCGACTTTGCCGAGAAGGATCTGTCGTCGATGGAGCTCTCGCTGGTGGACGAAAGCGACTTCGAGGAGACGCTGCGTGTGAACGAGATGTCGGTCAAGCTGCGCCGCTATTGTGACGAGGAAGTGGTTGCCCTCGATCAGCGTGTAGGGGTGCTGCTGGGCGATGCCACTCTGCAGGGTAAGGCCAATCCGTTCAGTCCGCAGGCGATCTGCAACGTTTTCCGCCGCACCTGTGCGGACATCGAGCGGGACATCAAGATCCGCCTGACCATGCTCAAGATGTTCGACGACCACGTGCTCGACGACATCCGCTCGATCTACAAGGATCTCAACGCCCTGCTGGTGCGCAACTCGATCCTTCCCAAGATCCGCTACGGGACGTCACGTCGTTCTGCAGGACTCAACGGGCTTGCCGGGAAGGCGGCCGAGGTATCGGACGCACTGGACGCCGAATTGTCCGCGGGCGTAACTCCGGCGGGTGGCGACCCGGATTTCTTCTCGATGTTGCAGGGGCTGATGGGTAACGTGGGCCGGCCAAGCCTAGCTGTTTCCGGCCCTGCGCTCAATCCTGCTGAACTGATGCAGTCGCTCACACGCATTCAGCACGGCGACATGAGCGCAATTGCAGGCACGGTTCCGCTCGCCGCAGCAGTGATGACCCCTGGTGCTACCAACGTCCTTCGCGACCTCAAGGCGACCAGCCTTGGCAGCGGCATGGGACAGACAGAAGGGATGACGCTCGACATCGTCATCATGCTGTTCGACCAGATCTTCGACGATCGCAAGATCCCGAGCCCGATGAAAGGCATCATCGGCCGGCTGCAGATCCCGACGCTGAAGGTCGCGATCCTGGACAAGAGCTTTTTTTCAAAGAAGTCGCACCCGGCCCGCCGGCTCCTCGATGCGCTCGGCGACATCGCGTTGCAGCTGCCTGAGGATTTTGGTTCCTCGAGTCCGCTCTACATCCAGCTCGACGGCCTGGTGCAGAAGCTCATCGACAACTTCCAGGACGACCTGGACGTGTTCGAGACCGTTTGCGGCGAGGTCGAGCGCCTTGCCAGCGAGAGCGTGCAGCGCGCAGAGCAACAGGCGCGCAACCTCGCGCAGGAGGTCGAGCAGAAGGAGAAGCTGGCGCTCGCGAAGGCGGTGGCGCAGCATGCCATCAGGCTGCGCGTGGAGAGCAAGAAGCTCCCACCCCTGGTGGTGCGCTTCCTCAGTCAGCAATGGGTGAAGCTGCTGCTCCTCGCCTATGCCAAGCACGGCGCGGACAATGAGGCCTACAAAGCGGCCACAGCGACCATGGATCTGCTCATCTGGAGCGTCAGCCCCATGCAGTCGCTCGAGGAGCGTCGCCGGCTGGCCACACGACTGCCCGGCCTGCTCAAGCGCCTGAACCTGGGCATGCAGCTGATCGGCACCGACCACGCCACGCGCCGCACGTTCTTCGCCAAGCTGATGCGCTGCCACACGCGCATCATCAATACGGGCAGCTCGAGCACGGTCGCGAAAGCGCCCGTGCCCGCCGAACTGCCGCCGGTCGAGACCGCGCCCGCGCCGACGCCGGAACCGATACTGCAGCCGCAGATCCCGGTCCTCACGGATGCCGTCGAGACGGGGGGCGGGACGCAGACCGTCGACGCTCTCCATACTCCGCCCGCCGCCGACGTCGATCATGACGAGGAACCGACCGAAGCCGAGGCCACCTTCTCCGCCGTCACCATTCCCAATCCCTTTGGCGATGGTGAGATCGAGGTCGAGGAGATCGACCTCGCAGAGTTCTCGAACGGGCCGGCGGTGGGCACGCTCACGGACATTCCCGGCATGCCTCAGCCCGCCGCACCGCGCAGCGATGGCGCCGACGACTGGCGCGAAACAGCCGATCCGGCGTACGGCG
>CAZNBS010000291.1:278-5732 GCA_964570955.1 uncultured Burkholderiales bacterium | reverse complement strand
AGCAGTACAGTCCTGCGATCGGTTCACGTTGGTCTTCGCGGATCGCATGCCGCAGCATCCTGACGACCTCGAACCCGTGCCGCTCGGCCAGCTGCCGGACGTAGCGCTCGGAGTGCGCATAGCGTTGCTGCGCGGTGAGATGAAACAGCTGCTCCTCGGGTGCGTGCTCGACCGAGAAGCAGAATACGCCGCCGGGATTCGTGACGCGGCCCACGCCGTGGAAGACGCGATCCAGGTTGCCGATGTAGATGAACACGTCGGCGGACAGCACCAGATCGTAGGTGCGCGAGGTCTCCTGCAGATGCTCGACCAGGTCGCCCCGCTCGAGGTGGTCGTAGAGGGCACGTGCGCGGGCCTGCTCCAGCATCAACGGCGACAGGTCGACGCCGTCGAGCCGCTGCACGAGCGGCTTCAGCAGTGGTGCACACAGTCCCGTCCCGCACCCCAGATCGAGCGCCGCAGCGAAGCGCTCGGGGCCGACTCCGCGCAGGTTCTCGACCAGGACGCGGGGCGCCTCGTAACGGAGCACGTCCACCAGGTGCTTGTCGAAACTGTCGGCGTAGTCGTCGAACAGTGATCGGACATAACGTGGCGGCGCGCTTTCCGGTGCATCGCGTCCCACCAGCGAAGCGAGGAAGTATCCGATCAGTTCCGCATCGCCGCCCCGGGCGAGCGCCTCGCGATAGCACGCGATGGCGTCGTCCAGGCGTCCCTGGTCCTTGAGGATGCCGCCTCGCGCAGACCAGGCGAGGGCCAGGTTGCGGTCCAGCGCGATCGCCTCGTCGTATGAGCGCAGTGCCTCGTTGTGGCGGCCGAGCTTCTGCAGAATCTGTCCCCGGTGTTGCCAGGCCTCCCCGTTTCCGGGCCCCAGCGCAACCAGCCGGTCGAGGGCGTCCAGCGACTCGTCGTAGCGGCGCAAGCGCGCGAGCAGTCTCGCGCGGCCCAGCCACGCGGGCTGGAAGCCGGCGTCGATCGCGATCGCCTCGTCGAAACTGGAGAGGGCCTCGTCGTCCCGCCTGAGCCTCGCGAGCGCCTCGCCGCGGTGGCACCATGCCTCGCAGTCGCCGGGTTCCTGTGCGAGCGCGTGGTCGAGGGCACGCAACGCCTCCTGGGGTTTCGACAGCCGCAGTTTCGCCGCGCCCAGGTTGATGAGCGTCGACGCGCGTCCCGGCAGGATCGCGAGCGAGGCCTCGAAGGCGGCTTCCGCCTCTTGGCTGCGTCCCGCTTCGAAATGCTGCACGCCCTGCAGGAAGAGTTGCCTGGCTTGCTCGAAAGGCTCGGTCATGGCGCGAGTGCGGTGACTGGAGGGTGGCGGAACGTCCGGGATGCGATCACAGATCCAGCACCACCCACGCCGGATCGTGGTCGGACCCGTCTCCGCCGTGCCGGGTTCGGCGGTCGATGTGTGCCGATTGCAGGCGGGGAGCGAGCGCCTGGGACAACCAGACGTGATCGAACAGCGCGTACTCGGGTGGAGCGGCTCCGGGTGGATTGAATCGATGCGTCCACGCCGCCGTGGCCGGCCCCGCGCCCTGGCCCGGCGTCTCCGGTCTGGCGGGGCGCGTCTCGACCGGATCGGCGAGGCCGTTCAGCAAGGGCTCGCCGTCCGCGACGAGCATGGGCGCCAGATCCGCGCTGTCCGGCGGGTCGTTCATGTCGCCGACGAGGACGAATCGCGCGCCACGCCGTTCCTCCGCGCTCAGGATGCGCGCGATCGTCTCAGCCTGCCTGCGCCGGCGCAGGTTCGCGCGTATCGCGCCTGCCTCTTCATCCACACCGGCGGCGACGTAGTGGCTCTTGAGATGGGTGTTGTACACCGTGAGCAGTTTGTTGCCCCGTTCATCCAGCACGCGCACGGCGACGAGGTCGCGGCTGAACACGCGCTCGTGGGGAGCGTCCGGGTGGCAGGCCGTCTGGTACGAGACGATCGGGCCGAGAGGAAGCTTCGAGAGCAGCGCGACGTCGATCATCCGCGGATCGTTTCCCTCGACCAACGCAAGGTGCGCATAGAGCCCGCCCAGGTGATCGCGGTTGAACGCGCGCAGGATCTCGATATGCTCGACTTCCTGCACGGCGAGCACGTCGAGGTTCATCTCGCGGATGCGCCGCGCGATCTGCGCAGTCTCGCCGGGCTCCTTCGCCTTCACGAGACGGCCCATGAAGGTGCGCGCCTGTACGCTGCCCGGCGTGAAGGTCAGTTCGATGCCGCCGGCCTCATGCGGCGGCAGGGCCGCGATCTCCGCCTGGAAGTTGTAGCGCGAGAACAGGTTGTTCAAGTTGAAGGTGCCGACCGAGAGAGGCATTTCGGGCGCTCCTTGGTGTGATGTACGAACAGATCGTGTTGCCGACGCTGCGTCGCGGCCGAAGGGGGCGTCGACCAGTCCTGCAGCCCGCGGCGATCTTCCCTTGCCCGACGAGTTCGGTCAACATCGGGCATGGTGGCTACCGCCACGCACCCCGGCTGCCTTTCGCGCCGGAGAGCACCGCAAGGAGATGACCGTGAAAGCCAGAGCCTACAAGGTGGTCGACGTGTTCACCGCCACGCCGCTGCGGGGCAACCCGGTCGCCGTCGTGCTGGATGCGGAGGGCCTGGACACGTCGGCCATGCAGCGCATCGCACGCTGGACCAATCTCTCGGAAACGACCTTTGTGCTGCCGGCGGTCTCGTCTGGCGCCGACTACCGTCTGCGCATCTTCACGCCGCGCAGCGAACTGCCGTTCGCCGGACACCCCACGCTGGGAAGTGCGCACGCCACGCTGGAGGCTGGGAGGGTGAAGCCGCGCGAGGGACGATTCACGCAGGAATGCGGAGTCGGCCTGGTCCCGCTCTCGGTCCAGGAAGAAGGATCGAACCGTTGCCTGACCCTCGGCCTGCCACCCGCGACCGTGACGTCGTTGCGCGCGGAAGAGGTGACCGAGCTGGAGAACGTGCTGGGACAGACCGTGGTGCGCGAGGTGGCGCCGGCGGTCGTGAATGTGGGGCCCGTCTGGGTGGTCGCACAGCTTCCCAGCGTGCGCGATCTGCTCGCCCTGACGCCCGATTTCGTGCGCGGCGCAGCGTTCGAGCGGCGCCTCGCTGTCACCGGAGTGACGGTGTTCGCGGCGCACGACAGCGGGGACGCCGCGATCGAAGTCCGCTCCTTCGCCCCCTCCTGCGGCGTCGACGAAGACCCGGTATGCGGCAGCGGCAACGGCAGCGTGGCGGTGTTCCGGCGCGAACGCGGCCTGCTGCCTGCCGCAGGGGCGACCTACGTGGCCGCGCAGGGTCAGTGCGTCGGTCGTGACGGACGGATTGCGGTATGGGTAGATGCCGCGGGAAACGTGACCCTCGGCGGTGCGTGCGTCACGTGCGTCGACGGGGTGTTGCTCTGCTGATGATGAGCGCCCCCCTGCGCCACCCGCGGCAGTGCCGGTCGGCTCAGGTGGCGGGGCCGGCTGTGCACACCGCCTCCACGTTGTTGCCGTCCGGGTCGATCAGAAACGCCGCGTAGTAGGTGGGGCTGTAGTCGCTGCGCACACCGGGTGCGCCATTGTCGCGACCGCCACAGTCCAGTCCTTTGCGATGGAACGCATCGACTTTTCCGCGATCGGTCGCCTTGAAGGCGACGTGGGCTCCGCCGCCGGGATCGCGCGGTGAGGCATGCAGCCACAGGGCAGCCTCCCCGCGCGGCCCCAGTCCCGCATAACCGTCGCCCTGCGAGACGACGGCGTGGCCGAGCGGCGCCAGCACCGCTGTGTAGAAGCGCAGGCTCGCGTCGAGATCGCGCACCCGCAGACCGATGTGATCGTACATGTCGACCTCCTCTGAGTGGGAAGGCCGATGCTAGAGCGGGAGCGCCAGACGATCTTGGAGAATCTTGCGCTCGCCCTTGGCGGCGCGGCGGAACGCGCGCGGCGACACCCCGGCTGCGCGATGGAAGGTGCGGACGAAGTTGGACAGATCGCCGAAGCCGGCCTCGAATGCGACATCGGTGATCGGGCGCTCGTCCTCGGCCAGCAGGCGCGCGGCCCGGCGCAGTCGCGATCGCACCAGATACTGGTGCGGTGTGACCCCGAGCACACCCGCAAACTGGCGCAGGAAGTGGAACGGGCTGAGTTCCGCGGCCTGCGCCATCTGCTCCAGATCGAGCGGTTCGTGCGCGTTGTCGGCGATCCACAAGGCGGTCTCCACCGCGCGGCGGCGATCCCGGGCGCTTGCCCGCACCGGCTGTGCAGTGCGCCCGCAGGCAATCTCGACGAAGCGCTGCGCAAACGCCAGCGCTGCTTCCTCGAGTCCGAGGTCGGTTTCGCCTGACGCCGTGCTCTGTGCCAGTTCGCCAAGCACGACCAGCTCGGGCAGGGGCGCCAGGGCGCCGGTGCGCCAGAAGTCGCGCTTCCCGGCACGTTCACCGAGTGTATCCACGATCTCGCGCGAGAATCGAAACGACAGGCACTCGTCCCCGCACGCATGGTCGTGGGTGCAGACGTATTCGTCGCCCGGGCTGCCGACCAGCACGGAGCCGGCGACCAGTTCGTGCGACTCGCCGCGCGTGCGATAGCCGAAGCTCCCCTTACGCACGTAGGACACCGAGTAGGCGTCGTGGAACTCGACGAATGCCGCATCGCCCGAAGTCGCCTCGCAACGATGGTCCGTCACGGCGATGGGGCCGCTGCACAGCACGGTTGCGATCGTCATGTCCGGCCCTGTTCCGGACTTCCCGACGCGCGCCGTGCAGGGGTCCGCGTCACTTCTTGTCCGTCCAGTAGTGGCCGGCGCTCAACTCGTAGTCGGGATAGACCTTGCGCCGTGCGGGCACCACGCGCGAGGCGTAATCGCGCTGCGAGTCGTACACTTTCTTGAAGAACGGGTTCCGGGCCGCCTCCTCACGCGCGATCTGATCCCAGGATCGAAGTGTGTTCGTCAGGATATCGGGCGGCGTGCGGCCGATCGTCACACCGTGCTTCCTGGTCAGTTCGTCGATCGCCTCCGCATTGAGCTTGTTCATCACCATCTGGGACCGCATGGTGGCCTCCAGCGCAGCGGAGCGGATCACCTCCTTGAAGTCCTCCGGAAGCTTCTTCCACACGTCGGCATTGACGATCAGTTCGGCTACGGTCGCCGGCTCGTGCACGGAGGGCATATACGCGAACTTCCACACCGACTGGAACCCGATGCGCAGATCCTCCATCGGCCCGGCCCACTCCGCGCACTCGATCACCCCGCGCTGCCCGGCAGGGACGATCTCACCGCCCGGCATGTTCACCGTTTTCATGCCGGATTTGCTGAACACCTCGGCGGTGATCCCCGTCTCGCGGCACTTGCGGTTCTTCAGATCGGCCCAGTTCTTCACCGGCCGGCTGAACCAGCCGAGGATCTGGGGCCCGCCCGAGGTCATCGGCATGGCAACGACGTTGCGGTTGAGCACCTTCTGATAGAACTCCTGCTGCAGCGCCAACCCGCCGCCCTCGTGTACC
>CAZNBS010000291.1:0-268 GCA_964570955.1 uncultured Burkholderiales bacterium | reverse complement strand
TGTAGTCGAGCATGTCCATGCCGAACGGCCCGCCCGGCGCCGGTCCGAACAGCGTCGCTGCGCGGTTCTTGCCCACCCAGTACGCCGGCGACGAGTGCGCGCCGTCGAGCACGCCCTTGTGCACGGCATCGAGGACCTCGAACGGCGGCACGATCGCCCCCGGGGGGAGCATCTCGATCTGCAGGCGTCCGCCGGTGAGCGCGCGTACACGATCGATGAAGTACTTGGAGTTCTCGAAGAACAGGGTCGCAGGCGGAAAGACCGACTC
>CAZNBS010000290.1:0-5825 GCA_964570955.1 uncultured Burkholderiales bacterium | reverse complement strand
TTGCGCGACACTGGCCCTTGAATCAAGATGAACCGGACCTGACGCTCATCCGCGGTTGGCGGGACGAGATCGAGCGTGAGCAGGTAAGGCTCGTGTTGACGAGCTTTCAGTAAGACGGCTATGTGTAGTTGCTGATTACGATTCGGGCGATTGGGGGGAGCTAAGTCGCCCAGCCTGCTCGGTGGAGAAGGCAACACCACAATTTGCCTGGCGTTGTGAGGAATGCGGCAGGCTCATGCCTTGAGACTCTCCCCACAACATAATAGGCACTCGATTTGCGGCAGGAACGCTATCGCACCAGCAAGAGTCAGGCTGGCGTATACGGCCTGCCCCCCCATTCTTGGGGCATAATTTTTCAAAGATCGGCCGGCGCCGGCGGGTTCAGGGCAGTCCGCGCGAATCGGGGAATGAACAAGCCAGGCCAGTGAAGAACATGAATTCCAAAATGCAATGAGGCTCGAAGAACTCCAGCCAAACGCGGCGCTGCGCGGCATCGTCCCCGATGCCCTGGTTACGGTCGTCAACGTGCAGTGGTTTGGCTCCGAAGCCCTCGAACTGACCTACAAGACCGCCGACGGCAAGGTCGCCAACGAATTGCTCTACCGCCACGACGAACCGCGGCTGGAAATCGTCGAGAAGGGCCGGCCCTGGAGCTTTGATGGCGATGGTGCGCTGTTCCGCCTGGTGTCGGAAGCCCAGCGCATCCGCCTGGCGCACCTGTTCGATCCTGTGCTGGCTGTCCATACCTCGGTAGTCGAACCGCTGCCGCATCAAATCACCGCGGTCTATGAGCACATGCTGCCGCGCCAGCCGCTTCGCTTCCTACTGGCCGACGACCCCGGCGCCGGCAAGACCATCATGGCCGGCTTGCTCATCAAGGAACTGATCGCACGCGGAGACTTGCAACGCTGCCTGATTGTTTGCCCCGGCAGCCTGGCCGAGCAATGGCAGGATGAGCTCTACCGGCGTTTTCAGTTGCCTTTCGAGATTCTCACCAACGACAAGCTGGAAGCTGCGCGCACCGGCAACTGGTTCCTCGAAACAAACCTGGTGATCGCGCGTCTCGACAAGCTCAAGCGCAATGAAGACGTGCAGCAGAAGCTGCAAGCGCCCGACTGCCGCTGGGATCTGGTGGTCTGCGACGAAGCGCACAAGATGTCGGCCTCCGCGTTCGGCGGCGAGATCAAATACACCAAGCGTTACCGCCTGGGCCAGCTGCTTTCGACGCTAACACGCCACTTCCTGCTGATGACCGCCACGCCCCACAACGGCAAGGAAGAGGATTTCCAGCTTTTCATGGCGCTGCTCGATGGCGACCGCTTCGAGGGCAAGTTCCGCGACGGTGTGCATTCGGCCGACGTGTCCGATCTCATGCGCCGCATGGTCAAGGAGGGCCTGCGGAAATTCGACGGCACCCCCTTGTTCCCGGAGCGCATCGCCTACACGCTGCCCTACCGCCTGTCCGCGCAGGAGGAGGCGCTGTACTCGGCCGTCACCGAATATGTGCGCAACGAATTCAACCGCGCCGAGGCGCTGGAGAACGACAAGCGCGCCGGCACCGTCGGCTTTGCCCTGACCATCCTGCAGCGCCGGCTGGCCTCCTCTCCCGAGGCCATTTACCAATCCTTGCGCCGTCGCCGCGAGCGGCTGGAAAGCCGGCTGCGTGAGCTGGAACTGCTGCAACGTGCCGGCCAGGCGGCACCGATAGTCCCGATCACGGCGCCGTCCCTCGACGCCGAGGACGTCGACGACCTTGATGAAGCCCCGGAAAACGAAGTCGAAGCCGCCGAGGAGGAGATTCTCGATCAGGCCACCGCTGCGCGTTCCATCGCCGAACTGCGCATCGAAATCGACACGCTGCGAACCCTCGAGACCCAGGCCCTGGCGGTACGGCGCAGCGGCACCGACACCAAATGGACGGAACTCTCTGGTCTCCTGGGCGAGATTTTCACGCCGGATGGAATCGGCAATCATGTCGCCGAAGCGGACGCGCCCTATGGCTCGGGCCAGATTCCGCCCCCGAAACCCTCACCCCACCAGAAACTGGTGATCTTCACCGAACACCGCGACACCCTCAACTATCTGGAAGAGCGCATCACCCGCTACCTGGGCCGCAAGGAAGCCGTAGTCATCATCCACGGCGGCACCGGGCGCGAAGACCGACTCAAGGTGCAGGAAGCCTTCAAGTACGACCCTACCGTGCAGGTGCTCCTCGCCACCGATGCCGCCGGCGAGGGCATCAACCTCCAGCGCGCCCACCTGATGGTCAACTACGACCTGCCGTGGAATCCCAACCGGCTGGAACAGCGATTTGGCCGAATCCACCGGATCGGCCAGACCGAAGTCTGCTATCTGTGGAACATGGTGGCCGACGACACGCGCGAAGGCGACGTCTACCGTAAGCTGCTGGAGAAGCTGGAGCAGGCCCGCCAAGCTCTCGGCGGTCAGGTCTTCGATGTGCTTGGCAAGCTGGCTTTCGAGACCGATGGCAAGGTCAAGACCCTGCGGGATCTCCTCATCGAGGCCATCCGCTACGGCGAACTGCCAGAAACCAAGGCCTATCTCTCCACCGTCCTCGACATCGCGCTCGACAAAACCCACCTGCAGTCCCTGCTCGACGAGCGGCAACTGGCCCATGACAGCATGGACGCCACCAAGGTGCAGCGCATCCGCGAGGAGATGGAGCGTGCCGACGCGCGCCGCCTGCAACCGCATTACATCGAGTCCTTCTTTCTCGAAGCCTTCAAGCGCCTCGGCGGAGCGGCCAAACAAAAAGAGCCGCGCCGCTTCGAAGTCACCCATGTTCCGGCCATCGTCCGCAACCGGGACCGCCTCATCGGCATCGGCGAGCCCGTGCTGCCCCGTTACGAGCGCATCGCGTTCGAGAAGGACCTGGTCGCACCGCAAGGCCTGCCATTGGCTGCCTTCGTCTGCCCCGGCCATGCATTGCTCGATGCCGTCATCGATATCACCTTGGAGCGCAACCGCGACCTCCTCAAGCGCGGCACCGTGCTGGTCGATGACCGCGACCTCTCGACCACGCCGCGCGTGATGCTCTACCTGGAGCACGCCATTCAAGACGCGAGCCTGACCCGCGAGGGCAACCGTCGCGTCGTTTCCAAGCGCATGCTGTACGTCGAGCTGGATGCGAAGGGATCGATACGGCATGTTCACTATGCACCCTACCTCGACTTCCGTCCCCTGGCGGCCGACGAACCGGGCATCGACAGACTGCTCGCTCGCCCGGAATGCCATTGGATCACTGACGATCTGGAAAAGACCGTGCAGGGCTACGCCATCGAGCACGTGGTTCCCGAACACCTGGCCGAGGTGAAGGGCCGCAAGCTCGAACTCATCGCCAAGACCGAAGCCGCCGTCAAAGACCGGCTGACCAAGGAAATCACCTACTGGGACCACCGTGCCGAGGAACTCAAGCTGCAGGAACTGGCCGGCAAGCCGAATGCGAAGCTGAATTCAGGCGAAGCACGCAAGCGCGCCGATCTTCTGCAAGGCCGTCTTGAAAAGCGGCTGGAAGACCTCCGCCTCGAAGCCCAACTCTCGCCCCTGCCGCCCGTCGTTCTCGGTGGCCTGCTGGTCGTGCCCATCGGCCTGATTCGCGCCATGACCGGACAAGCCGCACCAATTGCTACGACACCAGCCGACACCCAGGCCAGCGCCGCCCGCGCCCGCGCCATCGTCATGGACGTCGAGCGCAGACTGGGTTTCGAGCCCACCGACCGCGAAATGGAAAAACTCGGCTATGACATCGAGAGTCGCTCAGTTGGCCACCCCGCGGGCACCGGCAAACTGCGCTTCATCGAGGTCAAAGGCCGCGTGTCGGGTGCGCCGACCATCACCGTCACGCGCAACGAGATCCTTTATTCACTGAACAAGCCCGAGGACTTCATCCTGGCCATCGTCGAGTTCATTGACGAGCAAAACCACAAGGTGCATTACCTTCGGACACCGTTCCAGCGGGAGCCGGATTTTGGCGTCACCAGCGTGAATTACGACTTTGCCGAACTCATCGCGCGGGCGGGGGAGCCAGGATGAGTGCAGAGATGCCAGTAGTCTGCGGCTCAGGTGACCACAGACGGGGGATAATCCGGAGTGGAAGAAGAGACGCCTCCACGAGGGAGGCGTCGGGCCGGAGATGCGATCTCCGGCGGGGTTTACGTCGGCAATTATGCTCGATCCATCCTGTTGCAGGATAAATACTTCTTATGGCCCGTAGGAAAATACTAAATTGATCAGGGTGATTGCCTACGTCGATGGCTTCAACTTGTATTTCGGCCTGAAAACCAAGGGGTTCAAGAAATACTACTGGCTCGACCTGTCGGCACTCACCAGCGCGCTGCTCAAGCCGGCGCAGCAACTGCTGCACACGCACTACTTTACGGCCCGCATCCGGCTCAAGGGAAACAATCACGCGGACATGCAGCGCCAGACAACCTATCTGGAGGCGCTTGCCACGCGGCCGGACTTGAGCATCCACTACGGCCATTACCTGCAGAAACCCAGGCAGTGTCACAAGTGCGGAGCTCAATGGACGGACTACGAAGAGAAGATGACCGACGTCAATATCGCCACCCAGCTCCTGTCGAATGCCTTCGACGATGCCTTCGATATTGCCCTGCTGGTCTCGGCGGATAGTGACCTGACCACCCCCGTGACTCGCCTGCGCGAGCGTTTCCCGAACAAGCGCATCGTCGTTGCCTTGCCGCCGGGCAGGCAGTCGGCCGAGCTGACCCGCGCAGCCCATGCGTATTTTCACATCGGCGAAGACAAGCTGCGCCGCTCTCAGTTACCGCCAGAAGTGGCGCGCCCCGACGGCTTCATCCTGCAACGCCCCGCACGCTGGAAGTAAGCATGACCCCCAAGAAAAAACTCATCGAAGTCGCCCTGCCGCTCGAAGCCATCAACAAGGCGGCGGCGCGGGAGAAATCCATCCGCCACGGCCATCCCTCCACGCTGCACCTGTGGTGGGCGCGGCGGCCCTTGGCTGCGGCGCGGGCGGTGATCTTCGCGCAGATGGTCGATGACCCTTCGGCGCACCCCGACCTGTTCAAGACCGAGCGCGAGCAGAAGAAGGAGCGCGGTCGGCTGTTCAGGATCATCGAAGACCTCGTGCAGTGGGGAAACACCACCAACGAGGAAGTGCTGCAGAAGGCGCGCGACGCCATCTGGCAGAGCTGGCGCTATGCCTGCGCCGAGAACGCCGACCATCCGCGCGCCAAAGAGCTGTTCGACCGCAACAAACTTCCCGCCTTTCATGATCCCTTCGCCGGTGGCGGCGCGCTGCCGCTGGAGGCGCAGCGCCTGGGACTGGAAAGCTACGCCAGCGACCTCAACCCGGTGGCGGTGCTCATCAACAAAGCGATGATCGAGATTCCGCCGCGCTTCGCCGGCAAGCCGCCGGTGAACCCGGCATGGCAGAAGAAGCGCGACGACGAAAAGGCCATGACCACCGACTGGCGCGGGGCCAGGGGCCTGGCCGAAGACGTGCGCTACTACGGCCAGTGGATGCGCGACGAGGCGGAGAAGCGCATCGGCCACCTCTACCCGAAGGTCGATATCACGACGGAGATGGTGAAGGAGCGGCCCGACCTGAAGCCGTACGAGGGCCGCAAGCTCACCGTGATCGCGTGGCTGTGGGCGCGGACGGTGAAGAGCCCCAACCCCGCCTTCGCCCACGTCGACGTACCGCTGGCCTCAACCTTAATGCTCTCGACAAGGCCTGGCAGGGAGGCGTACGTCGAGCCGGTGATCGAGGGCGGGGGCTACCGGTTCACGGTGAAGGTGGGGACGCCTAAGGACGCGAATGC
>CAZNBS010000289.1:0-5862 GCA_964570955.1 uncultured Burkholderiales bacterium | reverse complement strand
GCAGGACGGCTTGGTGCCGGCGGTCGCGCAGGAGGCGGGCAGCGGGCGCGTGCTGATGGTGGCGTGGATGAATCACGAAGCGTTGCAGGCGACTGCCGATAGCGGCAACGCGGTGTATTGGTCGCGCTCGCGCAAGCGCCTCTGGCGCAAGGGTGAGGAATCGGGACACGTGCAGAAGGTGCGCTCCATTCGCCTGGACTGCGACGAGGACGTGATCCTGCTCGAAGTTGAACAGATTGGCGGTATTGCCTGTCATACAGGGCGTGCGAATTGCTTCTTCCGCCGCCTGCAGGACAGGGAGTGGGTCGTGACCGATCCGGTGCTGAAGGATCCCGCCGCGATCTACGCCGACCACACCGCCTTGGCTGCTGCCTCCGAGGCGGTGGCGGCGAAGCAGGCGAAGAGCGAGTGAGCGCGCCTACAATACTCGAGCGGCTCGGGCGCACGCTCGCCGAGCGTCGCTCGGCTGATCCTGCGACTTCGTACGTCGCGGGCCTGTTCGAGCGCGGCGAGGACGCGATCCTGCGCAAGGTGACGGAGGAAGCGGGAGAGTGTCTGCTCGCTTCGAAGCAGGGTGATAAACTGGCCGTGACGCGTGAGGTGGCCGATTTGTGGTTTCACACCCTCGTGTTGCTGGCCTGGCATGGCATGACGCCGCACGACGTGCTGGCTGAGCTTTCGCGTCGTGAGGGCATCTCGGGGTTGGACGAGAAGGCGCGACGCGAGATCTGAATCGGCAAGCAGGTGATCTGGCGCGCACCGACGCGGGATACGATGGAAAACTGCATTTTCTGCAAGATCGTGCGCGGCGAAATCCCGAGTCGAAAAGTCTACGAGGACGAGCTCGTCTTCGCCTTTCACGACATCAATCCAGTCGCACCGGTACACTTTATGCTGGTTCCGAAAGCGCACGTCGACTCAATGGCGCACCTGGAGGAGAAGCACGAGGCGGTGATGGGGCATATCATGGTGCTGGCGCACCGGCTTGCCCGGCAGGAGGGCAGCGCCGAGGGTTTTCGCACCATCGTCAATACCGGGCGCATCGGCCGCCAGGACGTGATGCACCTGCATGTGCACGTGATTGGCGGGCCAGCGGTTCTTCCGCCGATGCTCGTCCGAATCTGAGGAGTCGATCATGGGTTCATTCAGCATCTGGCACTGGCTGATCGTGCTGCTGGTGGTCGTGCTGATTTTCGGCACCAAGAAGCTGCGTAACCTCGGCGCCGATCTGGGCGGGGCGGTACGCGGTTTCAAGGAGGGGATGCGGGCCGAAGAGGACAAGCCGCCTTCGGCCAAGGCCGAGATTGCGCCTCCTGCCGGCCAGACCATCGAAGGCGAGGTCAAGGAAAAGACTCGCGCCTGAGGCACGGGCTGCGTTGACAACGCTACGGCGGCCGCACCGCCCCGGCACGATCGCCCGCGAAACCCCCGCAGATGTTCGATATCAGCTTGTTCGAGATGGTGGTGATCGGGATAGTCGCCCTGATCGTCATCGGGCCTGAACGGCTGCCCGGCGTGGCGCGCACGGTCGGTCATCTGTTCGGCCGAATGCAGCGCTACGTCAACGAAGTCAAGTCCGACATCCAGCGCGAGATCGAGCTCGATGAGCTGAAGAAGCTGCGCGAAAGCGTAGAGGACTCGGCGCGCGAGATCGAGCAGTCGATGAGTCGCGAGCTCGACCGAGCCGAGCACGAGGTGCGTGAGCTACAGGAGGCAATCGAGCCTGCATCCCATCCTGCCCCCGGCGAGCTCGATCTGAAGAACGTGCAGGCGGCGGCGCCAGCCGTCGCGGGATCGTCGCAGGCTACTGATGTCCTGGCTGACACCGCAGCAGCGCGCGATGTCGCACTGCGGCCCGATGCACCCGCGGCTGCCGCGCGAACTGGCAAGGTTGCACCGAAAGTCGAGGCCGCCGCTGCGGCGACGGTCGCCGGCGCAACGCATCCCGATAGTGCATTGAAACCACTCGATGCGGCCCGGTCCGGAATGCCGGTCGAGGCGGCCAAGAGCGCCAACCCATCCAGTCAGCCGACATGAACGAAGCGGCCGAGGATACCTTCATCTCCCATCTGGTCGAGTTGCGGGACCGGTTGCTGCGCATCATCGGCGCGGTGGTGTTGGTGTTCTTGTGCCTGGCGTATTGGGCCTCGGACATCTATTCGCTGCTGGCGAGGCCGCTGCTCGCTGCGCTTCCGAGCGGCGGCAGCATGATCGCAACCGATGTGGTCGGCGTGTTCCTGGTGCCCGTGAAAGTTACGCTGCTGGTCGCTTTTCTTATCGCGCTGCCTTACGTGCTGTATCAGGTGTGGGCGTTCGTCGCGCCGGGGCTTTATTCGCACGAGAAACGGCTCGCCCTGCCGCTGGTCATTACCAGCTCGTTGCTGTTCTTCGCCGGCATGGCGTTCGCGTACTTCGTCGTGTTCCCCTCCGTTTTCCGCTTCATGGCGGCCATCGCTCCGCAAGGCGTGGCCTGGATGACCGATATCGAGAAGTATTTCAGCTTTGTGCTTACGATGTTTCTCGCCTTTGGCGCCACATTCGAAACGCCCGTGGCGGTTGTGCTGTTGGTGCGCATGGGTGTGGTGAGTGTGGAGAAGCTGAAGCAGGCACGCCCTTACGTGATCGTGGGCGCCTTCGTGATCGGTGCGGTCCTCACACCACCCGACGTGGTATCGCAGCTCCTGCTCGCGTTACCGCTGTGCCTGCTCTACGAGGTGGGCATCTTCGTGGCACGCCTAGTGGCGCCGGCACCGGATACCGAAGCCGCAGCCGAAGCGAAGTGAAGCGACGGCGTGCCGCGCGCCGCATCGGTGGTTCCGCTACTAAGGAATCGTGGCGGGCAGGGGCCGGCGCCCGACGGTCACTCTTACTTCGATCTTCGAGCGCTCGCGCAGCAGCGTAAGCGCTGCGTGCGAGCCGGGCTTCAACGCGGCCACCGTATTGAGCAGGCTCGTAGTATCGGTCACGGGCTTGCCCTCGATCGCCGTGAGCAAGTCGCCGGGGCGAATTCCGGCTTGTGCAGCCGGGCCAGCGGGCATCACGCTTGCCACCAATACGCCGCGCAGGCTGACGCGCCCGGCCGGTTCGGCCGTCTGAGCGACATTCTCCAGCTCGATTCCCATCCAGCCTCGCGTCACCGTGCCGGTGGCGATGATACTGTCCATCACACTGCGCGCGACCGATACCGGGATGGCGAAGCCGATCCCCAGATTGCCGCCGCCGCGCGAAAAAATGGCCGTGTTGATGCCGATCAGATGCCCGTTGCCGTCGACCAGTGCGCCGCCGGAATTGCCCGGGTTGATTGCCGCATCCGTCTGGATGAAGTTTTCGTAAGTATTGATACCGATCTGTGAGCGCCCGAGTGCGCTCACGATGCCCGATGTGACGGTTTGGCCGACGCCGAACGGATTACCGATGGCGAGCACGACATCCCCCACGCGCGCCTTGTCCGGATGGGCGAAAGTGATGGCGGGCAGGCCCTTCTGTTCGGTCTTCAGCACGGCGAGGTCGGTCTCGGGATCCACGCCCACGATGCGAGCGGCGACCCTGCGCCCGTCCATCAACACCAGCTCGATTTCGTCGGCGCCCTCGACCACGTGATTTGCCGTAAGGATGTAGCCGTTGGCCGACACGATCACGCCAGACCCGAGGCTCGATGCCTTCTGCACCGATTCGCCGAAAAGGTTGCCGAAGAAGCGCCGAAACACCGGATCATTGGTGGGCGCGATGCGCGCAATCTTGGTTTCTTTGGTGGTGAAGATATTGACCACCGAAGGCGTAGCTCGCGCGGCCGCGTCACGCAGCGATACGGCCGGCTGGGTTCGCACCGGTTGCTCCCGGATCGTCGCCGGGATCGGCTCGGCATAGGTCACACGCTCGTGCAGTGTGACGACCTCGCTGCGCGGCGAGCCGAGCAGGTCGGGCCTCAAGGTCGAGACGACGAACAGCACGGCGAGGCACACCGTTGCGGTCTGGGAGAAGACGAGCCAGAGGCGGCGCATGACGATATCCGGAATTAAGGTCCAATTATACCGGCCGGGTATGTCCACGCCGGTTCGATATCATGGCAAGTCTGCGGCGAAATGCTTGTAGTAGCTGGAACCGGACGTGGGCTTCGATGGCGCTCCGATGCGGCGCAGACTGATGGCGCGGCCGCCCGTCCCTGCGATCCAGGATCTCAAGCGGTATCGATCGGTGCCGTCATGACGACACAAGCCCCTGAATAGCAGACGCTAATGCCAGATGCTGTTAAGTTTTTCCGGGTCATCGGGTAGAATCCTCTGCTTTTGGATTGTGGCCGGGGAACGCGAGCGAAGCATGAGCGAGAAAGATCTGGATAAGGGCAAGCGTGGATTCCTGGTGGCGACATCGGTGGTAGGCGGCGTCGCGGCAGTGGCGACGGCAGTGCCGTTTGCCGCCAGCATGATGCCGTCCGAGCGTGCCAGGGCCTTGGGCGCACCGGTCGAAGTCGACATCAGCAACCTGGCTCCGGGTGAGTTGATGCGGGTCGAATGGCGAGGCAAGCCGGTGTGGGTTCTGCGTCGTACCAAGCAGATGCTCACGTCAATCGAAAAATCTGACGATCGCGTGACCGACCCAAACCTCAGAGTCGATCAGCAGCCCGATTACGCGAAGAATGAATTCCGTTCCATCAAGCCGGAAATACTGGTGCTGGTCGGCGTTTGCACCCACCTCGGTTGCTCGCCCGAGTTCAAACCCAAGGACATGTCTGCCGACATGGGCGCGGACTGGCTAGGCGGCTTCTACTGCCCGTGTCACGGTTCGAAGTTCGACTTTGCCGGCCGGGTCTACAGGGGCGCCCCGGCGCCGATCAATCTGCTGGTGCCTCGCTACATGTATCTTACCGACTCGACGATCGTGATCGGCGAAGACAAGAAGGGGGCGTAGCGATGGCCGCCGCCAAGCAACCGGTCACCGGCGCAGGGCCTTTCAATGGCCTGCTCACCTGGGTCGACGCGCGTTTTCCGCTCGTCTCCCTGTGGAAGGAGCACCTGTCGGAGTACTACGCGCCGAAGAACTTCAACTTCTGGTACTACTTCGGCTCGCTCGCATTGATGGTGCTGGTGATCCAGATCGTCACCGGTATCTTCCTCACCATGCACTACAAGCCCGACGCCACTCAGGCATTCGCCTCGGTCGAGTACATCATGCGAGACGTGCCGGCGGGCTGGTTCATCCGCTATATGCATTCGACGGGCGCGTCGATGTTCTTCATCGTCGTCTATCTGCACATGTTCCGTGCCTTGATGTACGGTTCGTATCGCAAGCCGCGTGAGTTGCTGTGGATTTTCGGCGTGCTGATCTACCTTGCGCTCATGGCCGAGGCGTTCTTCGGCTACCTGCTGCCCTGGGGCCAGATGTCCTACTGGGGTGCGCAGGTGATCGTCAATCTGTTCGGCGCGATTCCTTTTTTTGGCGACGACCTCGCGCTGTGGATTCGCGGCGATTACGTGATCTCGGACGCGACGCTCAACCGCTTCTTCGCGCTGCACGTGATCGCGGTGCCGCTCGCACTGATACTGCTGGTGGCGATGCACATCCTGGCGCTGCATGAGGTCGGTTCGAGCAACCCCGACGGCGTGGAGATCAAGAAAAAGGTCGATCCTGTCAGCGGTCATCCGCTCGACGGCATCCCGTTCCATCCCTACTACACGGTGAAGGATACGTTCGGGGTGGCGGTGTTCCTGGCGGTGTTCGCCGCCATCATGTTCTTCGCGCCTGCCATGGGCGGATACTTCCTCGAGGACAACAACTTCATCCCCGCAAACCCGCTGCAGACGCCCGCGCACATCGCGCCGGTGTGGTATTTCACGCCGTACTATTCGATCCTGCGCGCCGTGC
>CAZNBS010000288.1:0-5900 GCA_964570955.1 uncultured Burkholderiales bacterium | reverse complement strand
TACGCAGCCCGTGGCTGCATGAAAGAGGCGACAACTACCTTGACGCGCGCCGAGGGCGCGGACGAGTTGGCCAAGATCCTGCGGTCGAACGACACGCTCGGCGGCACCATGCAGAGCGTGAACAACGAGATGTCCAAGGGCGCCCAGTCGATCGCGCCGGTGGACAACCAGAAGGACGAGCTCTACGCCATTCTCCGCAAGCGGCTGTTCAAGGACATCGAGGTCACGGAGAAGGAGAAGGTGGCGATTGCCGACGGCTATGTCGCCGAGTTCGCCAAGGCCAGTGCGATCCTGGAGCGCCCCACGGTGAAGATCCGCGAGGAGATCCTGGTCTCGTACCCCTTCCACTTCTCGACGAAGCACCTCATCGCTTCATTCAACGACAACCCAGGCTTTCAGAAGACGCGCGATGTCATCCGGCTCACTGCGGCCATCGTGCGAGGTCTCTGGGCGAAGGGCGATGCCGAAGTCTCGCGCCACTTCCTGCTCTCGCTGGAGAGCGCCAATCTCAATGATCCGGCCGTCTCGAGCCGCTTCATCGAGATCAAGAAGTCGCTTCAAGACGCGCTGATGACCGACATCGCGAACAGCGGTGCGTCACATGCCGAGAGCCTGGACGACGACACCAGTGGCCTGGCCAGCCGTTGCGCGAAGTGGATCTATGCCGCGTCTTTGTCGGATGTCCATCCGCGTGGCCTGACGGATGCCGAGCTTGCGGAGTACCTGCTCGCGCCCGGCCGGTCGATCGTCGGCATGCCGGACGCGCTCAAGAAGCTGTACGACAACTGCTGGTACATCGAGCAGACCAAGTCAGGGCGGTACCTGTTCAACCGCCACAAGAACCTCAATGCCCAGGTCAACAGCTACGTCAAGGCGTGTTCGAACATCGACCGCGACGCCCAGATCGAGTCGAAGCTCACCGAGATGTTCGAACCGAAGGACAAGCGTTGCTACCAGAAGCTCGCGGTGCTGCCGGCCCTCGATGAGGTTCAGCTCGAGCGCGACAAGACGACGCTCGTCGTGCTCAAGCCGGACACCGATTTCTCGAAGTACTTCGCGGGCGAGAAGTACAAGAACCGCGTTGCGATCCTGACCGCCGACGACCAGACGGGCATCTTCAACGTCAACAAGAAGGCGCAGCGGCTCTGGGCCATCCAGCAGGTGGTCAGGGATCTCAGTGCCGAAGACACGCAGTACAAGAAGGCCAAGGAGACGCTCGCCGACTACCAGACCGAGCTTTTCATGGCGCTCAAGGCCGTCTTCAACAAGCTGCATTACCCCCTGATCGACGACAACGGCGACACCGCGCTTGTCGAAGCGCCGCTTCTCGACAGCTACATCAACGAGAAGACGGGTCAGCGAATCCAGTACCGCAACGAGGAGGCGTCCAAGGGGGAGTTTGTCATCGAGGCGACGCTTCGCGACGCTAACAAGTACCAGGTCTTTGCCCCGACCTCGGGCCAGGACAAGGTGAAGGCGTATCAATCGCTGCGCAACCGCGTCGAGCAGTTCCTGTTCCCGGCCACGGGACGCACGACCTGGCAACAGATCCTCGATGGGGCGGCTTCGAAAGGCCAGATGTTGTGGACCGAGCCGGGCACGCTCGACCGCATGCGCGAAGTGCTGATCACCGCGGGTCAGTGGCGAGAGGATGCCGGCCAGATCCAGAAACCACCGTTCGAGGAAGTCACCGGCGTGACCATCGAGTACGCGCGCGACAAGGACACGGGGGTGATCACCACGACCGACATCAAGCTGTCTCACGCCGACACCTTGATGGTGAGAGAGGAGGGGGCCGAGTACAAGGTGGTCCCGCTCGATCAGCCGGTGACGAGCGACGCCATGGTCATCGAGTTCCGCGCCGTGGACTCGACCAAGAAGAACAAGGAGGGCAAGCCCTACCGGATCGAGAACACCATCGACATCCAGCACGAGCTGATGCCGTCGGCGACGGCCGGGCATCAGGTGCTGAAGGTGAAGGTGGTTCCGCCCAGCGCGAAGCTGCTGTACACGACGGACAACACGAATCCCGCCAACAACGGCAAACCCTACGCCAAGCCCGGTATCGACGCGGCCGAGGGCACCACGGTGCGCCTGTTCGCGGAGAAGGGCCCGGTCTCGATCGAAAAGGCAGTCCCTATTCCCAAGGCGGCGGGCAAGGCTGGCGGCGGCGCCGGGCCTCAGGTGGATCCGGCCTTGCCGGCAACGGTGAACGGCAGGGGCTTCTCTGCTCTCGTGACCCGTTCGGCGACCTACCAGTTCCTGGGCAGCCTTCCTGACGACGCACGCCTGCAAAAAGTGCAGGCCAAGGTCACGCTCGCAGCGTCCGACAACACGGTGACCCTCACGTGGGACGGCAAGACGCGTCTTGCCGCGAGCCAGGTGCGTGAGGCCTTCGAGTTCCTGGACAAGCAAGTGGACAGCGGCGAGTGGTGGTTGCGCTTCGACCAGCTGCACTTCTCGACCGGCAAGTCCCTCCTGCAGTGGCAGGTGGACACCAGCACCAAGATCGACATCGGGCAGGTCACGCAATGATCGCGCGCCAGATCCACGATTTCGGGCGCGTCGACGAGAAGGGCGACGCCTTCGAGTTCCTGATCGAGCCGCCGAGCGCCGGTGCCTGCGTATTCGTGGCCGTCGTCCAGACCGAGCGCGGACCGCGCCGGACCGAGATCGCTCACGTACCCGCTCAGATCTGGGGATCCGTCTCCGCAGCCGCGGTCAAGGAGCTCACCTCCGAAATGGGCGTGGACGAGCGAGAGAAGCGGCCGCCCTCGCTGCGGGTCGGCCTCAACCGGCTCAGCCCACTGGTCGGTCGCGAACTCGGTGTGCTGCTGATCGCACTGATGGAGGAAGGCGCCACCGAACGCACCGACGCCCTGTTGCATGCCTGGCGTGAACTGGCGCGCGAGGAGCGGTGGTGGCTGTACGCCAAGGCTGCCGCCCCGGGACAGCAGCGCGGGTCCGGCTGGCGTCGGGCGCTGTTTCACGCGTTGAGCGAGACGTCGGAGACCAGAGTGGCGCCCACCGCCGAGGCTCAAAAAAAAAGCTCTGGGAACACCAGACCGAAGCGGTCACCGAAGCCCCAGCCGCAGGCTACGGCACGCAGCCCGCTTCAGACCCCGCCGGTTCAGCCTCAGCCGAGAAGCCGCCCGTCCAAGGGCCAACCAAAGGGCGACGCCGCAAGGCCAAAGGCAAGCAAGAACCAGCCGCGGACGACCCCCAGATAGATCTCTTCTGACATGAACCAGAAATCCCTCATCGAAGTCCAGTTTCCGATCGGGCCGCTGTCGCTGGAGAGCTACATTGAGCGGGACTCAAAGTCGGCGAAGGTATTGTCATCGCTCGGGCGCTGGTGGGGCGCCAAGCCATTGGTTCTGGTTCGGGCCATTGTTATCGGCACGGTAATGCCCGCCGCGATGGATCCGGATCGTTGGTCAGACGATCTCGCGATCTTCTTGAAGCTGATGTGCCTGGACAACGCCGGCATGTGGAAGCGCAAGACCGCTCCGCTCCCTGCGTCGCTGTGCTATCCGCAAGCCACCGCAAAGGAGCGCAGTGAACTGTTCGAAGAAGGCGGCGAGCGCTGGCAACGCGGTGCCCGTTCGGATCTACGCGAGGCGCTCGAGAGGCGCGTGTTCTACACGCTCAGCCACACTGAGCAGCGCGAGTACTGCTGCCGCGTCGAGGAGATCGACGGTCCACCCGAAGAGTCCTGGCCGGAGATCAATGCCTACCTGGGAACGAACGCGAACACGTTGCCCGACCTGGTTCAGCAACTGGCCCAGCGTCGCTTCGGGACGCGGCTGAAGGTGGGTGATGCCTTTTCCGGCATGGGTTCGATTCCGTTCGAGGCGGCCGAGCTCGGGTGCGACGTGTATGCGTCCGACCTCAATCCGGTCGCGTGCCTACTGACCTGGGGCGCGTTGAACCTGATCGGGGGCACGGACGAGTTTCGCGAGCGCGTCCACCGGGCGCAGAAAGAGGTGTACGACGAGGTCGACCGGTGGCTGCTGAAGCACGGCCTCGAAACCAGCGAGGAAGGGTGGCGCGCCGAGGCGTACCTCTACTGCATCGAGATCGACGTACCGGAATGGGACGGCTGGCGCATTCCCGTGTGTCCGAGCTGGGTGATCGCGCCGAAGACCAAGACCTGGGTCGAACTGGTACCCATCGAGAAGGAAAAGCGCTTCGGTTTCCGTGTCCACAACGGCGGCGCCGGGTTCGCGAAAGCGGACGAAGGGACCAAGCAGGGTGGCGACGTGGTGTGCCCAGCACCGCTCTGGGACATCCTTAAGGCAAAAAAGAGGCACGCGGGCACGCCGCGCGCCATTCCCTACAACCAACTCGTAGAGAACGCCGGTGGTCTTCGACTGTGGGAGAAGCGCGACTTCCAGCCTCGCGAAGACGACGTTCTGCGGGAACGGCTGTACTGCATCCGATGGCGAGAGCCTGATCGGATAGACGAGCGAGGTCGTGAACGCAAAGGTGAGTTGATCTACCGCGAGCCGAGGGCCCACGATCTTGACGTGGAAGAGAAGGTTGTGGGGATGCTAGAAGAGCAATTCGACGCTTGGCAAACCGCGGGTTGGATTCCTAGCTGGAGGATTGAGCCGGGCACGGAAACGGCGCGCCTCGAACGGGAGAAGGGTTGGACCTTTTGGCACCACCTCTTCACACCGCGGCAGCTACTGGTAGCCGGGGCCTATTCGCGCGCGATCTCGAAGTCGCCAGATGACGTGCGCAAGGCTTTGGTCATTGGATTTGGCCGCCTTCTGGATATGGGGTCGCGGCTCTGCTACTGGCTAACGAGCCAAGGCGGCGGTATCGGCGGCACAAAGACTGTCTTCTATAACTTGGCTCTGAACACGTTTCCGAACTACGCGGTTCGTGCGTTCTCCGCGCTCGGAGCGCAGGTATGTTCGAAACACAAGGGCTTTCCCGCCAGCGGCAGCAAGAAGGTCGCGATTAACGATGCTCGAGATGTATCCGAGAAGTGCAGCATATGGATCACAGATCCGCCCTACGCTGACGCGGTCAACTATGAAGAGTTGTCCGAGTACTTTCTCTCATGGTACGTCCCTCATCTGAAAGCACTGTTTCCGAGTTGGTACACGGACTCGATGAGAGCGCGCGCTGTCAAGGGGGACGATGCGCCGTTTCGTGTAGCGATGGCTGACTGTTACAGGCGACTCGCTCAATTAATGCCTGACAACGGTCTGCAAGTCATGATGTTTACGCACAAGTCGACGGACGTTTGGGAGGATCTGGCGCTAATTATTTGGGCGGCAGGTCTTCAAGTGAGTCAAGTATGGAGCATCGCCACGGAAACGCTCGGCTTGCGAGGCAGAACTGGAAATTACGTACAGGCAACCTACAACATGGTCTTGCGCAAGAGGACCGGCAATCAAATGGGCTTCGTCGACTTCATCACCCCGCAAGTGAACAAGCGGGTGAAGGAAGTCATCACGCGGATGCGAGAAAGCCAGATCGAGAGCGGCCTCGCCCGGTGCGGCTATACCGACACCGATTACCTGCTCGCCGCGCAGGCCACGGCTGCCGAGGTGGTCACGGCCTACGCGAGCATCGATGGCGTGGACCTGGACGCAGAACTCCGGACCCCCAACGCCGAGCGAGGGCGCTCGGCACTGCGGACGTTGATGGAAAACGCCAAGCGCACGGCCACCGACTTCCTGGTGCCGCCGGCGATGGATCGGGCCATTCGCAAGGCGGGTGCCGGCGATCCCTATGCCTTCTGGCGCCAGTTCTGCCCGGAGGAGAAGTTCCTGCTCAAGGGGCTGGAGGGCGAAGCGCAGGGCGTGTTCAAGATCGGCGCCTTCCAGGATCCCCCCCGCGTCAGAATAGTTGCCGCCCCGATAGAGCCTGCCGTTGAGGAGGGC
>CAZNBS010000287.1:0-5952 GCA_964570955.1 uncultured Burkholderiales bacterium | reverse complement strand
CCGGTGCATCTCATGTACGTGCTCGAGCAGCGCATCGGCCGCGAGGACTTTCCGGACGAGCAGCGGCGCCGCTACCTGGAGTTCATCAAGGGCTGGTTGTCCCCGCGCTACGCGGAGTTCATCGGCAAGGAGATCCAGACGGCCTATCTGGAGTCCTACTCCGAGTACGGCCAGAACATCTTCGATCGCTACGTGACCTACGCCGACTGCTGGCTGCAGGACGAGGAGTATCGCGATCCCGATACCGGCGAGATCTTCGACCGCGCCGCGCTCAACACCGAACTGGAGAAGATCGAGAAGCCGGCCGGCATCGCCAATCCCAAGGATTTCCGTAACGAGGTGGTGAACTTCGTGCTGCGCGCACGGGCCAACAACGCCGGCAAGAACCCGGCCTGGAGCAGCTACGAGAAACTGCGCGAGGTGATCGAGAAGAAGATGTTCTCGAGCACCGAGGACCTCCTGCCGGTGATCTCCTTCAACGCGAAGGCCTCCGCAGAGGACCAGAAGAAACACCAGAGTTTCGTCGAGCGCATGGTGTCGAAGGGCTACACGGAGAAGCAGGTGCGCCTGCTGTCCGAGTGGTACCTGCGCGTGCAGAAGTCCTCGTGACGGACCGGGAAGGCAGGCTGTGGCAGGGCGGGCGGCTGATCGGCCGCCCGCCGCCCGCCTTCAGTCCCTGAAGACAAGAGAACGCACATGCACCTGATTGACCGACGGCTGAACGGACGCAACAAGAGCGCGGTGAACCGCGAGCGCTTCATCCGGCGCTACAAGGACCACATCAGGCGGGCAGTCAAGGGCATGGTGGCCGACCGCTCGATCAAGGACATGATCCAGGGCGGCGAAGTCAAGGTCCCGGCCAAGGACATCTCCGAACCGGGGTTCGGCTACGGCCAGGGCGGCGACTGGGAGTCGGTCCACCCCGGCAACCGCGAGTTCGTGCGCGGCGATCGGATCCAGCGTCCCAATGGCGGGGGTGGAGGCGGCGGCTCGCGCGATCCGGGCACCGGAGAATCGACGGACGACTTCGTGTTCAGTCTGTCGCGCGACGAGTTTCTCGACATCTTCTTCGAGGACCTCGAACTTCCCAACCTGATGCGCACCACACTGGCCGAAGCGCAGCACAAGAAGCTCGTGCGGGCTGGCTACGTCAAGGACGGGGCGCCGAGCAATCTGAGCGTCGTGCGCACCATGAAGACGGCGCTGGCGCGCCGCATTGCGCTCGGCGGCCCGCTGCGCGAGGAACTGGACATGCTGCGAGAGGCGCTGGCGCAGCTGCTGCGCGAGTCGGCGGAGCCGGCTCGCATCCAGGCGATCGAAGCGCGCATCCTGGATCTGGAGGTGCGCCTGGCGCGCGTGCCCTTTCTCGACGACGTCGACCTGCGCTACCGCCACCGCATCGTGCAGCCTGCGCCGGTGGCGCGCGCGGTGATGTTCTGTCTGATGGACGTGTCGGCATCGATGGACGAGCGCAAGAAGGACCTGGCCAAGCGCTTCTTCACGCTGCTCTACCTGTTCCTCACGCGCAAGTACGAGCACGTCGAGCTGGTGTTCATCCGCCACACCGACGAGGCCGAGGAGGTGGACGAGGACACGTTTTTCTACGACCAGCGCAGCGGCGGAACGGTGGTGTTGTCCGCCCTGGAACTGATGAGGGCGGTGGTGACGGCCCGCTTCCCCGTGGGAGAGTGGAACATCTACGCCGCTCAGGCATCCGACGGGGATGCCTTCGGCGCCGACGCGGGCAAGAGCACCCGCTTCCTGCGCGAGCAGCTGCTGCCGCTCACCCGCTATTTCGCCTACATCGAAACCCCCGAGGAGGAGTACTCGCGCAAGAGTCCCCTGTGGGCCGAGTACGAGGAACTTCAGGGCGAGGAGGATAATTTCGCCATGAAGCGGGTGAGTCAGCCGCAGGACATCTATCCGGTCTTCCGCGACCTGTTCGCGAAGGAGAATGCGGCATGAGCGCGATGATCGGCCTGGGTGCGGCATCCAGAAGCTACGAGATGCCGCTTCCCCACGGTCCCGAGTGGGAGTTCGACCTGATCGAGCGCTACCACGACGCGATCGCGGAAGCCGCCGGCGAATTCGGCCTCGACACCTACCCCAACCAGATCGAGATCATCAGCTCGGAGCAGATGCTCGACGCCTACGCCTCGAGCGGCCTGCCGCTGGGCTATCCGCACTGGTCGTATGGCAAGTCGTTCATCCGCAACGAGGCGGCGTACCGCAAGGGCTATCAGGGCCTGGCCTACGAGATCGTGATCAACTCCAGTCCCTGCATCGCCTACCTCATGGAGGAGAACACGATGGTCATGCAGGCGCTGGTTGTTGCGCACGCCTGCTACGGGCACAACTCGTTCTTCAAGGGCAACTACCTGTTCCGCCAGTTCACCCAGGCCGACGCCATCCTCGACTATCTGGTGTTCGCGCGGCGCTACGTAATGGAATGCGAGGAGCGGCACGGGGTGGCGCAGGTGGAGGAATTGATCGATTCGTGCCACGCGCTCATGGATTACGGCGTCGACCGCTACCGCAGGCCGCAGCCGATGTCTTCACGGGAGCGGGAGGCACGCCGCCTGGAACGGGCCGAGCACGAGCGCCGCCTGTTCGACGACCTGTGGCGCACCACCGTCCCGCAGAAGGAGGTGGAGCCGGTTGCAGCCGACGGCCGCGCCTTCCCGGCGGAGCCGGAGGAGAACCTGCTGTACTTCGTCGAGAAGCACTCTCCGGCACTCGCGCCCTGGCAGCGCGAACTCGTGCGAATCGTGCGCAAGCTTTCGCAGTACTTCTATCCGCAGGTGCAGACGAAGGTCATGAACGAGGGCTGGGCGACCTTCTGGCACTACACCCTCGTCAACCGGCTCTACGACAAGCGCCAGATCAATGACGCCTTCATGTTCGAGTTCCTGCATCATCACACCAACGTGGTGACGCAGCGCGGATTCGATCAGCAGGGCTATCACGGCATCAATCCCTATGCGCTGGGCTTCGCGATGATGCAGGACATCCGGCGCATGTGCGAGAGCCCGACGGACGAGGATCGTCACTGGTTTCCGGAACTGGCGGGAAGCGACTGGATCCCCCAGCTCGATTTCGCGATGCGCAACTTCAAGGACGAGTCCTTCATCAACCAGTACCTGTCGCCGAAGCTTATTCGCGACCTGCGCCTGTTCGTCGTCGCGGACCACGAGGGCGAGGCCGAACTGCTGGTCGACAGCATCCACGACGACCATGGCTACCGTCGGGTGCGTCGCATGCTCGCCGAACACTACCGGCGCGAGAACCGGCTGCCCGATATCCAGGTGGCCCGCTACTATCGCGAAAGCGACCGCTCCCTGGTGCTGCGCAACCACATCTATCGCGGCCGACCGCTGCACGATCGCCAGGCCGACGAGGTGATGCGTCACCTCGGCCGGCTGTGGGGGTTCACCGTGCGCCTGGAGTCGGTCGACGCGCAAGGGCGCATCGAGAGCACGCACGAGTGGCGTTCATAGCGTCCTGAGCGTGCCGCGAGGCACGGCATCGCGGTTGCTGAGGACGCAGCCAGATGCCTTCCGACGATCCTTCGCCACCTGCCGCACCTGTACTCGGGGCCGCCTGCGTGCCCGGCGGCGCCCGCTTCCGCGTGTGGGCACCGCGTGCGCGACGCGTCGACCTGCAGATCGAGCGTCCGACGCCGTGCACGCTGGCGATGGAGCCCGAGGCGGACGGATACTTTCGTGCGGACGTCCCGGGGCTCAAGCCCGGCGCACGATACCGCTATCGCCTGGACGCCGGATCGGCCTACCCCGATCCCTGCTCGCGCTATCAGCCCGAGGGTCCGCACGGCGCGTCGATGCTCGTCGATGCGGCGTCGCATCGCTGGACCGATGATCGTTGGCCCGGCGTTTCGCTGCACGGCGCGGTGTTCTACGAACTGCACATCGGGACCTTCACGCCGGAAGGCACGTTCGACGCGGCGATCCGGCAACTCCCCGATCTACGCGATCTGGGCGTGACCGCCCTGGAAGTCATGCCCGTGAGCGAGTTTGCCGGCCGCTGGAACTGGGGCTACGACGGCGTGTGCCTGTTCGCGCCGTTCCACGGTTACGGCGAGTACGACGCCTTCAAGCGCTTCGTCGATGCGGCGCACGCGCTGGGCCTTGCCGTCATCCTGGACGTGGTCTACAACCATCTTGGTCCGGACGGAAACTATCTCGGCTGCTACAGCCCGAGCTACTTCACCGACCGCTACCGCAACGACTGGGGCGACGCCATCAACTTCGACGGTTCGCAATGCCAGGGCGTGCGCGCGTTCGTCGTGCAGAACGCCTGCTACTGGATCGAGGAGTTCCATCTCGACGGCCTGCGCCTCGACGCCACGCAGAGTATCCATGACAGCAGTCAGTGCCACATCCTCGCGGAACTGTCCTGCCGCGCGCGCGCGGCGGCCGCCCGGCGACGCATCGTGCTGACCGCGGAGAACGAACCGCAGGAGGTGCACCACGTGCGTGCCGTCGAGGAGGGTGGATTCGGCCTGGATGCGATGTGGAACGACGACTTCCACCACGCCGCGCGTGTGGCGCTGACCGGCAATCACCAGGGCTACTTCCACGACTACCGCGGACGCCCGCAGGAATTCGTCTCCGGCGCGAAGCGCGCATTCCTGTTCCAGGGGCAGTTCTATGCGTGGCAGGACAGCGGGCGCGGCACGCCGGTCACGCAACTGCCGGCCCGGGCGTTCGTGAACTTCACGCAGAACCACGACCAGGTCGCCAACACGCTCGACGGCAGCCGCGTGCACGAGTTGACCAGCCCCGGCCGCCATCGGGCGATGACGGCGCTACTGCTGCTCTCCCCGCAGACGCCGCTGTTGTTCATGGGTCAGGAGTTCGCCGCGAGCTCGCCGTTTCCGTTCTTCGCCGACCATCGGGACGAGCTGGGCGCGAGCATCCGGGCCGGCCGCCGGGAGTTCATGTCCCAGTTCACCAACTACGCGCAGGCCACCGACCGCGTGCCGGACCCGGGTGCCGAGGCGACTTTCGTGGCCGCCAAGCTCGATTGGCACGAGCGCGAGAAGCACGCGGAGATTCTTGCTCTCCACGCCGATCTGTTGCGCATCCGGCGCGAGGATGCCGCCATCGCGCGTCAGGATTGGGGCGCATTGGACGGGGCGGTGCTCGGAGAGAAGGCCTTCCTGCTGCGTTGGTTCGACGCCGAGGCGGGTGACCGGATGCTGCTGGTCAACCTCGGCGACGCGCTCGAACTGGTGCCGGCTCCGGAGCCGCTGCTGGCGCCGCCTGCCGGCATGCACTGGGCGCTCGCCTGGTCGAGCGACGATCCGCGCTATGGCGGGCAAGGCGTCGTTGCGCCCTGCGCAGACAAGGGCTGGAGCTTGAGCGGAGAGAGTGCGGTGCTGCTGCGTGCAGCGATCAGCGCCCCAGCAGCACCCGCACCATCCCCCGATCCGCGAGCGTGAAGCCGGCGGCGTTGCGATGACCGCCGCCGCCGAAGTGGCGTGCGAGCCGTTCGACGTCGTAGTCGCCCACGCTGCGCAGGCTCACGCGATACCCGCGACCCCGGGGATACCACACCAGCCCGAAGCTGCCGGAGCGCTCGGCGAGCCGGTGCCCGACTTCGCTGCGGTAGGCTGCGGGCGCTTCCACGGCAAGACCGCGATCGCCATTTAGCGCGACTTCGAAGCTGCGCAAGAGCAGACGCTCGACCTGGAAATCGCGTTCCTCCTGCAGCACTCGTCCCTCCGCGGCAAAGGCCTGGAAGCCGGCGAACGTCGAAGTGTCCTGCGCGATCCGGTCCCAGTTGGCGAAGGTGCGCGGTTCGTAGGTCAGGCGCAGGTAGACTGCGCGCGTGTCGGAGAAGCGGTGCCGCCACAGGTCGCCGTCCTCGACGGTCTGCACCAGGCGCGGGACGTCGGTATGGGGATGGTAATGGCGCCACGCCAGCCCGGCG
>CAZNBS010000286.1:0-5971 GCA_964570955.1 uncultured Burkholderiales bacterium | reverse complement strand
GTTGGGGGGGGGGTGGGGGGCGGGGGGGGGGGGGTGGTGCGTGTTTGGGGGGGGGGGTTTGGTTTTTCTACTCCCCTACTGGTGTCCAGGGCGCAAGCCGCGGCCTATCCAGCGTGCAGTCTCAGCCACGCCTTCGCGCAAAATGTCGCCGACACGCGCTACGAGAAGCTTTCCCCCGAAGCGATCGAGTGCGCCAAGAAGAGCGTCCACGAGACGGTCGGCGACGCCACGCAATTGACACGTGTTCTCAGTTAATGCATTCGAGGAGGTATGACATGCAGATTCGCTGGCCGCTGGTTCTCGCCTGTTCGCAACTCGGGCTGCTCGCGCCCGTTATCGAAGCCGCGGAGTACCCGACTCGGGCCGTTCGCATCGTCGTCCCGTTTTCGGCCGGCGGCGGTCTGGACACGACTGCGCGCCTTACCAGCCCGATATTGAGCGCCGGCCTCGGCCAGACGATGATCGTCGACAACCGGCCCGGCGCAGGCGGAACGATTGGCACCGTAGTGGTGGCGAAAGCGCCCCCGGACGGCTACACGCTGCTGATCGTATCGAACAGCTTCACCATCAACGCGAGCCTTTACCGCAAGCCCGGCTACGATCCCATCAAGGATTTCGAGCCGGTCACAGCGCTCGCCTCGTACATGCTGTACGTCGTACGCCATCCGGTGCTGCCCGCCAGATCGATCAAGGAACTGATCGCGCTTGCGAAGTCCCATCCGGGCGCCGTCAATTTCGCGTCCGCCGGGCATGGCACGACGACCCATATGGCGGGCGAGTTGCTCGCCGACATGGCCGGGGTGAAGATGACCCATGTCCCGTACAAGGGGTCTGCACCGTCGTTGACGGCGGTCGTGGGCGGAGAAGTGACGCTGTCGTTCGCGAGCACTGCGGCATTGCCGTATGTCAGCGCCGGCAGATTGGCGCTGCTCGCCGTGACGGGGAGCAAGCGCTCCCCGCGCTTCCCGAAGGTGCCGACCGTCGCGGAAACCTTGCCGGGCTATGAGGCCACCGGTTGGCACGCGCTGTTTGCGCCCGCCGGAACGCCCGCCGCCATCGTGACGCGGCTGAACGAGACGGTCGTCAAAGGCTTCAAGCAGCCCGAGGTGATGGCGCTGTTCGAGAAGCGCGAGCTCGATCAGGCGGCAGGTCCCCCCGAAGCACTTGCAGCGCTGGTGCGCAGCGACGTCGCTCGCTGGGCCAAGGTCATCAAGTCGGCTGGCATCGAGCAGCAGTGAGCCGATGAGGCGGCGACACGATCGACTTGCGCAGTAGCGCCGTTGCGCGAGCCGTCCTTGGCTGCGAACAGCGCAGCGACCCACGTCGAGAAGGAGCGCGAGACATGGAATTCGGATTCAGCATGCGCGGGCAGTACCCGCTTGGAATCGACATGCGCGAGACATTCGCGAAGATGTGCGAGCTCGCCCGCGTCGCCGACGAACTCGGATACCGCTTTCTCACGAAGGGCCAGCACTACTCGACCGCACCGTTGCAGACCCTGCAGATGCTGCCCCTGCTCTCACGCCTCATGGTCGAAGCACCGAATGCGAAGCTCGTCACGGGGATTGTCTTGTTGCCGCTGCACAAGCCGCTGGACATCGCGGAACAGCTCGCGACGATCGACGTGATGTCGGGCGGGAGGCTCGTGTTCGGTTCCGGCATCGGCTATCGCGAGGTGGAGTTCAAGGCCTTCGGCGCGGAGGTAAAGGAGCGCGGCCGGCGCTTCGAAGAGAATCTCGTCGCGATACGCCGCCTGTGGACCGAGGCATCGGTCACGATGAAGGGCTCGCATTTCGAGCTCGACAACGCTTCCTGCTCGATCTTGCCGGTGCAGAAACCGACCCCGCCGTTCTGGATCGGGGCGAACGTCGACGCCGGAATCCGGCGCGCCGCCCGGATGGGTGACGCGTGGTTCATCAACCCCCACCAGACGGTAGACACCATCGTGCGTCAGCTCGGCATCTACCGCGCGGCGCTCGAAGCCGCGGGAAAACCGCAGCCAGCCGTGCTGCCCATGATGCGCGAGTGCTTCGTCGCCGAAACGCAGGAAAAGGCAATCCGCCTCGCACGCCCGTATATCGAAGCAAAGTACAAGTCCTACCATGAATGGGGGCAGGACAAATCGATGGCCAAGGGCGATGACGATCTATCGCTGCCGTTCGATGAGTTGATCAAGGATCGGTTCCTGTTTGGCTCGCCGGATCAGGTGGCCGAGCAGCTCATCGACTACAACAGGCGGCTCGGCGTCAACGTCATCATCACGGCCTTCCAGTGGGTCGGCACACCCCACAACCAGGTGCTCGATTCGCTGCACATGTTTGCCGAGGAGGTCATGCCGAAGGTCCGGCAGGGGCTATGACACGCCGACCACCAGCGCATCGACCACTCGCAGGCCCATCCCTCGCGGGTGCACGATCACCGGGTTGAGCTCGAACTCCTCGATATCCGGGGTTGACAGAAATAGGTCTCCAAGGCGCACGGCCGTATCGACCAGCGCGTCCACGTCCGCTGCCGGCTTGCCGCGAAAGCCCTGCAGGAGCGTCCATAGCTTGAGCCTGCCGAGCGCTGCGCGGACTTGTTCAGGGCTTACCGGCAGCGCGAGATGCGTGATGTCCCGGTAAAGCTCGACCGCCACGCCCCCCGATCCGATCGATATGATGGGACCGAAGTCCGTCTTTCGCAGACACGACACGACGACCTCGATGCTGTCTTTGTCCACCATCTCCTGCACCAGGATGCCGGCGTTCGGCTTGGCGAGCCGCGTGCGGAAATCGGCCGCGGTGATGTCGATCTCCTCGGACGAGCTCACGCGAAGCTTCACGAGCCCGAGCTCGCTCTTGTGCTCGGCATCGGACGGCAGCGCCTTGACGACCAGCGGGTAGCTCAGCCGCGAGCAGGCTGTCGCTGCGCGCTCGCCGGGACCGAGGATGATCCACTTCGCCGGCGTCGCGCCGGCCTCACGACAGAAGGCCATCGTCTGCGCCCAACCCTGCGGCGCCGGACGATGCGTCCGGGCGGTGTGTTGCGCCAACGCCGGCAGCGACTGATGCCTCCTGAGCTGGTACAAGAGCGCAAGGGCGTTCGCGGTCGCGGCAGGCTCGGGCGACAGAAGAACCCCCGCGTCCCGGAACTCCTGCCGTGTTTCCGCGGGCAGGACATCGCCCACGAAGCTCACGATCACCGGCACGTTGCGGGCAAGCTCCTTGTACGTGTCGCCGTCCTTCTCCAGGTACTGGCGCCCGCTGCTCGCGTGCTGCACGACCAGCGCCTCGGTGTTCGCGTCGGCCGCTACGGTGCGGCACGTGTTCCTGAATAGGTTGGCCACCGCGTTGATCTGGCCTGTCATATCCACCGGATTCTCCTTGC
Source organism: uncultured Burkholderiales bacterium (assembly GCA_964570955.1). Classification (GTDB taxonomy): domain Bacteria; phylum Pseudomonadota; class Gammaproteobacteria; order Burkholderiales; family SHXO01; genus SHXO01. Next base: position 2,605 of record CAZNBS010000286.1, on the reverse strand, counting down.
GGGCAAAATCCGGCAGGAGCTCGTCGAGGCGCGCGGCGGTCGCGGCGCTGAATCGTGTCATCGGAATGTCGCGCTCGCTCATGTGATCGGCCAACAGCGCAGCCGCACCGCCCGACGAGCTCAGTATCGATACGCCGCCCTTCGGATCGCCGCTTGCGCGCGGAAACGCCATGAACGCCAGCACCTCGACCGCGAACAGCAGCTCGGCCAGACTGTTCAGCAATACGACGCCCGCCTGACGCAGCACGTCGCCGTACACGGCATGCGCCGATGCGATCTTGCCCGTATGCGAGGCCGTGGTCTGCTGGCCGACCTCGGACTTTCCGGCTTTGAGCACGACGATGCGCACCCCGCGGCTCCGAGCGCGCTGCGCGCTGCGCAGAATCCGGTCCGCGCGTTGCAGGCCCTCGATGTAGAGCGCCACGACCCGGACGTCTTCCTGCTCGACGATCCAGTCGAGAGCGTCCAGCGCGTCGAATACCGTCTCGTTGCCCACGCTCACCAGGTAGGCACAACCCAGGCCGTTCCTATGCAAGGAACCCGAAATCGCCCCGGCCAGAGCGCCGCTCTGGCTGATGATCGCCAGCGGCGCGTAACGCGCTTGTTCCAGGTTCATCGCTGCCGGGCTGTAGGTGAGCATGGTTTTGTTGCGCACCGACCAGATACCCTGGCAGTTCGGCCCGATGACGGTGACGCCATGTTTGCGCGCGCACAGAGCGAGCTGCACGGCAAGTTCCTTGCCTTCGCTCGACTCCTCGAAGCCCGCGCTGAAGACGATCGCGTTACGCGTGCCTTTCACTGCGCATTGCTCGATGATGCCCGGCACCGTTGCGGCCGGCGTGATTACCAGTGCGACGTCGGGCGTCTCGGGGAGCTCCGACACGGTCTTGTAGGCTTTGATTCCTTCGACCTGCGCATGCGTCGGTGTTACCGGGTAAACCCGGCCCTCGAAACCATGCTTGAGCAGGATGCGCAGCAGCGAGTTACGCGGATTGCCCCGCACCGGAGAAGCACCGATGAGCGCCACACTCGCGGGACGGAAGAGGCGGTCGAGACTATGGATTGGCGTCATGTCGCTGAGTGGAAGTAGAGGGTTCAGTTGTTGCGGCTCACTTTGCGCGCCGGCGACTGGCGTGTCCAGACGCTTTTTGTGCTTGCTCCCGTTACCTGCGCTTACCGACTATCGTCTCGCTCGCCTACGGCGCATGCGGACAATCCACAACCGCCGAACGTTGCGCGCTCGCGACGACACTTACCGTGCCGTAAGCAAACACGACGCGACAGAACCGGCGCAGGCCGTCACACTCCTCCCGCCGACGATGACCGCTGGCCGCGCGCGAACAACTGCGCAAGACAGCAGCCAAGACGCGCGCGAATCCGTGGATGAGCGAGGCTGGTTGAGGAATGAAACCCGATCAATCGCAAGGCGAAGCGCTACAAGCGTGGCTCGGGCGTTCCCGAACCGTTCACGATCACATCACGGCTTTTCCTCTGACCGCCCTGGCGGCCACGCTCGATATCGACGAACCTCCCGCCGTGACGGGGACACCGGTGCCCCCGCTGTGGCATTGGCTGTATTTCCTGCCCGTCTTCCGACCTCACGAGATTCGAGCCGACGGGCACGCGCATGGCGGCGAGTTCATGCCGCCGATCGCCTTACCTCGCAGGGTGTGGGCGGGTAGCAAGTTCGTCTGGAACGCCGGCAACCCACTGCGGGTCGGTGACAGAGCCACCCGGATTTCGCGCATCGACTCGATCACCCAGAAGGAGGGGCGCGCCGGGAAGCTTGCGTTCGTCAAGGTCGTCCACGAATTTCACAACGATCGGGGGCTGTCACTGACCAACGAGCATGACAGCGCGTTTCGCGAAGCGCCGCGGGCGCAGCATCCGCAGTCGGAACCGATCGCTGCCGACATCGAGGCCGCATGGCAGCGCGCGCTGATACCCGATTCGATGCTCTTGTTCCGATATTCGGCGCTCATGTTCAACGCGCACCGCATCCACTACGACCAAGCGTACGCCACCGCCGCGGAGGGTTACCCGAACCTGCTGGTGCAAGGGCCCTTGACCGCCACGCTGCTCGCGGACCTGCTGCGCAGGAATGCGCCCGGTGCGGTCGTTCGAAGTCTCGAGTTGAGGGCGGTGCGGCCGTCGTTCGTCGGCAGGCGTCTGCACCTGCGCGGCGAGGCTACCGGCAACAGGGTCCGTCTCTGGGCGGCCGATGACGAAGGCTGGCTCACGATGACGGCGTTCGCGACGCTCGAATCCTGAGCGCGCATTCCGGCATACGTGAGCACGAATGATCGCAATCGCTACGCGCGGACGGCGCAGCCTGTGTCCGCGACGTGGCTCGAATCCGGCGTCACGATTCGCCGGCACCGGCGGGATAACGAGCACCGCAGTTGCGCCCGCGCGCGTTCGTCAATAACGCGATGCCGACTGCCTGCGGACGCGGTTAGTCCAGCTTACGGTTGGGTGGAGAAAAGCCAACTGGACATGCTTCGCACGGTCTGCGCACACTTCGGCGGGAGTGATTGGACAGGTCGCGCGCTGCGGCTGCGACGACCGATTGCATTGGAGGGCAATCGATGAAACCTTGGGTTAC
>CAZNBS010000285.1:0-5978 GCA_964570955.1 uncultured Burkholderiales bacterium | reverse complement strand
CGATCCTCGCGCCACTCGAAGTCGGAGTCCTTGGCCATGCCGACCGGCCGCCGCGCCAGGCACCACTGGCGATTCACGCCCTGCAAGGTCGCGTACTCCGGTCGCAGGCCGATCAGTAGCTGACCTGCCCCGTCCAGTTGAACGTGGCGCCGAAGGGCGAATCCTTGGCGGAGTACTTGAGCTCCCCCTTGATGTTGGCGAACCTGCCCGTCCCGCCGACCAGCACCTTGACCCCATCGGTGGACATGGTGAAGCTGCCATCGGCCTTCACGTTCACCGAGTGCACACCCTGGAAATAGCCCCAGCTGAAGTCGCCGTTCCGATGCCGGAACTTCAACAGGCCCTGATGACGGCAACCCGCCGGTCCGCAGATGATCTGGGTAGGCGCCGTCTCGATGATGCCGTCGAAATCCGGATCGGAACTGGTGAACGTCCAGATGGCCGTCCACTGCGACATCTCCTCCTGCGGTTCCACCGCTTCGTGTCCGACCTGCTTGCCGGCCATGCTGACAAAAATACCGGTGCCGGTCATCCTCCTGTCCGCGGCGGATGCAGTCGATGCGCCGACGCCCACGAGGAAGAGCACGGCGAGCAGGATGTGAGGGGTATAGAACTTCGTCCGATGCGATTGCATGCTGGCTCCTTGGTCGAGCTTGCGTGCGTTCCAACCGGCGGCGGCTGCCGCTGGTCACGCCGGGACAGATTGGCATTGGAGCCGGAGCACGGGAAATGATCGACTGCACAGCCGTGGTGTGAACTGGTTCACACGAAGCCGGTTTTTTGCACCAATGGCCCGGCGGCCCCATCCACCACGGATCGGTGGTGCCGTCGCCGAAGGCGGTGCGCAGTGCGTCGATGAAAACCCGCACTTTCGGAGAGACGAAGCGGCGATGCGGATAGAGCGCGAAGATACGCAATTCCGGCAACGCCCAATCCGTCAGCACCGCTTCGATTCGTCCCGCGCGCACGTCGCGGTGCGCGAGGAAGCTCGGCAGGCGCCGATGCCGATCCTCCAATCACCGCGTCGTGGCCATAGATCCGAACTGGAACACCTTGACCGATCTGCGCCACGCCGACTCGGCGAGGTCCCTTCCCCACACGCCGTGGCTAGGTCTTGCGCCGCCGCTTCCCGTTCGAGCGGCCGAGCTGTTTCAGCCTTTCTCCGGCTTCCCGCTTACCGATGCCCCGAAGCGCAACGAGCTTCGCGAGCTGCTCATCGCGGGGATAAGCCGATTCGCTCTCCCAGTTGTAGATCGACTGGGCGCTGACGCCGAGGAGCATGCCCAGGTCGGCTTGTGACAGGCCCAGTCGGGTGCGCTGTGAGCGCAATCCCTTTGCGGCGAAGCGCACACGCTTCGGCGCCGCATCGGACGACACCGCGAGCGGTGCGCCGAGGACCTTGTGCGAAAGCTGTGTGACCTGACGTTGGAGCTGCGCAACTTGGCGCTTCAGTGTCGCAATGTCCCGGCGATGCTGTGCTGTGGATCTTCTGGTCGCATCGACCTGGTTACGACTTTCCCGACGGGAAAGTCTGGAAATTTCCGCGCGTAGTACGGCTCCGATGTTCGGCATGTGGGACCTTATGTAGATGAACCTCACCGCACTGTATCAAACTGGCTCCGTCCGTTCCTGACCAAGCTCGGGCGCGAGTGGTATACGCTATGCGTTCTCGTCCAGCGTGCTGCCCATGGCCATCGAACGTTCTTCCGCCGCACAGATTGCCGCCTCGATCCCGGACGGCGCCCTCGTCGCCATTCCCAAGACGACCGCCGGCGTCTCCATGGCGGTTACACGCGAACTGGTGCGGCGAGGAGCACGCGCGCTGCACCTGCTCGGCGTTCCGACCAGCGGCCTGCAGGCGGACATTCTCATCGGGGCGGGATGCGTGTCCGTGATCGAGACATCAGCCGTGACGCTAGGAGAGTTCGGCACCGGCCCACGGTTCGCCGCGGCTGTGCGCGCGGGAACGGTGCAGGTGCTGGACGCGACCTGCCCAGCCATCTATGCCGCCCTGCAGGCGGGTGTGAAGGGCATTCCCTTCATTCCGCTGCGGGGACTGCTCGGCAGCGACGTGCTGGCCCAGCGCAGGGACTGGAAGGTCATCGACAACCCGTTCGGACAGGACGACCCGATCGTCCTGCTCCCCGCGATCCGCCCGGACGTTGCCCTGTTCCATGCCCCCAAGGCGGACCGGCACGGTAATGTCTACATCGGCCGCGAACGCGAGTTGATGTTGATGGCGCAGGCGGCACGGCGCACGGTGGTAACGGTCGAGGAGATCGTCGACGAGGACCTGATGGCGGAGGACTCGAGTGCGGCCGCGACCATCGCATCGCTGTACGTGGACGAGGTTGCCTTGGCGCCCCGCGGTGCCCGGCCGCTGGCGTTCCTGGATCGCTACCCCGTCGATGCGACGATGCTGGGCGAGTACGCGAAAGCGGCGCGCACCGACGAAGGATTCCGCAGCTTTCTCGAGGGCTGGCTCGGCATCGAGCACGGCCAGGCGGCATGAACACGTTGCCCGCCACGTCGACCGAGACATACAGCAAGGTCGAACTGCTCATCAGCGTCGTCGCCCGCCTGCTGGACGGTTGCCGCCACGTTGCCGTAGGAGAGTCCTCGCCGATACCCGGTGCCGGTGCCTTCCTCGCCCGTCACCGCTGGGCCGGCGCGCTGCGCGTGAGCGCGTTAGGGTCACGCAGACACAACATGATGGTCAATGGCAGTGTCGAACTGTTCGACCTCGCCGCGCAGGGACGCATCGACGCTTTCTTCCTCGGCGGCGGGCAGATCGACGGACAGGGCAGCATCAACCTCGTCGGTACCGGACCCTATCCGAACACCGACGTACGCTGGCCCGGATCGTTCGGTTCGAGCTACCTGTACTACCTCGTACCGCGCGTCGTCCTGTTTCGAGAGGAGCACACGCGCCGCGTGATGGTGCCGAAGGTCGATTTCGTCAGCGCACCGGGCGTGAGCGCACCGAACGTCTACCGTGTAGGCGGTCCGTACGCGCTGCTGAGCGGACTCGGGCTGTTCACGTTCGACAAGGCCAGCCAGCGTTTTCGGCTGGAAAGCGTGCATCCCGGCCATACGCTCGAGGAGATTCAGGACCAGACCGGGTTCGCATTCGACGTGGCATCGCAACTCGCGGAGACGACCGGCCCGGATGCCGACACCCTCGCCCTCATCCGCGGTCAGATCAGGCAGGACATCGCGGAGATCTATCCGCGTTTCGCGGCTGGGCTGGGAAACTGAAGCGTCCGGCCATCCTTGCCGGACTCCTCGTCGGGGTCCTGGCCCTGGGTGCCTCAGCGACCGCGGCGCCGCCAGATTCCACCGACATGGCCCGGCATTTCCCCCGGCTTGCCTCGGTGAAATGCGGTGACCGCGAATGCGGCACGATGGTGATCTCCCGGTACCGCTATTTCCGGGACGGGGATCCGACACCTGCCCACGAGCGCAACGGCGCCATCATCCGCGGCCGGTTCTGGCCGGTCGCCGGCTCGTCCGTCGAGTTCCATTACCTCCAGGTGTTGACTCACTTCAAGGGCCACGACTTTCGCTGGATCCGGGATCCGAGCGTTCCGTTGCCGATCCGCTACGTCGACCCCCCACCGTTCGGCACCCGACAGCTCGAATCCGATGCCCAGGGCACGTTCCGCGATGTCGAGCATGCGTTCGATGCACTGCCCTGGTTCGACGAGAACGACTTCCCTGTCTACGTCGATCAGCCGCGTGCTTTTCTCGCCAGCGCCAGGCTTCACGGCCCAGTGTCCATGCAATTCGAGACCTGGCTCGTCTGCCTCATCCGCAACCAACCCGGTCCCGACCCGAACGCGGTGAGCGACGACCGCTACGAGGTCGCGGCGCTGCTGGGATGGAAATGGGGCTACGACATCGCCTATCGCGACTCCGGGCGTATCGGCGTGGACGAACTGGAGGACTACACCTTCGCGCTGCGGCCGCTCCGGTTCGTCACCACGCCGTCGAGAGACTTCGAGGCAGCGTTGCAGACGGCCGTTGGAGGCGAAGTCACCGACCGTTTCGACATCCGATTCGGTGACAGCGCACGATGCGTGGACCGGGAACGATGATCCGGCACTTCATGGCGGATACAGGCCTTCGTTCTCAGCAAGAGTGCAGCCTGGAGCAGTCCCGTCGCTCGCGCGCTGATTGCGGCGCGTGCGCCGCACGCATCAAGGATTCGCCAGCCAGTATTCGCCTCGACTGCTGGGCCTGTTGTAGCCGGTGTTGGGATCCGTATCGAACTCCGTGATCGAGGCCACGCTGCCACGGATCGTAGCGTACTGCCCGGTTCCACCGACGAACCTGTCGGTGGCATACGACGTCCCTCGCCTGGAACCGGACGCCGTGACTTCGATGGTGCTGAGAAACACGGACTCCAGATAGACCTTGCTTCCGTCTTCCAAAATCCATGTCTCGTAGCCGCGGCCGGGGCCGCCACGGGCGCCGTAGTCGGTGAACCCTCTGAACCAGGTCTCCACCACCTTGGCCCCCATGATCGTCGGGTGGTTCTTCGTGTAGGTGCGCTGGATCTCCACGATGCGGACCTTGTGCCCGGGGACGTCGTCGACCTCGATGGAGTAATCCCTGATGTACTTGCTCGCATCGGGCGGCGCGGCATGGTTGTAGGTGAACTTCTCCTGCCCATGAGCGGCTGCGCTCATGAGCCCGGCCAGCAGGATCAGGAGGGTGGCGGCGAATTGGATCGGGGATGCCTTGTTCATCTGTCTGCCCTCATGAGTGGATTGGGCCGAGAGTACGCGGCGATGATCAATCGGGGTGGTGAACGTCTTGAAGCAGTCCGAGTTTCCTCGCCCATCTCCCTTCGAGATCACGCGGTAATGGGCGTTGTTGAGGAACGGCTCCTTGCGATCGTTGAATACGATGCCGTCCATCTCCCCGATCATCACCGCGCCACCCGGGTGACCATCGTCGGCCTTGATGATCTGGAAGTTGGTGTTGCTAGGGCCGCGAGGCCCCGGAAATGACCTGATCTTCAGCGGCTGCCCGGCCTGCTGCCAAGGCAGCGATCACTGCGACGTACGCGAGTTTGCACATGGAGCCCTCCTCGTAGACGCCTGAGCAATGCGGGCCGCCCTTAGTCTAGGCACACATGCGGGACTCGCCAAGGCGTACCAGGTTCTATAACTGAGAGGGCTTCTCCTGCGTACGCGAAATTGATCTCACCATCCCAGCAGCATCCCTGAGCACGTCGACTTAGTGCGGCGAATACCGGCATATAACCGCAAAGATCTATTTGCACTGCGGGGACAGAAGTGGTCAGATGATCAGACGCGGGCGTTATGCCAAAGGCAAAGTTTCGTATGGAAACTCGGGCCTTCGCCGGCGCAATGGCGTTGCGCAGGTTGAAGGCGGAAGCGCTGCGAGAACGTACAGCGTGCGTCCAGGTTTAGCCGGCCAATTAGCGACGCTCAAGAAAAGGAAGCGGCTATCACCGAAGGGAGTGGAGAAATGAAATTCTCTGTAATCAATGTCTCATTGCTTGCGCTGTCACTGGGAGTCAGCACTGCTTCGCATGCGGATGTCGCACCCGAGCTCGACGCCTACAGGGGGAAAACCGGAAGGTTCGAGTGCAACGCGCAGGAAACGGGCTCCGGGAAAACGTTCAAGGCGTATGTGGAGAACGAAGTCGCGTACGACGGATATACCTTCGTCGAACGTTACTATGAGGTCGCAAACCCGGATCGTCCGCAAGCATGGAAGGCGATCTTCCTGATGTCCTATGACCCGCAAGCTCGCCGTTGGGTACGCAACGGCGTCGACAACGCGGGCCAGCGTAATGCCGCAAGCTCTTCCGGTTGGAAAGGGGATACCTGGGTTTGGGAAATGGACGGGGCCAACATTCCGGTCACGAAGAAGGGCCCTGACGCCTTCACCTTTGCCGTCGACGTGAAAGACCAAGGCAAGGTCAAGCGCGTAGTCGAGGCGCT
>CAZNBS010000284.1:0-5989 GCA_964570955.1 uncultured Burkholderiales bacterium | reverse complement strand
GCGAGGTCCCCGTGCTGGTCGTGGGCAAGGCCGTGCTGCGCGGCTATGACGAAGCGGCATGGGGACGCGCGCTGGATGCCGCAGGCTATCCGCGCACGCCGCTGCCGAAGGGCCTGGAAGCGCGCCGGGCGGCGCCGAAATCGCTGCCTGCCGGAGAGCAGCTGGTCGAGGCGCGCACCGAGGTGCCTGCCGAAGCCATGCCCGAGGCGCCGGCCGAGCCCGCGACCGACGGCGACTAGCATCGGGCGCGACCCCGCCAGGAACGGCTACCGGCTCTTCTCGCCCGAGGCCTGGCCGCGTTCGGGGATGGTCCACACGTACACCACGTGGCTGCCTACTTTCACGGTCTGCTCCGGCTCCCAGTCGCCCATGTCGTAGTTGTGTGACACGACCTTCGTACCCGGCTTCAGTTCGGCAAGCAGCTTCGGGCGCAGCTTGAGGTTCACGCTCGGCAGCAGGTACAACGTGACGACCGACGCATCGCCGATGTCGGTCTCGAACAAGTCGCCCTGCACGAACTTGACCTTGTCCTGCACCCCGGCCTTCTGGGCGTTCTCGCGGGCTTCGCGCACGCGGTTCGGATCGATGTCGACGCCGAAGCCGCGCGCCCCGTACTTCTTCGCGGCCGTGATCGGCAGGCGGCCATCGCCCGATCCGAGGTCGTACACCACGTCGTTTCCGTCGACTTCACCCAGTTCCAGCATCTTCTCGACCACTTCCTCCTTGGTCGGGACGAAGGGGACGTCGGGAGAACGTTGCGGCGACTGGCTCTGGGCAAGGATCAGGGCGTCGCGCCGTGCCTCGTGCGCCCATGCGGCCCCGGGTGCGAGCGTGAGAGCGGCGACGAAGGCGGCGGCGCACGACATTGCAGTGGATCTCATGCGAGTCTCCTGTGGCGATTGAACGGATGGACGTGCCTCAGCGCGACGCGCGACGCGCAACGCCCTGCCAGGCAGGGAGGCGCCCGAGCAACAGCAGCAGCGCGCCGATCCCGAGCACGGCGATGCCGAGCAGCGAACCCACTCCGGCATAGCGCACGCTCGAATAGAACAGCCAGGCGCTGGTGGCACAGAACAGCAACGGTGTGAAGGGATAGAACGGCACGCGGAACGGGCGTATGACGTGCGGTTCCCGCCATCGCAGGACGAACAGCGAGATGCCGGCGAGCAGGAAGAAGAACCAGAACACCGGCGCCGTGAACTCGATCATGGTCTCCACGCCCTTGCGGGTCATCGCTCCGACACCCACCAGCGCCAGTGCGATGCATCCCTGCAGCGCCAGCGCCGCGGTCGGGGAGTTGGTCCGCGGGTGCCAGCGTCCCAGTCCACCGAACGGCGCGAAGTCCCGCCCCACCGCATAGCTGGTGCGCGCGCCCAGCAGGATGGTGGCGTTCGCCGACGTCAGCGCGGCCACCGCCACGACTGCAGCGATGAGCCAGGCGCCGGTGTCGCCGAAGGCGCGGCGCAGCAGATCCGCGGCCACCGCGCTCGATCCGGCCATGCCGGCGAAGCCGAGGCCCCGCAGATAGGCGAGGTTCACCAGCAGATAGAGCAGGGTGACGACGACGATGCTGACCACCAGCGCGATCACCACGTTGATGCGCGGGCCGCGAACTTCCGCGGAGATGTACGACGCTTCGTTCCAGCCGCCGAAGGCGAGCATGACGAAGACCATTGCCAGGCCGAACACGGAGGCCTGCTGGGCCCCCGGCGGCGGTGCGACGGCAGCACCCGCGGGGGCGACCAGAAACAGGCCCGCGATGACCACCACCAGCAGCCCGGCCACTTCGAGCACGGTGAACAGGTTCTGCGTACGCGATCCGTGACGGACGCCTGCCATGTTCAGCAGCGTGAGCGCGATCACCACCGCTGCCGCCCACAGCGCGGACGAATGCGGTCCGAACGAAACGGCCTGGCTGGCGTAGTCCCCGAAGGCGAACGCGAGCAGGGCGATGGAACCGGTCGGGATGACGGTGATGCGCGCCCAGCCGAACAGGAACGCGAGCGAGCGACCGAAGCCGCGAGACAGATAGTGGTAGTCGCCGCCCGAGTGCGGATAGGCGGTGGCGAGCTCCGCGTAACACAGCGCGCCGGCCAGCGCGACGATCCCGCCCAACCCCCAGGCGATCAGCAGCGCCTGCGCATCCCCGGTGTGGGAGGCGACCAGGGCAGGCGTCACGAATATGCCGGCGCCAATGACGATACCGACGATCAGCGCGATGGCGTCGAAGGTGCTCAGCGCGGGGGTGGGTGTCACCGTCGGGCTCCCTATCCAGGATGGCGTCCCCGCCTCGACGATCGGTTCGGGTTTATTCATCTCGGTCGGAATGGCGTGTCGATTCGTCGACCTGTCAGCGTCTATCGTGCCGTGTCGGTAAGCGCTCCGATTCAGGGGAAGGGGGCACGGCGTTCGCCGGATGGCGACGGGTAAGAAGCGAAACGGGGCCGTAACTTCTGCACGCGCCGCCGTACCGGGGGAGGGCTTCTGACTTACACTGCCGCCGGTCGTGTCGTCACCGTAAGGACTGGGTCTTGCGCATCGCCACCTGGAACGTCAACTCCCTGAAGGTCCGCCTGCCGCAACTGCTGGAGTGGATGGCGCGGCGCGCCCCGGACATCGTGTGCCTGCAGGAAACCAAGTGCGAAGACCAGAGTTTTCCGGTGGACGAGATCCGAAGCCAGGGCTATCACGTCGTGTTCAGCGGACAGAAGACCTACAACGGCGTGGCGATCGTGAGCCGGCTGCCGGTGGAGGACGTGGCAGCAGGCATTCCAGGATTCCCCGACGAGCAGAAACGCGTCCTGGCGGCTTCCGCGGGCGGCGTGCGGGTGGTATGCGTGTACTGCCCCAATGGCGAGAGCATCGAGTCGTCCAAGTACGGCTACAAGCTGGCGTGGTATGCGGCGCTGCGCGAGTGGCTGCGCGAGGCGCTGACGCGACATCCGAAGCTGGTGCTGCTGGGCGACTTCAACGTCGCGCCCGAGGACCGCGACGTGCACGATCCGAGGCTGTGGGCCGGCAGGGTGCTGTTCAGCGAGCCCGAGCGCGCGGCGCTGCGGGGGCTGTTCGAACTGGGCCTGCACGACAGCTTCCGGCTGTTCGAACAGCCGGACAAGAGCTTCAGCTGGTGGGACTACCGCATGAACGCGTTCAAGCGCAACCTGGGCTTGCGCATCGATCACATCCTGGTGTCGCAACCCCTCGCCGTGCAGACGCGGGCGAGCACCATCGACCGTGACATGCGCGGCGTCGAGCGCCCATCCGACCACGCGCCGGTCGTGACTGACATCGAGCTCTGAGCCGCTGCCTCGGCGGCGGCAGGACCGCCGTTCATCCCTCGCCCGGTGCTTCCTTCGCCTCGATGTCCAGTTCCTGGATCTTGCGGGTCAGCGTGTTGCGGCCCATGCCCAGCAGATGCGAGGCCTCGATGCGACGGCCTCCGGTGTGGGCAAGGGCCTTGACGATCAGCGCGCGCTCGAACTGGCGGTTCATCTCCGGCATGATGCTGTGCTCGCCTCGATTGAGGGCGAGTTCGGCCTCGCGCTCCAGCGCGGAGATCCAGCTCTGCGTGGTCATCGCACGCTGCTCCTGGCGGAACTCGGGTGGCAGATCCGCCAGATCCACGTTCACCCCCGGCGCCATCACCGTGAGCCAATGGCACAGATTCTCGAGCTGGCGCACGTTGCCGGGGAAGTCGTGACTCGACAAATACTTCATGGCCGCGTCCGACAGCCGCTTGGTCTCCACGCCCAGTTCGCGCGCGCTCTTGGCCAGGAAGTGCCGGGCGAGCAGCGGGATGTCCTCGCGCCGCTCGCGCAGGGCGGGCACGCGCACGCGGATCACGTTCAGGCGGTGGAACAGATCGTCCCGAAACAGGCCTTGCTTCACGCGCTGCTCGAGATCCTGATGCGTCGCCGCGATGATGCGGACATTCGCCTTGATCGGTTGGTGCCCGCCGACCCGATAGAAGTGCCCGTCTGACAGCACGCGCAGCAGGCGCGTCTGCAGCTCCGCCGGCATGTCGCCGATCTCGTCGAGAAACAGGGTGCCGCCTTCGGCCTGCTCGAATCGTCCTCGGCGCATGCCCTGGGCGCCGGTGAACGCGCCGCGTTCGTGACCGAACAGCTCGGATTCGAGCAGCTCCTTGGGAATCGCCGCGGTGTTGATGGCGATAAAGGGCTTCTGCCCGCGCGGACTGTGCCGGTGCAAGGCGCGCGCGACCAGTTCCTTGCCGGTACCCGACTCGCCGTTGATCAGCACCGTGGCATGTGACTGCGTGAGGCGGCCGATGGCGCGAAATACCTCCTGCATCGAGGCTGCCTGCCCGAGGATCTCGGGCGTGACCTCGGCCACTTCCGCCTCGTCGTCCTGGCGCAGGCTCTCCTCCATGGCGCGGCGGATGAGATCGACCGCGTGGTCCACGTCGAACGGCTTGGGCAGATACTCGAACGCACCGCCCTGAAACGCCGCCACCGCGCTCTCCAGATCTGAGTACGCGGTCATGATGATGACGGGAAGGTGCGGATGGCGCTCCTTGAGTTTCTGCAGCAGGTCGAGGCCGGAGCCGCCCGGCATGCGGATGTCGCTGATCACCACCTGCGGCGTGCTGCTGCCCAGTGCGCCGAGCGCATCCTGCGCCGAGGAGAAGGTCTTGAACGGAATGTCCTCCTTGCTCAGGGTCTTCTCGAACACCCACCGGATGGAGCGGTCGTCGTCGATGATCCAGACTGGTCTCATGGCTGTGTCAAGGTTGTGTGCGGGTCGTTCCGTTCGCCTGCTCGCCGCTTGCGTCGAGCGGCAGCAGGATGGTGAAGCAGGTGCGGCCAGGTTGCGATTCGACCTCGATCAGTCCGCCATGCTGATGCACGTAGTTCTGCGCGATCGTCAGGCCGAGGCCGGTGCCGCCATCACGGCCCGACACCAGGGGGAAAAAGATCTTGTCGCGCATCTCGGGTGCGATACCGGGTCCGTCGTCGATGATCTGCACCATCATTCCCAGCCGATGGCGCTTGCGCGCGAGCGTCACCTGGCGCGCGACGCGGGTGCGCAGCGTGATCTCCCCCCGGCCGTGCATCGCCTGGGCGGCATTGCGTGCGATGTTGAGCAGGGCCTGGATGATCTGTTCCTTGTCGGCCACCACCGGCGGCAGGCTTACGTCGTAGTCGCGGCGTATGCGCAGTGCGCCGAACTCCGCGAGGAGCAGGCTGCGCACGCGCTCCATCGCCTCGAGGATGTTGAGCGGGGCCGGCTTGGGGATCCGGTTGGGCGCGAGCAGACGGTCCATCAGGGACTGGAGACGGTCGGCCTCCTTCATGATCACCTGGGTGTACTCGCTCAGTTCCGGCCGATCCAGCTCGCGCTCGAGCAACTGCGCGGCGCCGCGCAGGCCGCCCAGCGGATTCTTGATCTCGTGCGCGAGATTGCGGATGAGCGCGCGGTTCGCCTGCGTCTGCTCCTGGAGGCGTTCCTCGCGAGCGATGCGCAGCTGCTGGTGGGTCTCGCTGAACTCCAGCACATAGCCGGTAAAGTCGCCGATCTCGGCCGGAGTGACCGTGCAGGTGACTTCGAGCCGGTCGGTCAGCGGCGTGGCGAGTTGCAGATCGTGCTGGGTGTACGTGCAGTGGTTCCTGGCGGCGTACTCCACGGCGGCATCCAGGGCCGCCGAGTCGGTGAACACCTCTTCCAGCGAGTGGCCGGCGATGCCCTTCAAGCTGAGCTTGAGCAGGTTCTCGGCGGCGCCGTTGGCGTAGCGGACGATGCGCTCGCGATCGAGAAGGATGACCGCGGTGGCCAGCGCGTCGAGGCCAGGGTAGGCGAGCGCCGTCATCGGCCGCCCCTGCCGTCGCGCACGCAGCCCAGTCGTTGCCGGCCGGGCCGGCGCGTGCTCAGCGTGCGGCGGCGAGCGCCGCTTCGATCGTTGCGACAGCCTCGTCCGCCAGGCGCACGGCTTCCTGTTTGAAGGGCGTTCCTGTGGGCAGATACACGGGTT
>CAZNBS010000283.1:0-6001 GCA_964570955.1 uncultured Burkholderiales bacterium | reverse complement strand
GCTGTACGCATGGACCAATGGTTCGTTCGCGCCCTACAACAATGAGTTCGCGAGGTCGACCGGCCGCACGACGGGAATCGGCTTGTCGATCGATCAGAAGGTGGCCGAGGATCTGACCGTGTTCACGCGTTATGGACACGCGCTCAGCGGCGATGTTCGATTCAACGACGCGCTCACACTCGGCACGCAGCTTGCCGGGCACCGCTGGGGCCGCAAGGACGACCGTGTCGGCCTCGCCTTCGGCTGGCTCAACACGAGTTCCGGCTTCCGGGCTGCAGCGGCGACATTGGATGCCAACGGCGACGGCAATCCCGATTTCGGCTACGACCCAACCGGCGCCGAGAAAAACGTCGAGCTCTACTATGCCTGGCAGGTCAACGCCAACGTGCAGGTCTCTCCCAACCTGCAGTGGATCGGCCACCCCGGTGGCGATCGCAATGCACCGGACATCTGGGCGATCGGCCTGCGCGCCGTGGCCGGCTTTTGAATCGACGTAACTGACGTCTTGGAAACCTTCACCACGAGGACATCGATCATGTTGAATCAATTGCTCGTCGGCATCGCCGGGATCGGTTTTGTGGCGGCGAGCCTGGCGGCCGAATACCCGATTGGCAAGCCGAAGGTAATCAATGGCCTGGAGGTGGCGGCGGTGTACCTGCAGCCGATCGAGATGGAACCCAAAGGCATGATGCGTGCGGCCAAGGAGTCGGATATTCATCTCGAGGCCGATATTCACGCGACCGCCGACAACAAGAACGGCCTGCCCGAAGGTGCCTGGGCGCCATATCTGAACATTCGATACGTCCTGAAAAAGCGCGGTAGCGACAAAGTGCAAAAAGGCGACCTCATGCCCATGGTGGCCAATGACGGGCCGCACTACGGCGACAATGTCAAGCTGGATGGCCCTGGCAGATACGATCTGACATTCATCGTCGGCTCGCCCGAGACGGCACACGGCAACCATTTCGGCCGCCACGTCGACAAGGAAACTGGCGTGGCGCCGTGGTTCAAGCCCTTCGAGGTCAAGTACGAGTTCGTCTACGCGGGCACCGGCAAGAAGGGCGGCTATTGAGATGAAGATCGGGCTCGGGACCGCGCTATTGCTGCTGGCGGCGTGGTTTGCGCCGGTGGCGTCCGTCCGGGCTGAAATGCCGACCTACACGCTGACCTTCAAGCCCGATGGCACATTCGAGCCCGCGCGCCTCGAGGTTCGTGCGGGACGGTTCAAAATCATTCTCGTCAATAAGAGCAAGGAAGCAGTCGAATTCGAGAGTTTGCCGCTGCGCAAGGAGAAGGTTCTCGGGCCGGGCGTCACTTCGTTCGTCGTGCTGTCCTTGTCGACCCCGGGGGAGTATCCGTTCTTCGACGACTTTCACCCGCAAGTCAAGGGCACGCTGGTCGTCGTGCCGAAGCCCTGACGCATCGACATGGAGCAGGTTGCCTTCATCGTCTGGCGCGAGAGCGTTGAAGCCCTGCTCGTCGTCGGTATTCTCTATTCGTGGCTATGCCAGTCGGCTGCCGGCCGGCGTGGTCTGCCGTGGCTGTGGGCCGGCGTTATCGGCGGGCTGTTGCTGGCAGGTGCATTGGCCGCGGTGCTGCTCGGGATATCGTCGTGGCTAACCGATACCGGTCAGGAGTGGTTCCAGGCGTTGATGGCGCTTGCCGCGTGCGCGCTGGTCGTGCAGATGGTCGTCTGGATGCGCCGTCACGGCAGGGGTCTCAAGCGCGAGTTGGAGAAGGGCGCGTCTGCCCAGGTCCGCGGGCAGCAGTGGTGGGGGTTGTTCGCGCTGGTTGCGATCGCGGTCGCGCGCGAGGGCAGCGAGACGGTCGTCTTCCTATACGGTACGATTCTAGCGTCGCAGCAGAAAGGCGATCTCGGCGCGATGATGCTGGCCGGCGTCGGGGGCTTCGGCGCCGCCGTGCTGACGTTCCGGCTGCTGCAGCTCGGCGGTCGCATCATCACGTGGCGGCGCTTCTTCAAGCTGACCGAAATCCTGCTGCTCTTACTTGCCAGCGCGCTCCTGGTATCGGCCACCGATCGTCTGATTTCGCTCGAAGTCCTTCCGGTGCTGGTCGATCCGGTCTGGAACACTGCTTGGCTGCTCGCTACCGCTGGCGGCTTCGGCAAGGTGCTGGCCGACTTCGCCGGTTATCGCGCGACGCCCGCGTTGTCGCAGCTCTTGATCTGGCTCGGTTACTGGTGCGTCGTCGTCTGGCTGTTGCGCCGCACGACGCGTTCGGCGGCGACAGCTGCGCTACGTGATACGGGTACCGGTGCATCCACCGACAGACTTTCGACTCAGCGCTGAGAACCCGGTATCGGGTTCTTCCATTGCCGCATCGGGTGCATTTCGCTCCCGCATTGCTGCGGTCGGGGACTTTCTGCGCGATCACCAGGGTGCGATCCGACGAACCCAGTGGCTGATCGTCGCGGTCTATGTCGCGCTGCTGGTGATCCCGGCGGCGATGCCCCTGCCGGAGAGCTCCGCATCGGTCTTCAATAACTTGACGATTGCCGCCCAGTTCGCGTTCTGGGGGATCTGGTGGCCCTTCGTGCTGGTATCGATTCCATTGTTCGGTCGCGCCTGGTGCGGCTTGTTCTGTCCCGAAGGCGCCTTGACCGAATGGGCCAGCCGGCACGGGCGCGGCGGCGCGATTCCGCGCTGGATGCGCTGGGGCGGTTGGCCGTTCGTCGCCTTCACGCTGACTACTATCTACGGGCAGCTGATCAGCGTCTATCAATATCCCTGGGCTGCAGCGGCGGTGTTGGGCGGATCGACGATCGCAGCGATCGTCGTCGGCTGGCTCTACGGACGCAACAAGCGTGTCTGGTGCAAATACCTCTGCCCGGTTAACGGCGTCTTCAATCTTCTGGCCAAGCTCGCCCCGTGGCACTACGGCGTCGACGCCGAGGCGTGGCGCTCGCCGGTGCGGCGCAAGGAATCGGTCAACTGCGCACCCTTGTTGCCGCTACGCACCATGCGAGGGTCGGCCGAATGCCATATGTGCGGCCGCTGCAGTGACTTCCGCGGCGCGATCACATTGCGCCCGCGTTCGCCGGAGACCGAGATCGTCGACATCGAGCAGGGTAGCGGCTGGCAGACGGCCTTGATCGTCCTCGGGCTGATGGGTCTGGCTGTCGGCGCCTTTCTCTGGAGTGCGAGCCCCTGGTACGTGACGCTCAAGCAGGCCGCTGCGACCTGGCTGGTCGATCGAGACATCTATTGGCCCTTGGCGCAGAACGCGCCTTGGTTCATCCTGACACACTATCCGGATGTCAACGACAGTTTCAGTTGGCTCGACGGTGCCATCGTCGTGCTATTCATGGGCGGTGCAGCGCTGATCGTCGGCGGGTCGATCTTCCTGGGTTTGTGGCTGGCCGATTACATCCTGCCGGCGGTGAACCATCCGCCTGCGCGGGGAGTCGAGGCGAAAGCGCGACATCGCCGGTTTGCCGGCGTTCACAAGCTGGCTCAGGGCTTGATCCCGGCGGCAGGAATCGGAGTGTTCCTCGGCTTGTCGGCGACGACGTTGACGTTACTGCAGCACGAGGGTGTTTCGACCGGATGGGCCAACCCGGTGCGATTCACGCTTCTGGCCTTGGCCATTGCCTGGAGCTTGCGCTTCGAGTGGCGCCTCGCCGGATTACGCAGTCCGCAAACTTCGCGCCGGCTCGCCGCCATATCCGCAGTTGGCGTCGGACTGCTGCCGTTTTGCTGGGCTTGGCTGCTTCTATTCGTGCTTTGGTAGCCATCGGGGTCAGGTCTTGCCTGTTGTCTCGACGCGCCAACAGGCAAGGCCCCGACGGTCATGTATTCCCGCAGTTGCCGCGACATACGGGCAATGGCAATCGAACGACATCCTGGCCATCACGTTTCCACGAATGCGCTCTCCAGTTCGAAACACAGCAGGCTACATGAGAACCGTCAGGTGAGGTCGTTACCGGATCGCGGCCGAGCGTCTTCGCGATCTCGCGAATTGCGGGCAGGTGCGCGAGCACGTCGCATTATCGCTTTGGCAGATCCCGAGATTTCGGCCATGCCGGTGCGGGGCAGACGACAAACGCGCTCGCTGCCGAACGCGACAGCGTAAACTCCTCGATCGCGGCATGTGCATGCAAGCTGCCGTTTGGTAGAGGAGAAGCAGCGTGAGCGACGACCTGATCCGATTGACCGCAACCGAAATCGTCGAGCGGCTGCGCCGACGCGACGTCTCACCGCTCGAATTGCTCGATGCATTGGAGACGCGTATCGCAGCGGTCGACAGCCACGTGAATGCGTTGCCGACACTGTGCTTCGAGCGCGCCCGCGCGCACGCCAAGGCGCTTGCCGGCGGACAAGGCCGTGAAGCCGATGGGGAGGCCGGGTGGCTCGCCGGACTGCCCGTGCCGATCAAAGACCTCGCCGACGTGGCCGGCGTGCGCACGACGTACGGCTCGCCGATCTTTCGCGATCACGTTCCGGCAACCTCGAGCCCACTGGTGGAGCGCATCGAGCGCAAGGGCGGCATCGTCTATGCCAAGTCGAATACGCCCGAGTTCGGCGCCGGCAGCAATACCTTCAACGAGGTTTTCGGTCGCACGCGCAATCCCTGGAACACAGCGCTCACCTGCGGCGGATCGACCGGTGGCGGCGCGGTCGCGGTCGCGACCGGCATGGCGTGGGTGGCGCACGGCTCCGACCACGGTGGTTCGCTGCGCGGGCCCGCGACCCTGTGCTCGGTGGTCGGCATCCGTCCCTCGCCCGGGCGGGTGACGCGCGGAACGGTCAACAATCTGTTCTCGCCGCTCTCGGTACAGGGACCGATGGCGCGCAACGTGCCCGATCTCGCTCTGTTCCTCGATACGATGGCGGGCCTATGTCGGTTCGATCCGATTACGTTCGATGCGCCGGCGGCCTCCTTTGGCGCCGCGGTTGCCGCTCCGCCGCGCCGGCTGCGCGTGGCCTTTACCGCCGATTACGGCGGCCGAGTGCTGGTCGAGCGCGCGGTGAAGGAGATCTGCACGCGCGAGGTGCGCAAGTTCGAAGCCGCGGGCTGCATCGTCGAGGAAGCCTGGCCCGAGATCGGCCCGGTCGAAGACCTCTTCCTCGCGCTGCGCTCGCAGTACTTCGTGGTCGAGCGCGAGCTGCAGCTCAAGACGCATCGCGACCAGATCAAGCCCGACATCATCTGGAACACCGAGCAGGGATTGAACGCGACGCCGAGCCACCTCGCCTGGGCCGAGCGCGAACGCGCTGCGCTCTATCGGCGCTTTGTTGCGTTCTTCGAGAACTGGGACGTGCTGGTGACGCCCGGTGCACCCACACCCGCATGGGACGTCATGCAGCGCACGCGCAATGAGATCGACGGCGTGAAGCTCCCCAACTACATGGCGGGCAGCATATTGACGTCGACAATCACGCTCACGTCCTGTCCAGCGGTGTCCGTGCCCTGCGGCTTCGATCGCCACGGCCGGCCGATCGGTCTGCAAATCGTCGCACCCGCACGGCAGGAGGCGACGGCGTTGGCCGCCGCGGCGATGTACGAACGCGTCACCGGTCTTGCCAAGCTTCTGCCGATCGATCCGCGCGCAGGTGCTGTGCCGCAGTGAGCGAGCGTGTCGTCATCTGAGGCGGCGGTGTGCGCCGTTGCCCATCGCGGACCTTTTCGGTCAACGCGGCGTGCGGGCTATCGCGCTCGAGCGACATGCGGTGGCGGGCTCGAGCTCGGGCGAGCGCCACGGCATCGGCGAGCTCGAGCTCGGCGGGGTGATCTCTTGGGCAGAATGACGGATGACTACCGATGGATGACATCGTTTCCTGGCGCCGACTGGGGGTGATTCCGTTGACTTCGCGCAAGTGCATGAGCACATCCTCGACTTGCTACCGACGATGCCGGGCCGCATTCTCGATGTCGGCGCGGATTCCGGGCGCGATGCGGCGTGGTTCGCTTATCGTGGACACCAAGTCATCGCGGATGTCTTCAAGGAGCTTCGGAGTTCTCGGCGATATAGACGAGCTCG
>CAZNBS010000282.1:0-6035 GCA_964570955.1 uncultured Burkholderiales bacterium | reverse complement strand
ATCGTCAGGATGGCGGCGATGGCAGCGGAGGCGCTGCGCGAGCGCGAGGACAGTGCCTCCGCCGTGCCGGCAATCATCGCCATCGTTCCGCACGCGAACGTCTGGACGCTGTTCTTCATCCTGCGCTACCTCGCGCGGCGCGCGCGCGAGCCGGTAGCGGCGAGGATCCTGGTGCAGACGCGCGAGTGGTGGCCGCGCAATCCCCTGCTGATACGCTTCATCGCCGAGTTCGTGGATGCCCGCATCGCTTCGGGCGAGCGTGTCGACCTGCACGCGGCGCTCGCCACGGCAGGCTGCGAGCATCCGCAAGAACTCGCGGCAATGCTCGCCCATCTGTCCGCGCCGCATGCCAATGACTTGCGCGCGCAGCAGCAGCGCTTCGAGCGCGAACGCGTCGACGTCGGCTTGCTATCGGGTATCGGCCGCGTGTGGCGCAGCCAGGACTGCGCGGGCGCGCTGCTCACGCCCGCGATCGACACCGGCATGCAGGCGGCCATGACCCTCCTGTACAGTCAGCCGCCGCAGTCGCTGCTCGTGGTGGGTGAGCCGGGCGTGGGCAAGACCAGCTTCGTGCGCTGCCTGGCGCAACGGCTCATGCAACAGGGCTGGACGATATTCGAGAGTTCCGCCTCCGAGATCATCGCCGGTCAGGCCTACATCGGCGACCTCGAGGAGCGCATGCGCGCCCTGCTCGCGGCCGTGCACGTCGACAAGCGCGTACTCTGGTACATCCCCGGCTTCCACGACACCCACTTCGCCGGCCGTCATCGCTACAGCCCGATCGGCCTGCTCGATCTCATGCTGCCCGCCATCGAGGGTGGGCGCATCTGCGTGCTGGGCGAGACGCATCCGGCCGCGTGGGAGAAGCTGCTCCAGCAGCGCCCGCGTCTGCGTAACCTGATGCAGACGGTGCGCATGGAGCCGGCCACCACTGCCGAGACGCTGGCGCTGGCGGCACGTGTCTTTCCGCAGGAAGGGCCCGGGGCAGCGGTCGAGCCGGGCGTGCTGAGCGAAGCCCTGGAACTGGCACGCAGCTACCTCACGGCGGCGATGGCGCCGGGCAACGTGCTCGATCTGCTGCGCGGGACGCGCACGCTGATGCCGACCGGGGCCGGCGCGCCACCGATCAACCGCGCTGAACTGCTCGCGGCGATTGCCCGCTTCACCGGGCTTCCGCTCGCCATCATCGACGAGCGGCAAGGACTCGATGCCGGGGGTCTGCGTGCCTTCCTCGAGAGCCGGGTCATGGGTCAGCCGGAAGCCGTGTCCTGCCTGGTCGATCGCATCGCCATGCTCAAGGCCGGCCTGACCGATCCGCGCCGGCCGATCGGCGTGTTTCTGTTCGCGGGACCGACCGGCACGGGGAAGACCGAAGTGGCGAAAACGCTTGCGCAGTACCTGTTCGGATCGGTCGACCGCATGATCCGCCTGGACATGAGCGAGTTCCAGGAACCGCATTCGCTCGCCCGTATCCTGGGCGATGCGGGCGAGGACGGCGAGACGCAGTCTCTCGTCGCACGCATTCGCCGACAGCCGTTCTCCGTGCTGCTGCTGGACGAGTTCGAAAAGGCGCATCCGCGCATCTGGGACCTGTTCCTGCAGGTGTTCGACGACGGCCGGCTCACCGACGCGCAAGGCAATCTTGCCGATTTCCGCCACTGCATCGTCATCCTCACCTCCAACCTCGGCGCGACCGAACACCGTGGCGCCAGCCTCGGCTTCCTGCGCGGCGAAGGCGAATTCGGCGGCAGCCAGGTGCTGCGCGCGATCGCCACCACGTTCCGTCCGGAGTTCGTCAATCGCATCGATCGCGTGGTGGTGTTCCGCCCCCTGTCGAAGAGCGTGATGCGCGACATCCTGCGCAAGGAACTGCGCGCGGTGCTCGATCGCCGCGGCTTTCGCCATCGCGACTGGGCCGTCGAGTGGGAGGAGTCCGCCATCGAGTTCCTGCTCGAGCGCGGCTTCACGCGCGACATGGGTGCGCGGCCGCTGCGCCGAGCGATCGACGAGCACGTGCTGGCGCCGATCGCCATGACCATCGTCGAGAACCGGTTTCCGGAGGGCGACCAGTTCCTGTTCGTGCGCGGGGCAACCGACCGCATCGAGGTCGAGTTCGTCGATCCCGATGCGCCCGCCGATGCGCCGCCGCCGGTGCAGCACGACGGGCTGTCCTGCGCACGCATCATGCTGTCGACGAGCGGGAGCGAGCAGGAGCGCGCGTTTCTCGAGGCCGCGCTGGCACGCCTGGACGCCCGCATGGCGGCGCCGGAGTGGGCGGCGCGCAAGCAGGATCTGCTACAGGCGATGGCGCGCAGCGGGTTCTGGGAGGATGCAGGGCGGCACGCACTGCTCGCGGAGTTGGAGAACCTGGACAGCATCGAAGCCGGACTGGCCAACGCGCACTCCCTCGCGCGCCGCCTGCAAGCGCGTCCCGCGCACGGCGGTGCGCCGGTCTCCGTCCTGTCCAACCTCGCCCAACAACTGTATCTGATCGAGCAGGCGCTGGCCGATCGCGACGCGGATCGCGGGCCCGAGATCTTCCTGGCCATCGACACGGTGGCCGAGGACGCTGGCGATCCGGCCGGTGCGCAGCGCTGGAGCGAACGCCTGCTGGAGATGTATCGGGCCTGGGCGCGCAAGCGCCGCGTGCGCTTCGCGTTGCTGCGCACGGG
Organism: uncultured Burkholderiales bacterium; assembly: GCA_964570955.1. Taxonomy (GTDB): domain Bacteria; phylum Pseudomonadota; class Gammaproteobacteria; order Burkholderiales; family SHXO01; genus SHXO01. Next base: position 3,363 of record CAZNBS010000282.1, on the reverse strand, counting down.
CGCGGCGAGCGAAGACGGGAGCCACCTCGCTGCGGTGGCCGGCTTCGGCGTGCACGGCATCCTCGCCCGCGAGGCCGGCGTACACGTGTGGGAAACGCCCGACGGACAGGGTGGATTCGACCGCCTCAGCGCGCGCGTGCGCATGGTCCCGCAGCCCGTGCATCCACGGCACGCGGCGGACAGCGAGGCGGACTTCGCGGCACGCTGCCTGGCGCTGTCAGCCCCGGCGACGACGATAGTGCGACGTTACCGGGAACAGCCCTCGCCGCTGGTACGCGATGCGGTCGCAGGCTGGCGCAGCGGCCGCCTCGACCAGGTGCTCTCGGGCGACTTCGACGTGATCGGCTGAGACGGCAGCGGTTGCGCCGCCGACGGGCCGCTCAGCGCGTGCGGCGGCGTCCGAACGGGCCCCGTCCGCGCCAGGTCTGGATCATGAAATAGCCGGCGACCATGCCACCCAGATGCGCGAAGTGAGCCACACCCTGCTGCGTGCCGGTCACGCCGAGATACAGCTCGATGCCTCCGTAGAGCGTGACGAACAGCCATGCCGGCATCGGGATCGGCGGAAAGATCAGCATAATCATGCGGCGCGGATACATCATGCCGAAGGCGAGCAGCAAGCCGAAGACGCCCCCGGAAGCGCCCAGCGTCGGATAGGGAGGGCCCGACTGCAGGCCCGTCACCACGAGTTGCGCAATCGCTGCGCCGACGATGCAGACGAGATAATAGGTCAGGTAGCGGCGCTCGCCCCAGACCCGTTCGATTTCGCCGCCGAACATGTAGAGCGCGAACATGTTGAACAGCAGGTGCGCCAGGCCGCCGTGCAGGAAACCATAGGTGAGGATCTGCCACGGCTGGAAGTTGCCCCAGCCGCGCACCTCGTACCCGCTGCCGAGTTGCAGCGGCCACAGTGCGAACACCGACACGATCCAGTCGCCCAGCAGCATCTGGGCGAGGAACACGGTGACGTTGACCACGATCAGGGTCTGGGTGAGAGGCGGAACCGCTGGAAACATGTCTTCGAAGGCGCTGGGATCGTGCCGTCGGCGCCGGAACGGGCCGGAGAGGCACGCAACGGCCATACCGAGGCCTGGGAGCGTCGCCCCTGCTTGGACAAGGTGTGGGCGAGCGCTTGATGCAGGTCAACTGAATCGATCGGCAAGCCGGTAGTGTAGTGCCATCGTGCGCGCTCCGCCCAGCGGCGGCTCCGGCACCGCGACGCAAACCAAGAACAGTGAGAAGGAGGCATGCCATGGCACTCACGGATCTGCTCACGACCGACTACGGACTGTTCAGCCTGGCGGTGATCGTCGGCTGCGTCGCCATCGGTCTGTTCCTCCTGCGCAAGCTCAACCGGCTGATGAACGAGTCGGCCGACGAGAGCTGACCCCCCGCCTCCCGTTCGCACCGCCCCGGCGGATACCGGGCGGCACGCTGCCGTCCGCGTAGCGGCAATGACTCGATAGAATGCCGGTTTCGGCTCCGCCGTTCCGGCGGAGCTGCACCCCCGGTCCCCGATGAAGCCCCGCGACCTGAATCCCGCGCACGCTGCGCACGACGCCATCCACGTCCACGGCGCGCGCCAGAACAACCTCAAGAATCTCGATCTCGCCATCCCCCTCGGAGAGCTGGTGGTGGTGACCGGCGTATCCGGCTCGGGGAAGTCCTCGCTGGTGTTCGACACGCTCTACGCCGAGGGCCAGCGGCGCTACGTCGAGACCTTCTCGCCGTACGCGCGCCAGTTCCTCGACCGCATGGACAAGCCGGCGGTGGATCACATCGACGGCATCCCGCCGGCCATCGCCATCGACCAGACCAATCCGGTGCGCACCTCGCGCTCCACGGTCGGCACGATGACCGAGCTGAACGACCACCTCAAGCTGATGTTCGCGCGCGCGGCACAGCTGTACTGCCGCGGCTGCGGCCAACCGGTACGCCGGGACACGCCCGACTCGATCGAACGCGAGCTGGGTCGGCGCGCCCAGGCCGCCGGGGATCCGCGCCTGGTCGTCACCTTCCCGGTAGAGGTCCCGGCCAGCTTCGACGAGGACGAGGTGCGTACGCTGCTGGAACAGCAGGGCTACACGCGCATCCACGCGCGGCGCGGCAACGTCCTCGAAGTGGTGCAGGACCGGTTCCGGCACGCTTCGGTGGAGCGCGCGCGCACGATCGAAGCACTGGAATGCGCGTTGCGGCTGGGACACGGACGCGTAAGCGTCCACCCGGATGGGGAAGGCGCCGCACCGCAGGCGTGGCGGTTCTCGTCCGACCTGCACTGCGCCGACTGCGACATCCATTACCAGGAGCCCACGCCCAGCCTGTTCTCGTTCAACTCGCCGGTGGGCGCGTGCGAGACGTGCCGCGGCTTCGGGCGCGTGATCGGGATCGACTTCGGGCTGGTGATTCCGGACACGAGCAGGACGCTGCGCGGGGGTGCCATCAAGCCGTGGCAGACCAAGAGCTTCAGCGAGTGCCAGGACGACATGGCCAAGCACGCGCCCAGGGCCGGCGTACCGATGGACGTGCCGTTCACGCAGCTCACCGATGCGCAGCGGCACTGGGTACTGGAAGGCGACGACGGTTGGGAGAGCTGGAACAAGTCCTGGCCGGGAAAGTGGTACGGCGTGCGCCGTTTCTTCGAGTGGCTCGAATCGAAGGCCTACAAGATGCACGTGCGCGTGCTGCTGTCGCGCTACCGGGCCTATACGCCTTGCCGGGCCTGCGACGGCGCACGGCTCAAGCCGGATGCGCTGCTGTGGCGGCTGGGTACGCGCGCGGACGCCGATGCCGTGCTCGCGCCGGCGCAACGCTTCCGGCCGCGCGGCATCGACTGCGACGACGAACGCCTGCGCGCGTTGCCCGGGCTCACGGTCCACGACCTGATGCTGCTGCCCATCGAGCGCACGCGTGCGTTCTTCGCGCGTGTGCAGCTGCCCGCGCCGCTGGACGAGGCCACCGATCTGCTGCTGGCCGAAATCCGCGCCCGCCTGGGCTATCTGGAACAGGTGGGGCTGGGGTATCTCACGCTCGACCGCCAGTCGCGCACGCTCTCCGGCGGCGAGGTCCAGCGCATCAATCTCACCACCGCGCTCGGCACCTCGCTGGTGAACACGCTGTTCGTGCTCGACGAGCCTTCCATCGGGCTGCATCCACGCGACATGGGGCGCGTCATCGACGTGATGAAGCGGTTGCGCGATGCCGGCAATTCGCTGGTGGTGGTCGAGCACGATCCGCAGATCATGCTCGAGGCCGACCGCCTGCTCGACATCGGCCCCGGCCCCGGCGAGCGCGGGGGCGGGATCGTGTTCTTCGGCGCGCCGCACGCGCTGCTGCGCGTCCCGGGCTCTCTCACCGCCGACTACC
>CAZNBS010000281.1:0-6037 GCA_964570955.1 uncultured Burkholderiales bacterium | reverse complement strand
CGCGCAGCGGCGTGAGCAGCAGCGTGCCGCCGCGCAGGCTCTTGGCGTTGCCGAGGGAGGAGACCGTGACGTCGATCTGCTGGCCCTGGCGCGCGAACGGCGGCAGCGTTGCCGTCACCATGACGGCCGCCACGTTCTTCAGCTGCAGCTGCAGGCCGGGTGGCAGCGTCACGCCCAGCTGGGTCAGCATGCTTTGCAGGCTCTGGGTGGTGAAGGGTGTCTGGGTGGTCTGGTCGCCCGTGCCATCGAGACCGACCACCAGCCCGTAGCCGACCAGCTGGTTGCCACGCACGCCCAGCACCGAGGCCAGATCCTTCACACGTTGCGCGAACACGTCGGCAGTGCACAGCAGCGCGGCCGCCAGACCGAGCAGTGTGAGCCAGTGGCGCAGCCTGCCGGGCAGTATCCCGGAGGCGGCGACGATCGTCGCGGTGCGTGCGCGGTCATGGGTTCGCATCTGCGTCAGGCCTCGCTCATCAGAATGGGTACACGGACATGAAAAAGCGTGACAGCCAGCCCATGGTCTGGGATTCGGCCACGTACCCGGTGCCGCGGTATTCGATCCGTGCATCGGCCACTCGCGTGGATGAGACGGAGTTGGTCGGGGTGATGTTGATCGGATTGATCACCCCGGAGAAGCGGATGAATTCGGTGCCGCGATTGATCGTGACCTGCTTCTCACCGGAAACGAGCAGATTTCCGTTCTCGAGCACCTCGATGACGGTGACACTCAGGCTGCCCGTGAACAGGTTGTTGCTCGCGGCGTCGCCCTCGCCCTCAAACTCAGTGCTCGAGCGCGCGGAGATGTTGAAGTCCTGCATTCCCTTGCCGGGAAATCCAGCGATCGTCGGCGACGGCAGGTCGATGCTCGACTCGCGAGTCGCGCTGGCGCTGGATTTTTTGCTTGCCGTTGTGCGCTCCTCGATCAAGACGGTGATCGTGTCTCCAACGAAGCGCGCGCGGCGGTCGGAGAATAGTGCTAGCCGCGCATGATCCGGCTGATAGATCGAGCCGCTGTTGAGGACCAGCTGCTGGGTCGGCTGCGGGCGCTGCGTCATCGGCTGATGGACCGTGGTCGGCGGCGCGTTCCAGGCGCAGCCTGCGAACAGGGCGACGGCCAGTGCGATCACGGGCAGGCGCAGGCCACGATAGCCGGGCAGACGCGGCGCCACGATAAAGAGCAGCAGGACGGCCACGCGCGCCAACAAGGCAGGCCGGGCGATGGGCAGACGGCGGGCGGTAGTCATTCGATGTTCGGGACGTGCGGTCACAGCTGCGTCAGACGCTGGAGCATCTCGTCGGAGGTCTGCACCGCGCGTGAGTTGATCTCGAACGCACGCTGCGCGGTGATGAGATTCACTAGTTCCTCGGTGACGCTGACGTTGGAGGTCTCCACGTAGCCCTGATTGAGGACGCCCAGTCCGTTGCTGCCCGGATCGTTCACCGTAGGCGGGCCGGACGAAGCCGTTTCCATGTACAGATTCTCCCCACGGCTCTGCAGACCGGCCGGATTGACGAAGTCGGCGAGCTGGATGTTGCCGACCTGGGTGGGATTGGGGCTGCCCGGCTGGGTCACCGACACGGTCCCGTCCGCACCGATGGTGATGCTGAGCGCATCGGACGGAATGGTGAGGGCAGGCTGCAGCTGATAGCCGGAGGCGTTCACGACCTGTCCCTGGCTGTCCAGCTGGAAGGCGCCGTCGCGGGTGTATGCAGTGGCGCCGTCGGGAAGCAGGATCTGGAAGAATCCCCGGCCGTTGATGGCCAGATCCAGGCTGTTGCCGGTCTGCTGCAGGTTTCCGTTGGTGTGGATGCGCACCGTCGCCACCGGCGTCACACCGGTGCCGACCTGCAGTCCGGTGGGAAACTGCGTCTGCTGCGAGGATTGCGCGCCCGGCTGCCGCAACGTCTGGTAGAGCAGATCCTCGAAGATCGGGCGCTGGCGCTTGAACGCGTTGGTGCTCACGTTCGCGAGGTTGTTCGAGATGACGTCGACGTTGAATTGCTGCGCTTCCAGTCCCGTCTTGGCAATCCACAGTGAGCGGATCATGACTTCTCCCGCTTGTTGACCAGCACGGCCGCTGCCATTTCCGCATATACCGCACGCGCTTCCGCGCGCAAGGCCCGGATGCGATGAAGGATGGCGGAACTGTCGCCTGTCAGCGGTGCTTGCACGCGAAGTTCGGGAGCAGCTTCTCCCGATGCGTGCCCTTTCCGCGAGATTGAACGCTTGCGCATGCGCGTGGAACTCCGGTCAGAGATGAAGATGGTCCATGGCCTCGGTTACGAGGCCATGTTCAGGATCTGGCTCCACTGGCGCGAGTTGTTCTCCGCGCTCTGAATGAGCTTGATCTGCGTTTCGTAGTGGCGGGCCTGGGCGATCATGTCGACCAGCGACTCCACCACGCTCACGTTACTGCCCTCGAGTGCACCGGAAGCAAGCTGGACATTCGCATCCGGTGGTGCGGGCACGCCGCTGCGCAGCCGGAACAGGCCATCGTCGCCGCGCACCAGATCCCGGCTGGACGGATTGACGAGCTTGATGCGCCCGAGAATGTTCACCGCGTTGGGGATGTCGTCGGTGGGAATGGCGGAGACCGTCCCATCGCTCCCGATAGTGACTTCCGAGTTCGGCGGCACCGTGATCGGTCCCGCCTCGCCAATGACGTTGAGTCCCTCGCGCGTTTGCAGCTGACCCGCACCCGTAACCTGCAGGTCGCCGGCGCGTGTGTAGGCCTCGCGGCCGTCCGGGGCCTGCACCGCGATCCAGCCTTCTCCGGTGATGGCCACATCGAGCGCGCGTCCGGTCTCGGTGACCGGGCCGGGGCGGAAGTTCGCCGCGCCCGTCGTGTCGACCACGAAGGCACGAGTGCCGGCTCCCGGGCCGACCACCGGCAGCGCCCGATAGGCGTTCAGCGCGGCGCGGAAGCCGGCGGTGGAAGCGTTGGCGAGATTGTGGGAGATTGCCGCCTGGCGCTCCATCGTGTGCTTTGCGCCGTTCATCGCGACGTAGATCAAGCGGTCCATGGCCGTGTGTCCGTCCGTTGGTCAGCCACCCGATCAGCGCAGGTTGACCAGCGTCTGCAGGATCGCGTCCTGCGTCTTGATGGTCTGCGCGTTGGCCTGGTAGATGCGCTGCGCCGTGATCATGTTCACCAACTCGGCGGTGAGATCGATGTTGGCGTCCTCGACCGCAGAGGACTGCAGCACACCCACCGATCCGGTGCCGGGCATCCCCACGATGGGAAGACCCGAGGCGGAAGTCTCCTCCCACTGGTTGTCCCCGATCGGCGTCAGGCCCTGCGGATTGCGGAAGTCCGCAAGTACGATCTGCGCGAGGTCGCGGCTCTGGCCGTTGGTATAGCGGCCGACGAGCACGCCGTCGAGGCCGATGTTGAACCCGGCCAGCCGTCCGGAAGAGAATCCGTCCTGCGACAGATCGTTCACGCCGAACTGAGAGCCGTACTGGGTGGTCCCAGTGAGGTCGAACTCGAAGTCGAGCGGAGTGGCGGCGCCGGTGCTGACCGTCAGCGAAACATCCAGCGGCATCGCTGTGGTGAGCGCGCCGGTGCTGTCGAAAGTCAGCGTCACCGGATTGCCCGCGCCCGCACCGATGTCGGCGTTGCCCAGCGCGGTACCGTCGACGGTGCCGTACATTTCCCACTGGTTGGCCGTGGCGGTCTTCACCAGGTACACGCTGAACACGTGCGGATTGCCGAGCGAATCGTAGACGCTGCCCGACGTGGAGAAATTGTACGACTGCGGATTGTTCGGATCGAACGTGGCCACGGTCGGCTGGGATTCCCGCGAGTCCATGTTCAGCCCGAGGCGGAACTCCGAGGTGGTCTGCGGCGCGATGTCGGAGAACGAGATCTGGATCGGCGCGGGGGCGGACGGCACGATGTTGCCGTTGGCATCCGCGCCGTAGCCGGTCAAGTTGAGCCCCTGGCTGTTGACCAGGAAGCCCTGGGCATCGAAACGGAACTGTCCGTTGCGCGAGTAGCTCACCGCGCCATTGTCGTCGAGGCGGAAGAAGCCCTTGCCGTTGATCGCCACGTCCAGCGGATTGCTGGTCACGGACACGTTGCCCTGGGTGAATAGCTGGGCAACGGTAGCGAGCTTCGTGCCGATTCCGATCTGCCCTGCTCCGCCGCCGGTCAGCGAGTTCGCGAACACATCCGCGAACTGCGCCTGCGAACCCTTGAAACCCACCACGCTCGCATTGGCCACGTTGTTGCCGATGACGTCGAGGTTCTTGCTGGCGGTGTTCAGGCCGCTCAACCCGGATTGGAAACCCATGTTTGCCGTCTCCCGATGACTCGTTACTGAAGAATCTGCTTGACCTGTCCAATCGGCAGCACACCCAACCCCTGCGTGTCGAGCATCAGCCCACCGGCATCCAGCACCACGCTGTGCACCCGCCCGAAGCCGAGTGTGTCCAGCTCCACGCGCTTGCCGTCGACGAGGCCGCTTACCGTGAACTCGTAGAGGCCGTCGGCGAGCTGAGCGCCGTCGGCGTTCATGCCATCCCATTCGATGATCGACGTTCCGGCGGGAGCCTGGTCCAGTGTGTAGGTGTGGACCACACCGCCGTCCTTCCTGATCTCGACGTGCAGGTTCGTGGCCGGTGCATCGAGGACGAAGCCGGCGCTCGCCCTGCCCTGCTCCAGCACGAGGCTGTCCCCGTCGGCGAGCACGCCGCGTCCGATGAGCGAGCCCGCCTGCAGGGTTTGAGCGGCGAGGAAACTGGTCTCCATCGCCTCGAGCGTCGCGTTGAGCTTGTCGATCCCGTTCACCGTGCTGATCTGTGCGATCTGCGTGGTGACCTCGGCGTTCTCCATCGGATTGAGCGGATCCTGGTTGCGCATCTGCGTGACGAGCAGGGTGAGGAACCGGTCCTGCTGGCTCTCCGCGGTCGACTTCGCCTTGCCGGAGGACACACCGAGGCTGGCGAGGAGGCTGTCGGTGGTGGTCTGGGTGACGGTGGTCATGGTCGTGTCCGGTCGATGTGCGGGCAGGCTTGCGCTACTGGCCGAGGGCGAGCGTCTTGAGCATGAGGTTCTTGGCGGTGTTCATCATGTCCAGGTTCATCTGATACGCGCGCGAGGCCGAGATCATGTTGGTCATCTCCTCGACCACGTTCACGTTCGGCATCGTCACGTAACCCTGCGCATCGGCAAGGGGATGCTTCGGATCGTGGACCATCCGCGGCGGCGAGGGATCCTCGACCAGGCTGGTCACGCGCACCCCGACACTGCGCGCAGCGGAGACGGGCACGGCCGCGAACACCACCTGCCTGGCCTTGTAGGGTGTGTCCGAGGATGAGGTGACGCTGTCGGCATTGGCCAGATTGCTGGCCACGACGTTCAGACGTTGCGACTGTGCCGACAGCGCCGAGCTGGCGATGTCGAAGACGGTGGAGAGGGACATGGTCGGGATACCTGCCGAAGGCCTTACTGGCCGGTGATCGCGATCTGCAGCGAGCGCAGCCGATGGCTCAGGAAGGTGATGTCAGCCTGCATCCGCAGCGCGTTGTCGGAGAACTGCGCAAGCTCCGTATCCATCTCCACCGTATTGCCGTCGATCGACGCTTGCACCGGCACGCGGTACTTGAGATCCGACCCCGCGCCCGGTGCATGCGGCTGAAACAGGTGGCGCGAGGAGGTACGGATCAGCGCGACATCGCCGCGTCCCGACTGCGCCCCGCGCAGCGCCTCGGCGAAGTCGAAGTCGCGCGCCTTGTAGTGCGGGGTGTCGGCATTGGCGATGTTCGAGGCCAGCACCTCGCTGCGGCGGGCGCGCACGTCGAGCGCGTGCAGCTGCGGTGCGAGGAATTGGTCGAGTCCGTTGAGCATATCCACCTCCGGTTCGGTGGCTGCCCCTTTTGCAGCTTGCATGCCAAACGCAATCTGCGCTACACGACGACAATTTTCCGCAGACAGTCAACAACTTGCAGAGAAATCTGGCGAGGTCGGCCAGCGCGCGGTCTGGCCTTGGATTCGACACCGCTTGCCGACCTGGCGGCAGATCCGGCAAG
>CAZNBS010000280.1:0-6065 GCA_964570955.1 uncultured Burkholderiales bacterium | reverse complement strand
GCCGCCATCCTGACGTTGGCGCCGATGCACGCTTCCACTACCTGCTCCAACGGCGTGCCGGGATCGCTCAACATCGCGACCCCGCGATGGAACGCAGGGTGGGTGGTGAGTGCCTGCGGATGCGCGCTGCTCTCATAGGCGGGTTCGAGCGCATGCGCGAGTTCCTCGAGCGATGCGCCGTCCGGAAGGCCGTGTGCGCGGGCTTCGTCCTGCTCCGCCACGGCCTCCCCTGCAGGGGACACGTCTTCGCTCCGGACGGACGTGCCCGCCGCATTCTGCGCGCGCTCGCGACGCCCCATCGCGCGCAGCGAGCGTGCGGCGAACAGGAAGATTACGGCGATGACCACGGCGATGACGAGGTATTCCATGCGCCGATGTTACTGGCTTGCACCGGCCACTGCATGACGTTCGCACTCGCGGGGAGAGGCGTGGGGGAATGCCCGGGGGGCGGTTTGAGACAGCTTTGACAGTGATTCCTGCCCTGTCGGCCTGCGACTACACTGCCCCTCGTGTCGCGTGCCCGGGCGTTGCAAGGGTGCGCGGCGTCTTGGAGCGAATGATGCACAACATCTGGACGGCAAAGCGCTGGATCTTCCGACCTTCGAACGGCCTGGTGCGCGTGCGGCGCAACGAAGACCTCGTCTCCTTCGTACTCTGCCTGGCAGTGATCTTCATCGGCAGCATGTTGCTGTGGCAGGCGTTCGAGGAGTACAGCCGCGCGAAGCTGACCACGCGCTGGCCGACTGCACTGGGCCGGGTAATGGAAAGCGCGCTCGAGCCGGTCGCCGACGGCAGGGACACGCGCTGGCGGCCGATCGTGCGCTACATGTACGACGTCAAGGGTCAGACCGTGATCAGTGCCGGCATCTCCCCCGCCACTGCGCGCGACAGCTACGGTGAGTCCGAGGCGCGCGAGATGATCGCCGCCTATCCACCGAACACGTCGGTCGTGGTTTTCTACAACCCGGAGCACGTGACCGATTCACTGCTCGATCACAGCCTTCCTCGTTTCGTCTGGCTGAGCCTGTTCGCCGGCCTCGCCCTCGTCAGTGCCGGCGCCGCCCGGTTGCTGGTTTCCTACCGGGTGTTCTGGCGCTAGCAGCGGCTCGTCGGATCGCGCTCCGACGAGCCACCTAGCGCCCGCCTGCGAATGCGGGCCCGCGGGGGCGCAGGCGCATACCCGGCGCCAGGTTTGTCCACGCGAACTCGCCGGTATCCGCGAGCATCGGTCCCGGCGCCTTGCACACGAGGATCTCCTCGGCAATGGGCGCGAAGTCGGCCCGGAAGTGGACCGAACTCTTGTTCACCAGGATCGCCTGTGCCGTGGGTTCGATTCCCACGAACCGGTACATCTCCTGGTCCGCCAGCTGGGGCTTGTCGGAGGCGACCACCACCCGCACGTCGCCGATGCGCAGGCATGCGGACAGACCGACGTTCATGCGCGCGCCGCGGTAGAACGGACCCTTGCATGTGAACCGCCCATCGGACAGACACTCGACCAGGAAGCGCCCGTGAAAGGGCGCGTCCCCGGGGATACCCGACCGTCCGCCTAACGCTATCTCGATGTGCGCGCCGTGGCCCGCGGCATGTGCGGCGCGTGCCGCCTCGCCGTCGGCCATCAGTCCCAGCGCCGCGCGCGGTGCGTTCGCGCCCACCAGTGCGCGCAGCATGCCGGTGGTATCCGAGTTGCCGCCTGCGCCTGGATTGTCCTGCGTGTCCGCGATCACGACCGGGCGCTGCGCGCGGGCAGCGCGCTGCATCGCCCGGCGCACGCCCGCTTCCGGCGTGAACACGGGGGTGTCGAACTGTGCCTCGCTGGCGGCGACGGCGGCGGCGAGCGTGTCGGCACGGGCCTGCGCAAGCCGCGAGTCGGCCGCGTAGGCCAGGACGCAGGGACCGCACTCGGGGAAATCGGCGGCGGGAAAGCCCGGCGTGAACGACAAAAGCACTCCGCCGTCCTCCAGCTTCGCCAGTTCCCGATACAGCGACTGTGCCGGCTCGAGCATGGTGCACTGCGCCTGCAGCGGAATGAGGAAGGGCAGGCGACGCACCGCCGCGTGCGGCCTGGGCGCACCGCGCAGGCGCTGCAGCAGAAACGCCGCGGCCCGGCCCCCGGTGTCGGCCATGTCGACGTGGGGATAGGTGCGGTAGGCGATCAGCGCATCGGCGTGCCGGACCATGCGTTGTGTGACGTTGGCATGCAGATCGAGGCTCGCCACCACCGGCACCTCGTCGCCGACGACGCCGCGTATGCGCGCCAGGAGTTCGCCCTCGCCATCCTGCAGGTGCTCCGTCACCATCGCGCCGTGCAGGTCGAGATAGACCCCATCCACGCGGCCGGCCGCGCGCAGCCGCCGCACGATGCTGCCCGCGATGCGCTCGAACGCGTCGCGCGTCACGTGCGCGGAAGGACTGGCCGCCGCCCACGCGGTGCCCACCATCTCGCAGCGGCTCGCGCGCAGGTGCTCGATCGCGCCGGTGACCGGGAGGTTGATGCCCGCGACCGCATCGAACAGGTCACCTGCTTCCGAGAGGGGCGGCCAGCCGCCCCCGCGTGCGAAGTCTTCGTAAGTCGCCTTGCTCGGGGCGAAGGTGTTGGTCTCGTGCTGAAAGCCGTCGATGGCGATGCGCATGTCCTGGAAGCTCGTCGTCGAAATTGCGATACCGTCAGCCTAGCAAATCGGCGCTGTCTGCAGTGCGTGCCGACAACCTGGCCGTCCCGACCCCGCGCGCCGGGTCGGGGCGCCGATCTGCCCGGCGTGCCGATGCTACACTGCCGGCAACGCGAGATTCGAACATGAACGAAGACATCAACACGCTACGCCGTATCCTGAGCCAGAGCCGCACCATCGCGGTGGTGGGCCTGTCGGCCAACTGGTGGCGCCCCAGCTACTTCGCGGCCAAATACATGCAGGAGCACGGTTATCGCATCATCCCGGTCAACCCGCAGTACCAGGAGGTGCTCGGGGAGCGCTGCTACGCGAGCCTGCGCGACATCCCGGAGAAGGTGGACATCGTCGACTGCTTTCGGCGTAGCGAGGAGATCGGTCCGCTGGCAGAGGATGCCATCGCCATCGGCGCCAAGGTGTTGTGGTTGCAACTGGGTGTCGTCAATCATGAGGCGGCGGCGCGCGCACGCGCCGCCGGACTGGACGTGGTGATGGACCGCTGCGTCAAGATCGAGCACGCGCGCCTGTTCGGCGGATTGAACTGGGCGGGCGTGATTACCAGGGTCATCTCCTCGAAGCGGCCGCGCTGGCTGCCCTATTGAGGCTGCGCATCCCCGGCGCCAGTCGTCCGGTCGCGATTGGCCGTTGCAGTAGAATTCCGGCTTCCCAAGAGCGAGATTGACATCATGTCCGACCGTGAATACGGGTTCGGCACGCTGTGCCTGCACGCCGGCCAGATCCCGGACGCTGCGACGGGTTCGCGCGCCGTCCCGATCTACCAGACCACGTCCTTCGTGTTCGACTCCGCTGATCACGCGGCCAGCCTGTTCAACCTCCAGACCTTCGGCAACGTCTACTCGCGCATCTCCAATCCGACGGTGGCCGTGCTCGAAGAGCGCGTGGCGGCACTCGAGGGTGGCCGGGCGGCGCTGGCGGTCGCGTCGGGACAGGCGGCACAGATGACTGCCCTGCTCACGCTGCTCGACCACGGCGACGAGATCGTATCGGCGAGCACGCTCTACGGTGGCACCTACTCGCAGTTCGACGTGACGTTCCGGAAATTCGGCATCGACACGAAGTTCGTCGATCCCGACGATCCGGACAACTTCCGCAGGGCAATCTCGCCGCGCACGAAAGTGCTCTACGCGGAAACCGCGGGCAATCCACGCATCAACATCCTGGATATCGAGGCGGTCGCCGCGATTGCGAAGGACGCTGGCATTCCGCTGATGATCGACAACACCTTCGCCAGCCCGTATCTGTGTCAGCCCTTCAAATGGGGGGCGGACGTCGTCGTGCACTCCGCCACGAAGTACATCGGCGGGCATGGCACCACGATGGGTGGCGTCGTGGTGGAGTCCGGCAAGTTCCCGTGGGACAACGGCAAGTTCCCGATGATGACCGAGCCCTCGAAGGGCTATCACGGTGTGCGCTTCTACGAGACCTTCGGAGATTTCGGTTACAGCATGAAGTGCCGCATGGAGACGCTGCGTACACTTGGCCCGGCGATGTCGCCGATGAATGCCTGGCTGCTGCTGCAGGGGCTCGAAACGCTGCACGTGCGCATGGACCGGCATGTGGCCAATGCCACCGCCGTGGCGCAGTTCCTTGCCGACCATCCGCAGGTTGGCTGGGTCAATTACCCGGGTCTCGAATCCAGTCCCTATCGCGCGCTGGCCAAGAAGTACATGCCCAAGGGGGCCGGCGCCATCATGACCTTCGGCATCAAGGGCGGGCAGGCTGCCGGGGTGCGCTTCATCGAGGGGGTGGAGTTCCTCAGCCACCTGGCCAACGTCGGCGATGCAAAGACGTTGGTCATCCATCCGGCATCGACCACGCACCGGCAATTGTCGGACGCCGAGCAGATCCAGGCTGGCGTGACGCCGGACATGATCCGATTGTCGGTAGGAATCGAGGACATCGACGACATCCTCTGGGACCTCGACCAGGCACTGGCCAAGGCCAAGGGGTGAGGCGGGGACCTCCCGCTCGATGCCGCTGCTCGCAGCGGCCGATACGCGTGTGCGCGCAACGATGAATGCGGTGTGGCTGTCGCTGTCGCTCACCCTGGTCATCCAAATTCTGGTTTCGCTGGTGGTTTTCACGCCACCGGTGCTTGCGCCGGCGGCCGAAGCCGACATCGGCGTGGCCGCGTCCGCGGTGGGCATCGTCACCTCGCTCATCTATGCGGCGGCCGCTCTCGCCGCGCTGCTGTCGGCGGATCTCATGGGCCGTCTCGGCCCCATGCGCGTGAGTCAGTTCAGCCTGGCGTTGTGCGGCGTCGGTCTCGCGTTGATCGCAGGTGGCCATCCGGCCCTGGTGGTGGCCGGAGCGCTGGTGATCGGCCTGGGCTACGGCCCGGTCACACCCGCCAGTTCCGCCATCCTCGCCGACCGCGCGCCCGCGCGGCTGCGCGCGCTGATCTTCTCCCTGAAGCAGACCGGCGTGCCGATCGGCGGCGCGCTCGCCGGCGCGCTGGTGCCGGGACTGATCATCCTGCTTGGATGGCGGGGCGCGGCGCTGGCCATCGGCGCAGCCAGCGTCATGGCCGTCCTCGCCGTGCAGCCGTGGCGGCGCGCCGTCGACAGCGGCAGTCGCGCACCCGATCAGTCGGCCACGCGCGGTCTCATCGGCCCGCTGAAGCTGGCGTTGCGCCACGCGCGGTTGCGCGAGATGGCGCTGGCGTCGTTCAGCTACTCCGGGATGCAGATGTGCCTGGGGACCTTCCTGGTGGTGTTCCTGCACGATCGCGGGGGCTTTTCCGTGCCGGTCGCCGGCGCTGCGCTGTCCACGGCGATGATCGCGGGCGTGCTCGGCCGGATCTTCTGGGGCGTGGTCGCCGACAACCTGATCGCACCCAGGCGCCTGCTTGGGGTGCTGGGGATCGCCATGTCGCTGTGCGCTGCGGTGGTGGCCTTCGTCGACGCGTCCTGGCCCCTGGCCATGGTCCTGCTCTTGTGCGCGGCGTACGGGGCGACCGCGGTCGGCTGGAACGGCGTCTACCTGTCGGAGGTGGCGCGTGTCGTACCCCCCGAGCAGGCCGCTGCCGCGACCGGCGGATCGCTCGCCATGACCTACTCGGGCGTCGTGGTACTGCCGCTCCTGTTCTGGGCAATCCTCGCCGTCAGCGACAGCTATCCGGCCGCGTTCGGCATGGCGTGCGTCGTTCTTCATGCGCAGGATCTAGTCATCGGGGGCCCCGATGCGTACGGGCGGCCTGTGGTACCCTCCAAGGGAGAGGGGTCGCACGAACGTGAGCGGGCGACCGTTATGACCAACCCCTTGCGCGTCGCCCGACGCAGAATGTCACCACGTTCATGGCTGCCAGCGAACAAGTTTCTCTCTCCAAGGCTCCCGCCGATTGCAAGCCGGGCCGCGGGCGCCCTCGCAGCGAGC
>CAZNBS010000279.1:0-6107 GCA_964570955.1 uncultured Burkholderiales bacterium | reverse complement strand
GACAGGCCGTCGCCAGCGCACAAGCAAGCAAGCCGGACAGACGTCTCGAGCTGCAGAGCATGGCACTTCCTCCGTATACAGATGCATGCGTCGTGAATGCCGACCTGTGACGTCGCCGCAGGGAAGGGCGATCATCCGCTCGCTCAGCCGGTGCGTCGCGTCTCCCGGCGCACGCCGGGGACAAGTCGACGATGTTATCTCGAACGCGATGCCGGTCGAGTTAGTCGATGCTGCCTCAGCCCTCCGGCCCGCAGCCGATCGGCGTCGAGACGCTAACCCCTCAGCACCTCGCTGTACACGTCGCTATCGACGTTCCCGCCGCTGAGCACCACGCCCACCTGCTTCCCCTGCAGCCGCTCACGCTCCTGCCACGCTGCGGCGAGCCCGGCCGCGCCGGCTCCTTCGGCAACGTTGTGCGTGGCCCTGAACAGCAGCCGCATCGCGGCACGCAACTCCTCGTCGCTGACCTGCACGATGCGTTCGACGTGGCGCCAGATCCACTCCAGCGCCGGCTTCTCGGGTGTGCTGCATGCCATGCCGTCGCCGAGCTTCGTGGTGACCGCATGCGACACGACCTCGCGCTGCGCGAAAGACATGGCGTACGCGGGGGCATGCGACGACACCACGCCGACGATCCCCGTGCGGTGTCCGAGCGCCTCGCGCGCGGCAATCATGCCGCAGATGCCCGAGCCCAGACCGATCGGCACGTACACGATGTCGAGACTGGGGGCCGCGCGCAGGAACTCCAGCGAGTAGGTGCC
Source organism: uncultured Burkholderiales bacterium (assembly GCA_964570955.1). GTDB lineage: Bacteria > Pseudomonadota > Gammaproteobacteria > Burkholderiales > SHXO01 > SHXO01. The sequence continues at coordinate 5,346 of CAZNBS010000279.1, read as the reverse complement.
GACGCCGCACACGAGTAGAGGATGGAACGACGGCACCATGTGCCAATCGTGGTCCCTTGCCAGACGTGCGGCGTGTTCGCGCGCTGCCTGGAAGTCATCGCCGTGTTCGACGAGCGTTGCTCCCAACGCACGCATCGCCGCGTTCTTCTCCACGCTGTTGCCGTGGGGCACGACGATAGTGGAGGCGATATGGTGGCGCGCGGCGGCCAGTGCGATCGACTGGCCGTGGTTGCCGCGGGTGGCGCTCACCACGCCGGCCGGGCGGCGCGCGCCCGCCGCGAGGTCGGCGAAGTAGACCAGTCCGCCACGCACCTTGAACGCGCCGATGGGCGTGTGGTTCTCGTGCTTCACCCATACCTCGGTGCCGAGCGCTCCGCGCAGCAGCGGCCAACGGTACTGCGGCGACGGCGGCATCACCTCGTACACGGCGCGCGCGGCGGCGTCCAGTTGCTCGAGGGTGGGCAGGTCAATCATGCGGCGCTCCTTCCAGCGGATCGGACTGGTGTTGGCAGTCTAACGCGCGTGAGCAGTACCGACACGATGATAGCCGGCGAAGCGCGGGACCTTCGGGACATAGTAGGACTCTATCGCGTCGATGCGGAACCCGGCGCGCTCGAGCAGTGCGGGGGGGTCCCGCGTCAGGTGACAGCCGCCGGCGAGGTGCTTCCAAATCGGCTCGATCCACCGTTGCTGGCGCCGCACGTCTGCGTCGGGCGCGTAGCCGTGCTCGCAGAACAGCAGCTGTCCGCCCGGCGCGAGCACGCGGCGCATATGCGCCAGCGCCGCGCCCACGTCGGGAATCGAGCACAGCGTGTAGGTGACCAGCACGGTGTCGAATGCCGCATCGGGCAGTGGATTCGCCTCTGCGCCGCCTATCAGCAGCTCGACCGGGAAGGCAAGTCCTTCTGCACGTTCGCGCGCGTAGGCGAACAGTGCTTCACTGGGGTCGAGGCCGGTCACGGAGGTCACCTGTGCGGGATCGTACAGCGGAAAATTCAACCCGCTGCCCAACCCGATCTCCAGCACGCGGCCGCGTGCAAGCGGGACGACCTTGCGGCGTTGCGCGGTGACCAGCGGCAGCCCGCACACGCAGTTCAGCGCCGGGGCGAGCATGAAGCGTTCGTACAGGCCCATGCAGTGGTCCGCTAGCGCGCGCCGAGTGCCTGGTCGGAGACGAACGGGTTGCTGCGCCGTTCCTCGCCGAACGTGGACATCGGTCCGTGGCCGGGCACGAACTGCACGTCGTCGCCCAGCGGCCAGAGTTGCTCGCGGATCGAGCGCAATAGCGCGGCATGGTCGCCGCGCGGAAAGTCGGTGCGCCCGATCGAGCCATGGAAGAGCACGTCTCCCACCAGCGCAAGGCGTGCCTCGCGTGCGAAGAAGATCACATGGCCCGGTGTGTGGCCGGGGCAGTGTCGCACCTGCAGTTCGATTCCACCGACACTGACCGTATCGCCGCCCTCCAGCCAGCGGTCGGGGGTGAAGGCGCGCAGCGGCGGAAAGCCGAACATCCTGCTCTGAGTCGGCAACTGGTCGATCCAGAACGCGTCCTCGCGCTGCGGTCCCTCCACCGGGATGCCGAGCCGCCCGGCCAGCTCCGCGGTGCCGCCGCAGTGGTCGATGTGACCGTGCGTGAGCAGAATCTTCTCCAGCGTCACGCCGTGCTTCTTCACCGCCCCCAGGATGCGGTCGAGATCGCCCCCCGGGTCGACCACCGCCCCGACGCCGGTCTCGGCGTCGAACAGCAGCGAGCAATTCTGCGAGAAGGGCGTGACGGGGATGATGGCGAGCTTCAGCGGCATGGCGTCAGATCAGCATGCGGCTCTTCAGTTCGTCCTTCAGGTAAGCGTAGAGGATCGGTGCGGCGATCACGCCCGTCACACCGAACGCTGCCTCGCCGATCAGCATGGCGAGCAGAAGCTCCCACGCGCGCGCGCGAATCTGGGTGCCGATGATGCGTGCGTTCACGAAGTATTCGAGCTTGTGGATGATCACCAGAAAGGCGAGAGAACCCGTCGCGGCGAACAGCGAGTGGCTCAGGCTCACGACGACGATCACGGTGTTGGAGATCAGGTTGCCGATCACCGGCAGCAGCCCGACCAGGAAGGTGACCAGGATCATCGTCTTCACGAATGGCAGGTTCACGCCCATCAGAGGCAGGAACACCGCCAGGTAGAGGCCGGTGAGAAAGGTGTTCAGCGCCGAGATGCGCACCTGCGCGAAGACGATGCGACGGAAGGCTTCGGCCAGGCGGCGCACGCGCTCGGTCAGGGCCTTCTCCAGCGGTCGCGGCACCTCCTTCGAAACCGCCTCGTTGAGCGAGATCATCGCGCCGATGATCAGGCCGATCAGGATGTGCACCAGCGCCACGCCGAAGCGCGCACCGAAGGCCTGCACATCGCCCGCGTGCTGCCGCAGCCATGCCTCCATCGACACCCGCAGTTCATCGGCGGTGCGCGGCAGCTTGTCGGTCAGCCACGCGGGCAGCATGCTGCGCGAGTCGGCAATGATGTCCGCCATCTGCACCAGCAGGGCCGGGAGATTGCCGACGTCGCTGCGGAAGAAGGCGATGGCGCCGAAAATGGCGGCGGTGATCAGCGTGACGATCACCGTGGCCAGCAGCGCCACCGCCACCAGCTTGCGCCGCTTCTCGCCGACGTTCACGGCGCGCAGTCGGGGCGCCACCATGTGCACCAGCGCGTACACCAGCAGGCCGGCGAGCAGCGCCGGCAGCAGGCGCAGCTTCAGCGTCAGGAACAGCGCTGCTGCAGCGATGATCCACGATGCAATGTCGTAGGGTGTCGCGTGCGGCACGACCGCGATCGGAGGCGGCGTCTCGGGACGGTTCATGCGCGCTCAGGCGTGCCGCGGAAAGCTCGCCAGCCCCCTGCGCAGCCGCTCGATGCCGTCGGCCAGCCGCTCCTCGCTCGCCGCGAAGCACCAGCGCACGAATCCCTCGCCCTCGGGGCCGAAGGCGATGCCCGGCGCCAGGCCCAGGCCGGTGTCGCCGACGAGGTGTTTGCACAGCGCCAGACTGTCGTGCACGCCGTCCACCTTGAAGAACGCGTACATCGCACCCTGCGGTGTGCCGACCTCGATGCCGGGAATGCCGCGCAGGCGCTCGACCAGGAAGTCGCGTGCGGCGTGGAAGCGTTTCCGGGTGCGCGCGATCACGGGTTCCCCGCGTTCGATGGCCACGATCCCGGCGCGCTGCACGAACACCGGCGCACACGAGGTGTTGTACTCGATCAACTTCGGCATCTCGGCGATGAGTGCCTGCGGCGCGCGCAGCCAGCCGAGCCGCCAGCCGGTCATCAGCCACGACTTCGAGAACGTGTTGGTGCTGACGAGTCGATCGTGCTCGCCCGCGAAGTCCAGGAACGACGGTGCGACCGGGGCGGCTTCGTCGTAGTGCAGGCGCTCGTAGGCGTCGTCGGCGATCAGCCAGATGCCGTGGCGCCGGCAGTGGTCGAGGAGGGCCTGCTGTTCTGCGCGTGAGATGGTCCAGCCGGTCGGATTGTTCGGGGAGTTGACGAACAACGCGCGCGTTGCGGGGGTGAGCGCGCTGAGCAGGCGGTCGAGGTCGAGCCGCCACTGGCCGTGGCGCCACTGCAGGGGCACGCACTCCACCTGTGCACCCAGGATCTTGGGGATTTCGACCAGGTTGGGCCACAGCGGCGTCACCTCGACCACCCGGTCGCCGGGTCCGACCAGGGCCTGCGTGGCCAGTTGCAGCGCCGACAGCCCGGAGCTGGTCACGGCGATCTGCTCGGGCGCCGTGGCGCTGTGCAGTCGCGAGAGGTACGCGGCGATTGCGGCGCGTAGTTCAGGCAGGCCGAGGTTCTGGCTGTAGAACGTTTCTCCCGCGTTCAGCGAATCGATGGCCACCTGCCGGATGAAATCGGGCGTGACCTCGTCCGGTTCGCCGAACCAGAACGGCAGCACGTCGGCGCGACCCATGGCAGCGTTGGCGACTTCGCGGATGCGCGACGGGCGCAGGTCGAGGACGGCAGGACGGGCGGTCAGGGAGGGGGCGGACATCGAGACGGTGCGGGTCGAAAAGGAAGATGTCCGGATTCTCTCATGGCCGGAACAGGCGGGTGTCGGGTGAGGATGCCTGGAGGCGCAAAGGCGAGGATTCCTGCGGTCGCAATGACAGCGGAGCAGAGCGATCCTATGCCCATCGGTGTCATCCCGAGCGCCGGCGGAGGGATCCTCGCTGTTCACCCCGTTCTGCAATCCCGCAGCACATCACCCGATCGCAGCCTGGCACTCCCCTTCTATAATCCACTGCACCCAAACTCCCGACGAACGCATGAACCCGCCCCTCTTCACCCCCTTCGCCCTGCGCGAACTCACGCTTCCCAACCGCATCGTGGTCTCTCCCATGTGTCAGTACGCGGCCGACGAGGGCTGCGCCAACGACTGGCACCTGATGCACGTAGGCCAGTTCGCCATGGGCGCCGCAGGGCTCGTCATCATCGAGGCCACGCACGTTTCGCCCGTGGGGCGGATCTCGCCGCGCTGCCTGGGCCTGTACGACGACGCCAGCGAGCAGGCGCTGAAGCGTGTGGTCGACTTCTGCCGCGAGTTCGGCGTGGCCAAGCTCGGCATTCAGCTCGCGCACGCCGGTCGCAAGGCCTCGACGCATCCGCCCGGCGCGGGCGGCAAGCCGCTCACGCGCGAAGAGGGTGCGTGGACCACGCTGGCGCCCTCGGCTGTCCCGTTCGCCGAGGGCTGGCACACGCCGCAAGCGCTCGACGCCGATGGGCTCGCGCGCGTCAAGCGGCAGTTCGTGGAGGCCGCAACGCGGGCTGCGCGCCTGGGCTTCGATCTGGCGGAACTGCACGTCGGCCACGGCTACCTGCTGCACGAGTTCCTCTCGCCCATCTCGAATCGTCGCGATGACGCCTACGGCGGTTCCACGGCGGGCCGCATGCGCTTCCCGCTCGAGGTGTTCGACGCGGTGCGCGCCGTCTGGCCGAAGGAGCGCCCCTGCGGCGTGCGCGTCTCGGCGACCGACTGGGTGGAGGGCGGCTGGACGCCGGAGGAGACGGTGGTGCTGGCGCGCGAGCTGAAGAAGCTCGGCTGCGACTATCTCGACGTCTCCACCGGCGGGCTCGATCCACGCCAGAAGATTCCGCTTGGTCCCAATTATCAGGTGCCGTTCGGCGAGATGGTGCGCAAGGAAACCGGCATCAAGACCATGTCGGTCGGCCTGATCACCGACCCGCGCGCGGCCGAGGACATCATTGCCTCCGGCAAGGCCGACTTCATCTGCATCGGCCGCGGCGCGATGTACAACCCGCGCTGGGCCTGGCACGCCGCCGAGGAGCTGGGCGCGGA
>CAZNBS010000278.1:0-6135 GCA_964570955.1 uncultured Burkholderiales bacterium | reverse complement strand
GTCAAACCTTGACTGCCTCCCCGGCAAAGCCGGGGGGCCTCCCTTGGTAGGCTAGTGCGCGGCGTCAGACGATTCAGCTTGTCGGACCCCTGACTTCGGGCAGCTCCGGTGTCCACCAGCTTGCTGGACGGAGCCAATGCTGTTCGAGCTGCAGCGCAGTGACTGCGGGCGGTGCTCGTTCACCAAATCACGGTATCGCTTCACTCCAGATAGTCGGCCAGATCGATGGAATCCGCTCCGGGGACGCGCTTACGCTCGTACTCCGCGCGCCGGTCGATGGGGATCGTAGCGTCGATGAGCAGCCGGCCCCAGTGGTCCTTCCATGGATCGCGGAAGAATCCCGGAGTGGCCGGCAGAATCATCACCCGCTCGTCCGGCCGTGCCCTCGTAAGGAAAGCCCACCATACGTCGCCGAAATCGTTGATGTCGACATCCTCGTCCACCACTATGCAGCTCTTCGACCAGTCGTGATTCGCGCCCACTGCGGTCAGCAGAACCTGCCGTGCGTGACCCTCGTACTGCTGCGCGATCTTCACGACTGTGCCCATGACGTGCGGCACGCATGCGACGTCAACGATCCCCGGAAGCCTTGCAGTGAGCGCCCGGTAGACCTGTGTAGCGATCGCGACCTCGAGCAACCGCAAGTCCTCGGGCGAGCCGCAGACGAGCGCGTGGAAGAGTGCGCCCTTGCGCGCGGTGACGCCGAGCACCTCGAACACGTGGCTCTGCATCTCGGGAACGTAGTATCCCTGGAACTCCCCGAAGGGTGCTTCCGAAGCGCGCGCATTCGGGATGAACCGGCCCTCGATCACGATCTCCGTGGCAGCGGGAACCTCGAGATCGATGTGCTTGCACCGCCGCATCGGGATCTTTGCTCCAGCCAAAGCTTCGGCGCACTCGAGTTCGCTCTCGTCCGGCGCCAGCGGAGCAGCGGCGGCGAGTGCCACTGGCGGCGGCGGGCCCAGTAGGATTGCGGCGTCAAGCGCCTGGTTACGCGCTTCTGCTCCGGCCTGGTACGCGGTCAGGTCGTGCGTGCGGCCCAGCCGGACCCGGAGCTCGCGATCACCCACCATCATGCACCGGTGGAACGACAGATTCGGCACGCCGCTGTCCGGATCTTTGGCAAGGAAGATCGCCGCGGTCAGGTAGGGTCCCGCGTCCCTCTCGAAATATGTGATATGCGGAATATCGGCGAGCGAGAGGTCGTCGTACTCTCCAGCGCCATGGATTTCTGTGCCTGTACCCGTAGAGATTCTTTGCCGGGTAAGCTCGGTCCAGCGCCGGCAGAAATTGCCCTCGGCTGCGCCGATGAGCTCGCAAAGACGGCGGCGGCTTCCGTAGACGTTGGTGATCACCGGCAGCTTGGTTCCTCGAACCCTGCGAAAGAGGATCGGCGCCTCGCTCTCGCCCTGCGAGCGCACCGTCACCGCGGCAAGCTCGAACACCGGGTCGACCTCGCGCTCGACTACGCGTACGCGTCCCTCGTCGACGAGAAGCTCGATATACTCCCGCACAGACGCCCTCCCCTTCCACTATCAGCGCGCGCCGACGCGCTCTGTTGCTTGTGCGTTGTTCCACTGTCACGTTATCCGAACGTCCAAAGGGGGTCAACATGGGGTTGAGGTACGTCGTGCTGCGAACCCTCATGGTCGGGGTTCTGCTGAATCTCTGGCCCGCGGCTCACGCGCAGCTACCTCCCGACAAGCCGATCAAACTGATTGCCCCGTTCGGCGCCGGGAGCGGGACCGACGTCTCGGCGCGCCTTCTCGCTGCTTCGCTTGCGGAAGCGATCAAGCGACCGGTCTTCGTGGAGAACAAGCCCGGCGCCCTGGCCACCATCGGGACGGCCGCCGCCGCAAGCGCGCCGCCCGACGGATTGACGCTAGTTGCGACGGGAAACACGGCGATCGCGGCGGCACCCAGCCTGTTCAAGAAGCTCCCCTACGATCCGGTGAACGACTTGGCCCCCGTGTACCTGCTCGCCACCGCATCACTCGCGCTATTCGTGGCGCAGGATGCCCCGGTCAAGACGCTGGACGATCTCATCTCCCGCGCCAAGGCTCGGCCGGGAGGGCTCAGCTACGCTTCGGGAAACGCCACCGGCGCAGTGGCCGGCGAACTGCTCAAGCAGCTCGCTCAGATCGACATGATCCACGTTCCTTATAAGAACTCGCCGCAGGCGCTGAACGACGTCGCCGGCGGCACCGTGGACATGATGTTCAATGACATCGCGGGCGCGACTCCGCTGCTCAAGGCCGGGAAGCTGCGCGCGCTGGCGGTCACCAGCAGGCAGCGCAGCCCCCGGATGCCCGACGTACCCTCGCTGTACGAGGCCGGCTACGCCGGCTACGAACTCAATAACTGGGTCGGCATCTTCGCTCCCGCACGCACGCCGCCCGAGACGATCTCGTATCTTGCAACCCAGATCGCGAAAGTGGCCGGCGGCCGCGCGTTCAAGGAGCGATTCGAGCGGGTCGGTCTCGATCTGGTACAGGACAGTTCGCCCGAAGCATTCAGCGTGTTCGTGAGGAACGAGATCGACCGCTGGAGCAAGCTCATCCGGGCCGCCGGGCTGCAGCCTCAGTGACCGAGCTTTCCTCCGAGTTCGCCACTCGAAAGGCAAAGGCGGCCGGTTCGATGGCCGATCGGACGGCCGCTCACCCGAAAGCGCATGCGCATTCGAACCCCGGCCACCAAGGTGTGAAAAGCGCTTGGTGAGGGTGGATCGGCGCACACTGCACGGCGGGTAGCCATCGAAATGGCTGGTCGGCAGCCGGTCCGCGCTGACCGCCGCCACCGGCGTCGATTACGCTGGTCATGCGCAGCAAGACGCGTTAGGAGATCGGAACAATGGCGAAGATCGAAGGCAACTGTCGCGACGTCTGCGAGGCAACCGAGTTCGTGACCATCGTCACATCGAGCGATGACGGTCCTCACGTGGTCGGCAACTGGGGCGACTACATGCGTGCGCTGGGGACCGAAGCGGACATGATTGTTCTCCCGGCGGGCCGCTATCATCGCACGGAGCAGAACCTCAGGAAGAACAACCGTATACAGCTGCTGGTCGCTTCCCGAAAAGTGCAAGGTACGCGCAGCCTGGGCCAGGGATACGTCATCGCCGGGACTGCCGAGATCGTCACTTCCGGCGATATCGCGGATAGGGTCAAAGCGAAATTCCCGTGGGCACGCGGTGCGATGGTGATCCACGTCGAAGAGGTCGAAGCGCAGTTATAGCGCTGCTGTGGGCGCTCGCCCTGTGCGAGAAAGCCCTCGCGCCCCATCACGGCCCGGAGGCTGGCAAGCACGTGAGGAGCAGATGACGGCGGCAGGTTCGGGCTCAACGTCCGCAGGCGCACGCATCGCCGAGGAAGTGCACCGGCGCGAAGGCACCGGCACCGGCACCGGCACCGGCACCGGCACCGATTATTGCTCATCCCGGTCCGTCCAACGGATCTGCCGCGACGAGTCCGGCAAAACTCCGCCACTCGCTCTGCTGAAAAGACCAACGGCCAGCGAGAACATCGCTAGCCGTGTGATCTTGAAGCAGAAACCTGGCGCGCCCGGCAGGATTTGAACCCACGCCCCCCTGGTGCGTAGACGATCGAGGCGGATTCTCGAGGCTTCAGATCAGCTATTTGCAGCGCTTGCCCACCTCGGAACCGATCTATCCCAGTCACAGTTCGATCACATTTAATCTGAGTTGGCCACAAACGGGGCACAACCAGCGAATCGGGCGCCAATCACCAACCGGTTTCCCACGGAGCGACAGGCCCGAACCGCTCCGTGAGGAAGTCGATCAGCGCGCGCACGCGCGATGAGAGCGTGCGGTTGGGCAAATAGACGAGATAGATGGCGCTCTCGGGTACCAGCTGATACTGGGGCAACAGCGGGACCAGTTGCCCCTTCTGCAGGGCCTCCCCCACCATATAGAGCGGCAGGAAGCTGATCCCCAAGCCGGCAGCGACGGCAGCGCGCACGACGTCCATCTCGTCGGTCTCAAACGCACCGGCGACTCGCACGGAGTATTTCCGCCGGTCGCGCCGCAACGTCCAGACCCCCTTGGGCGCGATCGGCGGGAACAGCACGCACTCGTGCTCGCGGAGGTCTTCGATGCGGCGCGGCGTCCCGCGGCGCTTGAGGTACGCGGGCGAGGCACACAGCACGGACCGGTTGGCAGCGAGCTTGCGCGCCACCAGGTTGGGGGCCGGACCGAACGACACGCGGATACCGAGATCGAATCCCTCATCGCCCAAGTCGAGCGGGCGATTGCTGCAGAAGAGCTTGACCTGGATCTTCGGATACTTCCGATGGAACTCGCCGAGCGCGGGCAGCACGTGCCGTACCGCGAACGCCGGCGCGGCCGTCACCTTCACCAGACCCGCCGGCTCGGTCTGCGTGTGGGTGAGCCGCTGCTCGGCCAGCTCCGCCTCCTGCACGATCCTGGCGCAATGCTCGTAGTAGACGGCACCCGCCTCGGTCAGGCTCAGCTTCCGCGTCGACCGGTTCAGCAGCCTGACCGACAGCGCGCGTTCCAGCGCGCTCACGTGCCGGCTCGCGAGCGACTTCGACATGCCGAGCTTGTCCGCGGCGGCGGAGAAGCTCTTCGCATCCACCACCTGCGCGAACACACGCATCCCGTTCAGTCGATCCTTCATTAGTCCACGTTCTGCAACAATGGATTGAAGTAAACACCATTTATTCCGATTCTGCAATCCACTACATTGGTGCCAGCCGGTACGAACCGAGGAGAACGCCATGAGTCAGGTCGTCGAAGTCGCGTTGCCGCAGCGCCACGCCCGGGGGCTGCGTCCCGGACTCCTGGTCCGGGCGGTCGGCGCGCCGTGGAGATGGCTCCGGACCCGCGTCGAGCGGTTGCGCGCGCCGATCGATTTCGAGCCGCTCTAGACGCGAGCACGAAATAGCCATGGACCGCGCCCCGATCAGCGTCATGCTCCATGAAGGCGCCGCTCTCAGGCTGCACGACGGGCGGAGCGCCCGCGTGCGTCCGGTCGGGCCAGCGGACGCCGAGTCGATTCAGGCGTTCGTGCGCCGCCTTTCGGACGCTTCGCGCCGACTGCGCTTCTTTGCACCGATCCGCGAGCTCGCTCCCTCGCTGCTCGCCCGCCTCACCACGTCTGCCGGTCGACTGGAGCTGGTGCTGCTGGCCGAGGCGCGCGACGGCGAAGCCTGGTCCATGGTCGCTCTGGCGCAATGCGCCCCGGGCGAGGACGACGGGACCTGTGATCTCGCGCTGGTCGTGGCCGACGCCTGGCAGGGCCTGGGGCTCGGGCGTGCGCTCCTCGGACTTCTGGTCCAGTCGGCACGCGACGCCCGTTGCACGCGAGCCATCATGGACGTCTTGCGCGACAACGAAGCGATGCTCGCGCTGGCCCGCGCATGCCGCTTCGCCGTCGCACGCAGCCCGCACGGCTCGACAGTACTCAGGCTCGTGCGGGATCTCCTGGGCGTTCTGCCAGTCGGCCCGGCCTGGATTCCCGCAGCAAGCGCACCACGGACCATCGGCATCCAACAAAGGAGATCGTCATGAGTCAGATTGTCAAAGTCGGACAAATGGAAATTCGCTATCTCGTGGACGGCGCGCAGAAGGGTGGGCTGGGGCTGTTCGAGATGAAGGTCCCGCCCGGCGCCCACGTGCCCCCACCGCACAGCCACACTAACAACGAGGAGTGCGTCTACGTGCTGGAGGGCGTGCTCCGGTATCGGGTCGACGACGAAACCCGCGACCTCAAGCCGGGCGAGTGGATGTCTACGCCGCGCGGTTCCGTGCATCACTTCAGCAATCCCGGTTCCGAGACCGTACGCACGCTCGTGATGATGACGCCAGATATCGGCGAGCAGTTCTTCCGGGAAGTGGGCGCCCTGGCCGCCGCCGGCGGACCGCCCGACCGGGCGAAGCTCTCGGAAGTCATGAGCCGCTTCGGGCTGGTGCCCGCTGCGCCGCCCCAGGCGCCGCGCGTCGCGAACGCCTAACCCGCGTCCTTCGCCTTCAACCGCCCGAATCTGAGCGAACCGAGACGCCAGGAAGCAAAGGGGCTGCGTGACGCAGCCCCTTCTCTTGTCTGGCGCGCCCGGCAGGATTTGAACCCACGACCCCCTGGTTCGTAGCCAGGTACT
>CAZNBS010000277.1:0-6173 GCA_964570955.1 uncultured Burkholderiales bacterium | reverse complement strand
GCGGCATCATTCCGCCGCCACTCTGACCAGCGGGGTTTTGCAGAGTTTCCCTAGCGGACGATCACCACCGGACAGCCGCCCTGCTCGAGCAGGCGCACCAGGACTTCGCCCCGATCGTCCCGCGCGGCGGACGAGACCACCACCGCCTGACAGCCGCGCCTGCGTGCTTCACGCAGCACGTCGCGAACGTCTCGCATCGGAAGCACCTGCGCGTGCGCCAGTTCCGGAAGGGACCGCTGCGCCTGCTCGAACGTCTCGCGCGCCAGCACACGATCGTCGGCCGCCTTGCCGCTGGACAGGAGCACGAGAACACCCGAGGCGGTGCGGCGGGCGAGCTTCACTGCCGTGTCCAGCGCACGCCGGCCGGGCGTCCCGGCCTCGAGCACCACCGCCACCGGCGCATTCCTCGGCCCACCGGAGAGCCGCACCGCCACGGGTTGCGCGCGACCCTCGGTCACCACGACCCACTCGGCATGGGCCGCGGCCGCGATGGCCTCGCGAGCGATGGTGCCGCGTGCAACGCGGAACGAGAACTCGAGTCGCGCGGCGACCGCATGCTCGGCAATCAGGCGCCGTGCCTGTTCCGCCCGGCGGCGCAGCAGGGCTTCGAGACCGGTGTGCTGCATCGGGCGCAGCGCGCCGGAGGTGCGCCCGAGTTCCTGCGTAAACGGCAGCGCTGCCAGGTGCAGCAGGTCGATATCCTCCACGAAGACGCTCTCGAGTGTCGCCTGTGCCTCGCGCGCGAGGTGCAGCGCGATCGCCATGGACGCTGCGCTCTGCGCGGTGGACCCGAGTGCCAGAACGATGCGGGTGCCTGCCATGGACGTCACCGCCGGCGTCCGGGGCGAGGCCGCTCTTCGTCGCCCGGCTTGCGCGGCGGGCGCTCGGGTTCGGCCGGTTTTCCCGAACGCACCTTCTTCACCTTGACCTCGACGGTCGAGTACGCCTGACGCAACATCGACAGTTCCATCAGGCGCGCACTCACCTTGAAGTTCGGGCTGCCTTCCGGGAAGTTGCCGTTCGCATCCGCTTCGCCTGCCGGCGCCCCGGCGAGCAGGCCCAGGGCCTGATCGACGCTCTCCACGCGGAACACCGCGAAATCGCCGTCGGCCACGGCCCGCACCACGTCTTCGCGCAGCATCAGATGCTCGACGTTGGCGGCCGGAACGATCACGCCCTGCCGACCGGTGAGGCCGCGCGCCTTGCAGATGTCGAAGAACCCCTCGATCTTTTCGTTCGCTGCGCCGATCGGTTGCACGTTGCCATGCTGGTCGATCGAGCCGGTCACCGCCAGCGACTGCTGCAGCGGGAACTGGCCGATCGAGGACAGCAGTGCGCACAGCTCGGCGAGCGACGCGCTGTCTCCCTCCACCGTGCCGTAGGTCTGTTCGAACACCAGGCTGGCCGACAGGGAGTGCGGCCGATCGCACGAATAGCGCGCGACCAGGTACGAGGCGAGGATCATCACGCCCTTGGAGTGGATCGGCCCGGACAACTCGACCTCGCGCTGGATGTCGATCACCTCGCCATCCCCGAGGCGGGTCGTGGCAGTGATGCGGGTGGGGAAGCCGAAGGCGAAGTTGCCCAGTCCGCCGACCGAGAGGCCGTTCACCTGGCCCACTTTCTCGCCGTCGGTTTCGACCTTCAGTTCTCCGCGCAGGATCGCCTCGTGCATCCGGCCCCGGATACGATCCGCGCGGTGGACCTGACTGTCGATCGCCGCCTGCACATGCTCGCGCCGGACCGCCTCGGCGCGGTGCGCCCGCGCGTGGTGATCGGCTTCGCGCAGCAGATCGCTCAACCGTTCGAGTTGCGCCGACAGGCGGCGTGCGTCTCCGGCTTCGCGCGCCGCGTACTCGATCACGCGCGCGACCGCGCCGCGGTCCAGTGGCAGCAGGTTCGCGCGGCGTGCCTGGGCAGCGACGAGCCGTGCGTACAGGCCCTCGTTGCGCGGGTCACGCACCAGCTCGTCGTCGAAATCGACCTGGACCTTGAACAGTTCGCCGAATTCCGGGTCCCACTCGAGCAGCATGTAGTAGATCAGCCGCTCGCCGAAGAGCACGACCTTGACGTCCAGCGGAATCGGCTCGGGCTCGAGGGTCACGGTGCTGATCATGCCCAGGTCGTGGCCCAGCGATTCGGTACGCAGCTCACCGCTGGCAAGCGCACGCTTGAGCCCGGCCCATGCGAACGGCTGCGACAGCAGCTTGTATGCATCGATCAGCAGATAGCCGCCATTGGCGCGGTGCAGCGCGCCGCCCTTGATGAGCGCGAAATCCGTCACCAGCGTGCCCAGGCGGGCGACGTACTCGACCCGCCCCGTCAGATTGGCGTAAGTGGGATGGTCCTCTTCCACGACCGGCGCGCCGGAACTGTCGCCGTCGCCCACCATGACGTTGACCTCGTAGCGGCGGAACGACGGGCGTTCGCCCGATGGCAGTCCGAGGATGTTGGTCTCGGCTTCGGGGGACCGGCGGAACTCCTCGATGTTCTCCAGCACATCGGCTTCCACGGCGGAAATGTAGGAGATGACTGCGGGCAGGTCGGCGTAGCGCGACTTGAGCTCCTCGGTGAGATGGCCCACCGCGTACATCGTCATCTCGCGATTCAGGGCCTTGATACGGTCGCGCTTCTCTTTCTGCAATCCCTGCACGTGACGGACGGCCTTCTGCAGTTTTTCCTGCAACTCGCGGATGCGCGATTCGATGCTCGACCGTTCCTCGGCGGGCAGTTTCTCGTATTCCATGGGCGGGATCACCGCGCCATCGCGCATGGGAGCGAGCGAGAAGCCCGCCGGCGTGTGCAGCAGCGCGATTCCCTGGGCTGCAGCCTCCTCGCCGAGCGCGACGAACGCGCTCTCCTGGCGCTCGCTGATCTCGCCGTCGATCTGTTCGGCGCGCGTGCGGTACTCCTCGCTCTCGAACATGGCTGGGATCGAGGCACGCAATTCCTCCACCAGCTGTTGCATGTCGCGCTTGAGCCGCATGGCGGCGGCACGCGGGAGGCGCAACGCGCACGGACGGTGCGGCTGGTCGAAGTTGTTGACGTAGCACCAGTCATCCGGGGCAGCCTCGGCTGCTGCGCGCTCCTCCAGCATCCTGCGCGCGAAGGTGCGTTTCCCGAGCCCGGGCGGACCGAGTACGAAGAGGTTGTAGCCGCGGCTGCGCAGCGCCACGCCGAATCCGATCGCTTCCCGGGCCCGCTCCTGGCCGATGAGGCCGGGCAGGTCCTCGAGCTGCGCGGTGGTATCGAACGCCATGGCGTCCGCCGAGCAGGCGGTGAACAGGGCGGAAGCAGGCAGGCGAAGGTCGGCGGTCATCGAAGGTCCGTTCGTTCGAACCTCCAATTGTGAGCCGTGCGCCGATTCGGCGCTTGATTACGACAAGGACGAAGGGACGGTGCGTCTGTTCGCCGCAGGCCCTCAGCGCGCGTCAGCTCGCCTCACGGCCCGCATTCTAGTCGGCACCGTTAGGCGCATAAGCCCATGCAGGCCGGCGCCGCTTACGTCGGGGGAGTTCATGGCGGACATCGGGGTCCGGATCGCCGCCGGTCCCGTCCGGAGGCACCTCGACGTCCAGGCCCAGTGCCTGACGGCACACTCTGACTACTGCACGGGCGGAGATCCCCAGGCCGGGGGTGCGGTCATGGTCTCCGCTCTTCTCGATGTAGGACTCCGCATCGGCGAGGAGTGCGCGCACCTGCTCCTCGGATGCATGCGTGGAGGATTCGGGAACGAACACGAAGCGGTCGATCGCTTCGAGCGTGAAGCGTTTCGGGAATTTGGTCCAGTCGATCATGCGGCTCATCGCGCGGGTCCGAAGTAGGGATGGTGTCAGGCTGGCAAGGAGCGATCCCGCCTCCTCGTACGTCGCCTGTGCCCGACGATGGGCAGCGTCCATCCGCCTCGTACGCGCCGCAGGCGCGTCAGCCGGTCGCGCGTAGCCGATCCACGTCTGCGATGTGGATCACGCGCCCCTCCACCTTTACCAGCCCGGCCTCGGACAATTCGTGCAGGATGCGCGAGAAGTGCTGGGGCGTGAGGTTCAGGCGAGAGGCAATCACGCCTTTGTGGGTAGGTAGCTCCACCTCGAGATCGAGGCTGCCCTCTGCCTGCTCCGCGTCCCGCAGCAGATAGCCGATGACGCGCTGCGCCCCCGAATGCATGCAGTAGGCTTCGACGTCCGAGATGATGCCGTGCAGCCGCCGGCTCAATCCGCCCAGCATCTTCCTCGCGAACGACGGATTGCGGTCCAGTTCATCCAACACCGCGGCCTTGCCGATGAACAGTAGCAGGCTGTCGGACAGGGTCTGCGCATAGACCACGTGAGGCGTGTCCAGGAACATCACCGCCTCGCCGAAGCTCATCCCCGGGCCGATGATCTCGACCACCTTCTCCGCGCCCTGCGGGGAGGTAAAGGCGAGCTTCACCTGTCCGTACACGACCATGTAGAAGCCGTCCGGCCGATCGCCCTTGTGAAACAGCCGCTTCTGCCGCTCGACGTGCATCACACGGGTGCCCTGCGCGATGCGATCGACCTCGGCCGGGCTTGCTTCCTTGAACAAGGGCAGGTTCTGAATGAACGCGCTCGCGTGGATGTCCTGCTTCATGTGCCGGGGCCCTTTGTTCGTATGTCTGCATTCTGGGGGCGCGCCGGAACCGGAACTTAACCTAGATCAATCCTCGGCCTCGGCGCCACTGCGTGCTGCGCTGCACTCAAGACGCATACCAGCAGCGCGGCGGCGACGTTGTGCGCCACGGCCAGCGCCAACGGCAGGGAGGCGGCCACCATGACCAGGCCCAGGGCGACCTGCAGCAGAACAGCCGCGACGAGCAGCAGTGCCAGCGCTCGCTGGCCGTGGCGCAGAGTCCACGCCAGCGGAAGGAGCACGGCCAGCAGCGCAAGGGCAGTCGCGCGGTGCAACATGTGCAGGGCGGCACCTGCCTCGGGTGCGAACATCGAGCCGGAGGCGAGCGGCAGCGGCCACAGCGCCCACCCGTTGCCGCAGCCGACCAGATCGGGGCAGGCCAGCCCCGAGAAGGTCGCGCTGGTCAGCACGCCCAGACCGATCTGCACCAGCAACACGAACAGACCTGCCAGGGCGAGGGGATGCGCCCAGCCGGGCGCGTGCGCATCGTGGCGTACGCCGGCCGTGGCGATCCGTGCGAACAGCGCCAGAAGCACCATCCCGCCGAGCACATTGAACAGGGGTACCGCCGCGCTCTGCGCGCCGGCGCTATAACGACCCAGCACGGCAAGTCCCACCAGGAGTACGAACATGACGACGCTCGAGGCCAGTTCGCGCCGGAACAGGCGCGGACGGCTGGTGGCGATGACGCCGATGCTCACCACCGCGAACGTGGCCGCCATCGCGGACACGCGGTGCAACAGGCGCGCGAGCGACGGTACGGTCGCGTCGGCGTCCGCTCGACCGTAGCAGGCGGGCCAGTCTGCGCAGCCCAGGCCGGCTGCGCGCAGGCGCAGCAGGGCGCTCATGCTCAGCACGACGAGGACGAGGAGGATACCGGCGGCGGCGACGGCACGGATGACTCGGCGTGCCCGCGCAGGGGAGGGGTCGATCATCAGGCCGGCAATCTATCAGGCGGCATCGATCAAGCGCTGAATCCAGATCAAGGAAGCGCGCACGGCTGGTTGCCACAATCGGCAAACGCAGAAAATTGGAGACGTGCGCATGGGACGGAACTGGAGAACTGCGGCCGTCTTGAGCATGCTGGCCGCGCTGGCAGTGTACGCCCTCATCCCGATTGCGCCGGAGACGCAGGCCGCGTGCGAGCAAACCGCGCGTCACTGGCCGCAGCTCAACGCCTGGTCCTCCGACAGCATCCTCAAACCCTTCGCGCTCCTGCTCAAGGCATGCTGAGCGCAGGGCGGCAATTCTTAACCTGTGCGAAGTACGGCCCGGGCAAACGTCCGTACGCTTTCATCGACAGGTCCGCGCTCCAGGCGTGCGGGCCGGCCAACAACCAGGAGGCGCGCTGCCTTCGCAGCGTGGAACAACGATGGCAAACGGCATCACCGATGGAACCAATCGCGATGACGAGGAGGAGGAGCGCATCCCGGCCATGCAGCACCTGCTCGACAACCCGTTCCTCCTGCTCTTTCTCGGCATCGCCATCCCGACCGTGCTCTTCATCCTCTGGGGCGTGATGGAGA
>CAZNBS010000276.1:0-6194 GCA_964570955.1 uncultured Burkholderiales bacterium | reverse complement strand
GATGCGGCTTTCCTACCTGCCGCCGCTGATGGTGTACATCGCCGCGGGCATCTCGGGCCTGACCGGGATCGTCGGGACGTTCTTCGTGAAGGAGTATCTCGGTCTGTCGGCCGAGTTCCTCGCCGCGCTCGGATTCTGGGCAATGCTGCCATGGGCGCTCAAGATGCCGATCGGCCACCTGGTGGACCTGATCTGGCGGCACAAGGCAGGCCTGGTCTATCTGGGCGCAGGACTCATCGCGACGAGTCTGGCCATCATGATCGGGTTGCTTTCCGATCGCGCCGCGATGGAAACGATCATGTCCGCCAACGCCTGGTACGTGCTGTCGGCGCTGCTCGCGCCAATCGGCTACGTGCTGCAGGACGTCGTCGCGGACGCGATGACGGTCGAGGCGGTCCCCCGCGTCGACGAGTCGGGGGCGGCGATCTCCGCGGAGGATCGGCGCGTCGGCCACACCACCATGCAGACGCTCGGCCGGGTCGCCATCATCGGCGGCAGTGTGCTCGTTGCAGGCGCGAACGTCGTGCTGTTCCGGGATGCACCGTCGATGTCGCCGGCGCAGACCGCACAGACCTACCTGCTGGTGTACCAGCTCGCGCTGTTCATCCCCATGGTCTCGGTGCTCGGCGTGCTGCTCGCCGGTGTGCTGCGGCGACGGCGCATTGCAGGGCTGGTGGAACGCGGTCATGCGCGCGCCGACGCGGAGAAGCTGATCGACGTGCGAGGGCCGGAGCGGCCGCAGGTGAACTGGCCGCTGCTCGGCGGCAGCCTCGTGTTCGTCGTATTCACGGTCGGCCTCGGCCTGGCGGAGATTCCCTACAACCAGGAATTCATCTTCGCCGGCTCGATGGCGATCGTGCTGTTCCTGATGTTGCGGCTGGTACGCGAACTCGAACCGGCCGCGCGCAACACCCTGGTGGGCACGGCGCTGCTGATCTTCGTCTTCCGTGCCTTGCCCGGACCTGGTCCGGGAGCGACGTGGTGGATGATCGACGAGCTCGGGTTCGACCAGCAATTTCTCTCGGTCCTGTCCCTCATTGGTAGCGCGTTGACGCTCGCCGGCCTGTTCCTGTTCCGCCGATTCATGGCCGAACGCTCGATCGCCTACGTGATCGGATTCCTGACCGTGGCCGGAACCGTTCTCTCGCTGCCCCTGCTCGGCATGTACTACGGCCTGCACCACTGGACCGCTGCCCACACGAACGGCGTGGTCGACGCTCGCTTCATCGCGCTGGTGGACACTGCGCTCGAGTCGCCCCTCGGCCAGATTGCGATGGTGCCGATGCTCGCCTGGATCGCGAACTCGGCGCCCGACCGCCTGAAGGCGACCTATTTCGCCGTCATGGCATCGTTCACCAATCTCGCGCTGTCGCTTTCACAACTGGGCACGAAGTACGTCAATCAGCTCTTCACCGTTACCCGGGAAGTGAAGGATCCGAAAACCGGCGCGATCAGCGTGCCGGCCGACTACTCGGAGCTCGGCCACATCTACATCGCGGTCATCATCGTGGGGTTCGTGCTGCCGTTCCTCGTCATCCTCCTCATGCGACATTCCCGATATCGCAGTGCGTGATGGCCTCCACCACCACCAGTAATCATCTCAGTGCAGCACACTCTGCTAAGCCGCGGTCACCTGACGCGTCGGCTTGGAGTCGATGACGCCGCCCAGCGCGCTTTCCACCACTGTCGGCGTCTCCCAATCGTGTCGCAGCGGCGCCACGCCCCAGCGCGCGCCGACTTTCTCCAACCACTGGGGCGTGTAGAACGCATCGGCTTCGGCACGCGTTCGCCACAGGTAGATCCCGACCACTTCCACGCGTCCGTGCTCGAGGGCGTAGCCGTAGTACTTGCGGATGAGGCCCGGTACGCCGATGTAGGTGGCGGCGGAGGCGGAGATGATCTCGTCCAGCTGCGCCTTTTCTGCGCCGGGGGCCAGGGTAAACTTCCACATTACCGTGTGCATGAGGGTCCCTCAGCGGGATGGTCCAATCAAGCATAGCGCATCGGTTGCGGCGCATCGCGATAGTGTCCCCGGTTGCCACGCTGGCGGCCTGGGCGGTGGCCGCTTGCGCCTGGGGTGCCGACATCTTTGCGCTCGCGCCGGACGAGGTGCAGTGGACCCAACGGCGCTCCGCGCCCGACGTGTTCTACGCGGGGATCTACAATGAACCCGGCGCGGCGGGCGCCTACGCGTTCCGGGTGCGTGCACAGGCAGGTCACTCGCTGCCGCCGCACACCCATCCGGACGAGCGCACGATCACCGTGCTGCGCGGCACCTACTGGGCCGGCGTGGGCGAGGTGTTCGACCGCGATCGGCTGGTGCCCTATCCGGCCGGCAGCTTCTACGTGATTCCGGCCGGGCTGCCGCATTTCAGCGCAGTGCTCGACGGGGAGGTGGAGTTCCAGGAAGCAGGCGTCGGTCCGAGCCGTCACGACGTGATCGACGCCCCATCCAGATAGGTGTCAGGCGATGAAGCCGAAACGACCCGCTGCAGTACCCACCAGGCTGATCGAGAACGAGCGCGTCCTGGTGACGCAGTGGCGGTTTGCGCCGCATGCGGAAACGGGCTGGCACGTGCACGCGATGGACTACGTGGTCGTGCCGCAAACCGACGGCGTTCTGCTGCTCGAGACGAAGGAGGGTGACCGCCACGCCCGACTGGCGGTGGGCCAGCCCTATTACCGCGACGCCGGCGTCGAACACAATGTCGTCAACGACAACGATTTCGAGTTCGTCTTCATCGAGATCGAGGTGAGGCGGGGGCCATGAGCGAGAGCCTCTACGATTTCCACGCCACCACTATCGACGGCAAGCTCCAGCCCTTGGAGGCGTTCCGCGGCAAGGTGCTGCTGATTGTGAACGTCGCCAGCCAGTGCGGCTTCACGCCTCAGTACGCCGGGCTGGAAACGCTGTACCGCAAGCATCGGGCTGCCGGTCTTGAGGTGCTGGGATTTCCATGCAACCAGTTCGGTTCCCAGGAGCCGGACGGCGAGCCCGATATCGCGCAGTTCTGCGAAACGCGCTTCGGCGTCACCTTCCCGATGTTCAGCAAGGTCGACGTCAACGGTCCCGGAGCGCATCCTCTCTACGTGTGGCTCAAGGCCGCGGAGCCGGGCATCCTCGGCACCGAATCGATCAAGTGGAACTTCACCAAGTTCCTCGTCGGCCGCGACGGCAGGGTGGTCAAGCGCTACGCGCCGACCAGCACGCCGGAGTCGATCGAAGCCGACGTCGTTGCCGCGCTGTCCGCGTAGACACTAACGACGACTCGGCCTGCATGGGTCGCGGCAAGCCTCGAAGCGAAATGAAAAAGCCCGGTAGGCACCGGGCTTTGCGAGGGTGCGCGAGCAATTCCGCTTTCAACGGCGCGCGTGATGGCGGCGGCGGATACCGGCAAGCGCGGCCAATGCCATGCCGAGCAGACCCAGCGATGCGGGTTCCGGTACCGTCGACGTGGACAGGAAAGGGGTCACGTCGCTGAACGTGTCGCCCCAGCGGATCTCGTCGAATGCACCGGGCAGGTGCCCGGGGCCGCTGAAGGTGAACTGGGACAGGGCGCCGTGGTGCGTGATGAGCAGATCCGAGGTTGCCACCGCGATCGACGCTGCCGGCGTGTGGTTGGCTTCGACGGAATCCACCGGGTTCAGGTAGACCTGCACCAGATCGGCGGCGACGTCGTTGAAGTCGAAGCGCAGTACCACGAGATTGGTGCCAGCGATGTCTTCCAGCGACAGCCCGCCGCCCACCAGCATCGATTGCGTCCCGCTGGCGGTCGTCACGGACAAAGTCAGCTCGTCGATGCCGGCGAAAGTATTGAAGAAAAGGTCCACGGCCAGAAAATCATCACCGACTCCACTGTTCCACATCTCGTACGCGCGTTTGCCGAAGCTGCCGGGCGGGTAGGTCACGTCCTCGCCCGTCTCGTCCGCCCCGAAATCGATGAGGAAGCTCTGGTAGATGGTGCGGCTTTCGTTGCCCAGTCCGCCCGCTATCGCGCGGCCGCTGCGGCCGAATGTGCAGCAGTTGAATTGCAGCGTTTCCTGCACCTGCCCACCTGCCTGCGGAAACAGAGGATAGGCGAGACTGCCGATATCCTTTACCACCTGCGCGTCGACACCGTGCTGGATCCACCCGCCGGAATAGAAAGGCGTCGGGCCCACGACCGGGTTCTGCCCGCCCAGGGGATTGACCAAATCAGGATCCTCGCTCCCGGCCAGATAATCGCCCGGACCGTCGCCCACGTTGAACGGGTCATACGCAAGCAGTGCAGCCTGCGACGAGGCCACCTGGAGACCGAGTGCCGTGGCGATGCCCGCCAGCACCAGGGACCGAAACGGAAAATGGGATTGCTGCATGGGGGAATCTCCTGTTGGCACCGTGATTGTCGGTTTTCTGATTGCTTCAAGGCGCCCTCGGATCGCCGCCGTGGCGCTTCAGAGGTTCCCTCGAATGCGAGTGGCAATGCACTCGTGAAACGCGCCACGCATAATCTGATCCAACCAATTTTCTCACGTTTGAACAGTAAGTTACGCAAGTTATGGTACAAGGGATGTGGGGCGATGTAAAATTTTCCGACACGGGCGCCGCGCTGATCGCGCCGATCGGCCGCGCCGTCCCGCGTGCGCGCGCCGGCCTTCAACGCCCCGCCGAGTGCGGGCTGACATAGTTGCCGACCTGGGTGCGGAAGGCGACGTTCATGCGGTTCCAACCGTTGATCGCGATGATGGCCAGCGTCAGGTCCACCAGCGCCTTCTCATCGAAGTGGCGACGCGCTTCCTCGTAGACTTCATCCGACACGTCGTGTGTGGCGGCGATCCGGGTGATCGCTTCGGTCCACGCCAGTGCGGCGCGCTCACGCCCGCTATAGCAGGGCGCCTCGCGCCAGACCGGGAGCAGGTACAGCCGCTGTTCGGTCTCACCCAGTGCACGTGCATCCTTGGTGTGCATGTCCAGGCACCAGGCGCAGCCGTTGATCTGGGAAGCATGCGCCTTGACCAGTTCCAGCAGTGATGCTTCCAAGCCGCTGCCGTTGACCTGATTCTGGGTATGACGCATGGCCTCGTACGCCTCCGGCGAAGCACGCTTGTAGTCCAGACGCTGCTGCATGAGAGAACTCCTTTGGTCGTGAATGAACGGGCAAACAGGCGCTAAAGTGGCCGGTCACCGAACGCGATGTCATATCACCACCGCTTCGGAGAACGCGAACGCGCGCGTGGTCGGTGCAACCGGAAAATGGATGAAGTGATCTTCCCTTCCCGGCACAGGGTCATGGCGCATCTCCACACAATGAAAGGTGTCGAAATAAAATCTCAATGGCGATAAGATCGGCCAGGTACTCGCTCGACGCAATACGTCGGGGCGTATTCGTACGAGATCTGGATGGCCGACACCGAACACTACAATGACCATGTCGTGCGCTTGTTCCTCCTGGCGGCGACGGTGTGGGGCATCGTCGGCATGCTGCTGGGCATGTACGTGGCAGCTCAGCTCGCCTGGCCGGGCCTCAATCTCGACATCCCGTGGCTGACATTCAGCCGGCTCCGCCCGGACCACACGTTCGGCGTCATCTTCGCATTCGGCGGGTCGGCCCTGATGGGCACGTGCTATTACGTCGTGCAGCGCACGGGGCATGTGCGGCTGGCGTGGGGGAGGCTGGCCGCGTTCACGTTCTGGGGCTGGCAGCTGGCCTGCGTGCTGGCCATGGCGACGATGCCGTTCGGCATCACGCAGAGCAAGGAATACGCTGAACCCGAGTGGTTCATCGACATCCTCATCGCGATCGTGTGGGTCTGCTTCGGTGCGGTGTTCTTCGCCACGCTGGCGCGCCGGCGCATCCATCACATCTACGTCGCCAACTGGTACTACGGTGCGTTCATCATCGCAGTCGGCCTGCTGCACGTCGTCAACAACCTTGCGCTGCCGGTATCGCTGACGAAGTCCTATCCGATCTACGCCGGTGTGGCCGACGCGATGGTCCAATGGTGGTACGGGCACAACGCGGTGGCATTCTTCCTGACCGCCGGGTTCCTGGGGATGATGTACTACTTCGTGCCGCGTCAGGCCCAGCAGCCGCTGTGGAGCTACCGCTTCTCGATCGTCAACTTCTGGGCGCTGATCTCCATCTACATGTGGGCAGGGTCGCACCATCTGATGTACACCGCGCTGCCCGACTGGGTGCAGTCGGTCGGCATGG
>CAZNBS010000275.1:417-6211 GCA_964570955.1 uncultured Burkholderiales bacterium | reverse complement strand
CTGCTCGCCGAGAACGCGGCGCGGTGCGATCCGCCGCTGCCCGATGCCGACGTGCGCAGGATCGCGCGTAGTGTCGGCAGATATGCGCCAGCACTACCGCCCACCGACGAGTGGCCGGAGCCTGCCCCATTGCCGTCCGGGCTGTTGCCCGTCGCGTCGTTCGATACGGCGCTGCTGCCCGAGCCGCTGCGCGCATGGGTGGCCGATATTGCTGAGCGTACGCAATGCCCGCTCGAGTATCCCGCCGTCGGCGCGCTTGTTGCGATCGGCTCGGTGCTTGGGCGCAAGCTCGCCATCCGGCCGAAGCAACGTGACGACTGGCACGAGTTCGCTAACCTGTGGGGCGTCGTCATCGGTCCGCCTGGCGTGCTCAAGAGCCCGGCGCTGAACGAGGCGCTGCGGCCGCTGCGCAAACTCGAAGTGATAGCGTACGAGCAATACGAGCAGGAGCTAGGCGCATGGCGGGCGGATCGCGAGGCGGCGCGTATTCATCGCGACGCAGCGCGCGACAACGCGCGCAAAGCGGCGCGCAAGGGCATGCAGTTCGACGCAGCGGCGCTCGTGCTCGATGACGACGCCGAGGAGCCGCAGCCCCGGCGCTACGTCGTCAACGACTGCACGCCCGAGGCGCTCGGCGTGGTACTCGCCAAAAATCCTAACGGCGTACTGGCGTACCGGGACGAGCTGGCCGGGTTGCTCGCCAGCATGGATCGCGAAGGCATGGAGGGTGCGCGGCAG
This sequence comes from uncultured Burkholderiales bacterium, assembly GCA_964570955.1. Classification (GTDB taxonomy): domain Bacteria; phylum Pseudomonadota; class Gammaproteobacteria; order Burkholderiales; family SHXO01; genus SHXO01. The sequence continues at coordinate 5,473 of CAZNBS010000275.1, read as the reverse complement.
TTCTATTTGTCGGCGTACTCGGGCAAGGAGCCGTACACGTTCGACCGCATCACGCGCGGGCGCACGCGCATCGAAGCATGCTGCGTGTCGCTGCTGGGGTCGACGCAGCCCGCCGTCATGTCTCGCTACATCCGCGAGGCGGTCACGTCGGGCGGGGGCGACGGGTTGCTGTCGCGCTTTTCGCTACTCGTTTGGCCCGATCTATCGAGCGAATGGCGCAATGTGGACCGCTGGCCCGAGTCAGACGCGCGCGAGCAAGTAACCGAGCTGTTCGAGCGGCTCGACCAGGTATTCCCCGCATCGATTGGCGCCGAGGGCGAGGCCGGGCAGATGCCGTTTCTGCGGCTCGATGATGCCGCGCGCGAGCTGTTCTTGGAGTGGCGTACGGCGCTCGAAGGGCGGCTACGCGATCCGAGTAGTACAGAGCATCCTGCGCTCATTGCTCACTTGGCGAAGTACCGCAAGCTCGTGCCGGCACTCGCGCTGCTGTTCCATGTGGCCGAAGTGGGCAGCGGCGCAATCGCCGAGCCTTCGGTACTGCGAGCGCTTGCCTGGGCCGAATTGTTGGAGTCGCACGCACGCCGAGCGTATGGCGCGATCGGGCAAGCGCACGCCGACGGTGCGCGGGCGCTGCTCAGCAAGCTGCGCGCCGGTAAGCTGTCGTCACCGTTCGTGCTGCGCGACGTGTACCGCGCCGCATGGGCGCATCTGTCCGAACCGGAGCAAGCCCGCCGCGCTGCCGAGCTGCTGGCCGAGTTCGATTACCTGCGGGCCGAGGAGATTCAGACCGCCGGACGCCCGCGTGTGCAATACCGCGTCAACCCGAGGGCGCTCGCATGACGTACTTGGAGCGCTGGCGAGCACGCGAAATATCTTCGGAAGCGGGGGGCGGGGCACTGACAAAACCGCCAAAAGCACCTTCTGTCAGTTCTGGCAGTGCCCTGGGGCGTACTTCGAAAAATATACGCGGTCCGAACGCCGACCCTTACGCAGGGTGCGGCGAGCTGCGACCTTGCGTGCTGTGCCGAAATCTGACCGCTCGCGGCGCATGTCTTGCCGCTTGGCGCGGCGATTTGCCGAACGCGGGGAAGCAGTACCACCCAGAGCAACACCAGCCGAGGCGCTGCGAGGGGTATGTGCCGAGCGGGAGCGATCCCGATCAGCGCACGGGCCGCGAGCGCTGGTCGAACCTGGACGCAGCACCGTCCAAGGAGGGCGATGGATGAAGAAGCGCGCGCAGGTACCGAAACGAAGGGAGCAAGGCGAGATGAAGGAATCAGCATCGCGCAGCGGTCCCAGCGTCGTTGCAATTCTTTACGGTCCCGACGAATCCAAGGAGACCGCAACCGCCAGAACGCTACTTCGCCCGTCCGTGCAAGCGGCAGCGACCATTCAGCGCATGCAGGGCGACACGTCGGACGTAAACGCGCTCGTCATCGAGCTCACCAAGCAAATCGAGACCGTGCATGCGGGTGATATGCGCCGGGCGGAAGGGATGTTGCTTGCCCAAGCCCATACGCTGAACGAGCTGTTCAACAACCTGATACGCCGCGCCGCGAATCAGGAATACCTGCGGCAGTATGAAACCTACTTCCGCCTTGCGCTCAAGGCGCAAAGCCAATGCCGCACGACGCTGGAAGCGCTCGCCGAGATGAAGAACCCGAGGCCGGTTGCGTTCGTGCGCCAAGCGAACATCGCGCACGGGCCGCAACAAGTGAACAACGGCCCGCAGCCTTCGCGCGCGGGGAATTCCGAGATTCCGTCGAACGAAGAAATAGGAGCTACCGATGGCACGAAGGCGCTCGGCCTGGACCCCGGAACGCCGGGCGCGCCAGTCGGCATTGATTCGCACGTGGCGCCCGTGGGAGCGCTCGACCGGCCCACGGACGGCGGAGGGTAAGGCGCGATCGAGCCGCAATGCCTGGAAGCACGGCGAGCGTTCGGCGGGCGTGCTGTCGGAACTCGCGGCATTGCGCGCCGCGTTGAAGGCTACGCGCCGCGAAAATTGACTGACCAGCGCTCGACCTTCCCTCCGCGCGCGCGTTTTGTCCCTGGCGCCTTGCGCCGCTACCACCCTGCCGTTTGTGAGGCGCTATGTGGGGAGCGTCGATTTACCTGCCCGCAAACCCGCATGAATGCTCACTTCATGGCGGAGAGGGAGGGATTCGAACCCTCGATACAGGTTTTGCCCGTATACTCCCTTAGCAGGGGAGCGCCTTCGACCACTCGGCCACCTCTCCAGTGCGCGTGAGTATAGCCGAGCCCCTGGATACACTCCACCCGCGACAAGGGATCATGCTGGTTGCTCGAGGTCGAAGACCTTGTGCAGCACGCGCACGGCGAGTTCAACGTATTTCTGGTCGATTACGATGGAGATCTTGATCTCCGAAGTGGAGATCATCTGGATGTTGATCCCTTCCTCGGCCAAGGCGCGAAAGGCGGTGCTGGCGATGCCGGCATGAGAGCGCATGCCTACCCCGACCACCGAGACCTTGGCGATTCTGTCGTCGCCGATCACGCCGCGCGACTTGATATGGGCATCAACGCTTTGCAGAATCTGCATGGCGCGCTGAAAGTCATTGCGATGCACGGTGAAGGAGAAGTCGGTAAGTCCATCATGGCTGACATTCTGGACGATCATATCGACATCAATATTGGCATCCCCGACCGGCCCCAGGATCTGGTAGGCGATGCCGGGACGATCCGGAACGCCGAGTAGCGTGATCTTGGCCTCATCGCGGCTGAACGCGATCCCGGAAATGATCGCCTTTTCCATGTTGACATCATCCTCGAACGTAATGAGCGTCCCGTCGCTGTCTTCCTGGAAGCTGGACAGCACGCGCAGCCGAACCTTGTATTTGCCCGCAAATTCCACCGATCGGATCTGCAGGACCTTGGAGCCAAGGCTCGCCATCTCCAGCATTTCCTCGAACGTGATCGTCTTGAGGCGCCGAGCTTCCGGCACGATGCGAGGGTCGGTGGTATATACGCCATCGACATCGGTATATATTTGGCATTCGTCGGCGCCGAGCGCTGCAGCAAGCGCCACGCCCGTGGTATCGGAGCCGCCGCGGCCCAGTGTCGTGATATTGCCTCGCTCGTCGACGCCCTGGAATCCAGCCACCACCACCACGTAGCCCGAATCCAGGTCGGCTCGCAGATTGGCTTGGTCGATGTTGAGAATGCGCGCCCGGGTATGCGCACTATCCGTGACAATCCGTACCTGCGCACCCGTATAACTGCGCGCCTTCAATCCGAGCTGCATGATGGCCATCGAGAGCAGCGCCATGCTGACCTGCTCGCCCGTGGAAATCATGACATCGAGCTCGCGCGGGTCCGGATCGGGCGCGACATCCTTGGCGAGGGCTATGAGTCGGTTGGTCTCTCCCGACATCGCCGAGACCACCACGATCACCTGGTTGCCCGATGAGACGAAGCGCGCGACCCGCTGCGCGACATGCTTGATACGCTCCGGGCTCCCCACCGAGGTGCCCCCGTACTTCTGTACTATGAGCGCCATGCCGATGCTATAACTGAACCGATGACGCGAAGTTTACAGGAACCTGCCGAAGCAGACGACATCCAACTACGAAACAAAAGTTGCTGCGACACCGGAACCTGGCCAGGGTTCCTCGGTCAATCAACTATGCCAGTGTGATCCACCCTCCTAGGAAACCGTCATGCGAAACACGACCCGCCTCCCCAACCCCGGTGATATCCGACGCAAGCTTGGGCTGAACCAGAGTGAATTCTGGGGTAAGATCGGCGTCACTCAAAGCGGCGGCTCACGCTACGAAAGCGGCCGCAATATGCCGCGCCCGGTGCGCGAGCTGCTGCGATTGGTGCACATCGAGGGCATCGACCTCGCCAAGGCCAAGGGCGAGGATCTCGCGATCGCCGAGCAGCTCAAGCGCAGCAATGCCCGACTTTACGAGCGGATGCGAAGCGCCGTACGCGAGCAATCGAGTCGACGCCAGGGGCGCACCAAGCAGTAACGCAGGAGCCTCGGTTGCGGGCGTAGGATCGGGGGCCTCGCGTCCCCGAGTTATTGGTGCTTGGCGGATCTGCGGCGGCGTAGCATCGAAAGTGGCGGCCGCTTCGCTTTGTTGTCTGGCGGATGGGGTGGGATTCGAACCCACGAGAGACTTTCGCCTCTGCCGGTTTTCAAGACCGGTGCGTTCAACCGCTCCGCCACCCATCCGAAAAGCGCATGGATGCTATCGCGTAGCACAGCGCCTGCCAAGGTTGCAACTTTCGCAATGCCTTGCTAGTCTTTAAGTCGACCAGCTCGGTCGACTTCGACTATACGAGGAGATATGCAACCCAACACGCAACCAAGGACCGATGGCTTTCGACAGCCCGTGCCAAGCCAGGGCGTCGCACTCCAGCAGCAGAAGGTTCTGCGCAATACCTATCTCCTGCTTGCTCTGACGCTCATCCCCACGGCGATCGGCGCCTTCATCGGCCTCAATTTGAACTTCGGCATCCTGCGCGCCAATCCCATCGTTTCGTCTCTGGTCATCCTGGCCGTCGTTTACGGAATGTTCTTTGCCATCGAAAAGAACCGCGATAGCGGTCTCGGCGTCGTACTGCTCCTGGCCTTGACGTTGTTTCTGGGCGTCATTCTCGGCCCGCTGCTGCAGGTGGCACTCGGCCTGCGCAACGGTGCGCAACTCGTGGCAATGGCGGCCGGCGGCACCGCGGTCGTGTTTTTCTCCATGGCTGCGATCGGTACGACGACGAAGCGCAATCTGAGCTTCATGGGCAGCTTTCTCGCCGTGGGCGTTATCGTCGTCATGCTGGGGGTGCTGGCGAACATCTTCTTCCAGAGCCCGGCGGTACAGCTGACCATCTGCGCGGTGTTCGTGTTGCTGTGCTCGATGCTGATCGTTTTCCAGATCAACCAGATCGTGCAAGGCGGCGAGACAAATTACGTTTCGGCGACGCTCACGCTGTACATGAGCATTTATAACCTGTTCTCCAGTCTGTTGCAGATCCTGATGATGCTGACGGGCCAGCGCGAATAGCGAGACGCCCGGCATTGAATCGAACCGGA
>CAZNBS010000275.1:0-407 GCA_964570955.1 uncultured Burkholderiales bacterium | reverse complement strand
CCGTCGCCCTGCTGGTGATTCGCAGTTGGATCACCAGCTACGTGACCCGGCTCGGCTTCCAGCAGGCGGAAGAAATTATCACGCTGCGGCGCGTGCAGAAGGAACTGGCGAATAGCGAGCCGCCCGGCATTGAATCGACCCGGAAGGCCAAGCCCTTCCGTTTTTTTTTGCCCTGCATACTACCCGCTGGCGCGGCGGTCGAAAACCGCCATCGACTCCACGTGCGCGGTATGTGGAAACATGTTCACGACACCGGCTGCCGTCAAATCGTATCCCTGCGTCGCAACCAGCACCCCGGCGTCGCGCGCCAACGTTGCCGGATTGCACGAAACGTACACGATACGCGACGGCAGCGGCTGCGGCAGCGCCTTGATCACCTCGATTGCACCGTCGCGTGGCGGATCGAC
>CAZNBS010000274.1:1925-6228 GCA_964570955.1 uncultured Burkholderiales bacterium | reverse complement strand
CTGCCCGTCGTCGGCGGGTGCGGCGGATGCGTCGATCTGCGGCAGGGCAGCGGGCGCTGCCTCCGGAGGGGAATCCTCGCGCGAGCACGCGCCGAGCGCGGTGAGGAGTGCACCCAGGGCGATGCGGAGCAGGACGGAACGGTTCACGGCTTCTCCAGGAACGCGATGGAATGCGCGACACGTCGACTGCACGTGCCGCGCCCGGTTGCGCAGATGCCTGATTCGCTATGCCAAGTCGGTGGCGTCGGTCGCGGGGCGCCGTGGACAGCGGCACCGGGTCGACGGAAAACGCGTTGGCGGTATGGGCCTTGCCCCTGGAACGGTGCCGGCTCGAACGCCGTCAGCGGGTAACGCCGGACTGGGTGTGCTGGCCGCCCGGTTCGGAGATGCCGACGACTGCCTCGCCCGCTGTCTGCGCGCCCTCCATGAGCGCCATGTCGGCCAGCGACAGGATGCCGACGAGGCGCTTGTCGCGATCGAGCACCGGCAGGCGGCGCACCTGGATCTGCGCCATGTTGCGGGCTACGGCCTGCACGTCCTCGTCCTCGAAGCAGTACTTCACGTCCTGCGTCATCACGTCGCGGATCTTCGTGTCGGGCGCCAGGCCTCTCGCCACCGCGCGCACCGCGATGTCGCGGTCGGTGATCATGCCGACCAGGCGATCGCCTTCCCTCACGGGAAGGATGCCGGCATCCAGCCGCGCCATCTCCGCCGCGGCTTCCCGGATGGACTGGTCCGGGGTGGCGATCCGAACGTCGGGTGTCATGGCCTCGTTCACTTTCATGCTGTCCTCCTTCGGTTGAGGGAAACTGCGCGGCAACGCGTGTGCCGGAGGTGCGGATTTCGGGCGCATTGCACCGCCCGCCTATAATGGGTGCCGCAGAAAACCAGGGAGCGGCAACGTGCAGAGGCAGGACAATCGGAACCACCGATCGCGTTATGTGGTGCGAGCGCAGGACGTGCCCGCGTACCACCCGGCCAACCACGTCGGAACCACCAATCGCCGGCTGATCGGCCCGGAAAACGTCGGGGCACGCAATCTCGAGGTGGTGCTGGGTGTCATCGAGCGCGGCAAGGGGGCGCTGCCGCATGCGCATCCCGGCATCGAGCAGGTGTGCTACCTGCTCGCCGGGCGGGCGCGCATCGAAGTCGGTGGGGAGGCCTGTGAGGTGGGTCCGGACGAGTGCTGCTTCCTGCCGGCCGACGTCCCGCACGTGTTCACGGTGGTCAGCGAGGAGCCGGTAAAGGTGCTCGTCATCTACTCGCCGCCCTACGAGGAGAATCCGGCTCGCGTGGTGAGAGGTTGAGATGAAGCGCCGGATCTTCCTGGCGGCCACCTGCGCCGCGATGCTTCCGCTGTCGCTGCGTGCCCAGTCGTCCTGGCCGAGCAAGACCATCCGCCTCGTCGTGCCGTTCGCGCCGGGCAGCGGGACCGATTCCGCCGGGCGGGTGCTCGCGCAGGCGTTGTCCGAGCGCCTGGGCCAGCAGGTGATCGTGGAGAATCGCGCGGGCGCCTTCGGGCAGATTGCCGCCGAGCTGGTCGCGCGTAGTGCGGCGGACGGTTACACCTTGTTCATGACGACCAACACCACCCACGGCGCCAATCCGCATCTGTTCAACCGGCTTCGCTACGATCCCATCCGCGACTTCGTGCCGATCGTGCGCGTGGGGACGCTGCCGTTCATGCTGGTGGTGACGCCCTCGCTGCCGGTGAAGACGACTGCCGAGTTGCTCGCGTACGCGCGCAAGCATCCGGATGCGCTGTCCTACGCCCAGGCGAGCAGCACATCGCTGGTGGCGATGGAGACGATCAACCGTCTGGGCAAGGTCGCGATCGTGGGCGTGCAGTACAAGGCGAGCCCGCAGGCACTGGTGGATCTGATGGCCGGACGCGTGCAGGTGATGGTGGCCGATTTCGCCACCGCCATGCCGCAGGTGCGGGCGGGCAAGCTGCGCGTGCTGGGCGTCACCACGGCGCAGCGCTCGCGCCTGCTGCCGAACGTGCCGCCGATCATCGACGCCCTGCCCGGATTCGACACCACCTCGTGGAACGGCATATTCGCGCCGGCGAAGACGCCCGCCTCGGTAGTGGCGCGCCTGGAGCGCGAGATCCTTGCCGTGCTGGCGCGCTCGGAGGTCGAGAAGACGCTCGAAGGGATCGGCTTCGAGGTCGATCCGCTCGATGCCGCCGCCTTCGGCCGTTACGTGAACGAACAGATCGAGCATTGGGGACGCATGATCCGCGCCGCCGGCATCGAACGACAGTAACTCTCAACGAAAGCAGAACAAGACATGCCCGGACCTCTGCACGGCGTACGCGTACTCGACCTCACCACCGTGGTGATGGGCCCGTTCTCCACCCAGATCCTGGCCGAGCTCGGCGCGGAGGTCATCAAGGTGGAGACCCACGACGGCGACAACATGCGCCACGTCGGGCCGCTACGCAATCCCGGGATGGGGCACCTGTACATCAACCTCAACCGCGGCAAGCGCTGCATCGTGCTCGACCTGAAGAAGCCCGAGGGGCACGAGGCGATCAATCGGCTGATCCCGAATATCGACGTGCTGGTGTACAACGTACGGCCGTCGGCGATGGCGCGGCTCAAGCTGTCCTATCCTGAACTGCAGACGGTCAATCCGCGTCTGCTGTACGTGGGCTGCTACGGCTATTCCGAACGCGGGCCGTATGCCGGGCGCGCCGCGTACGACGATCTGATCCAGGGCGGCACCGGCCTGCCGTGGATGATGAGCGAGGGCGGCAAGCACGCACCCCGCTATGTGCCGATCAATCTCGCCGACCGCATCACCGGCCTGCATGTCGTCTATTCGGTGACCGCCGCACTGTTCGAGCGCGAACGCAGCGGGCGCGGGCAGTCGGTGGAGGTGCCGATGCTGGAGAGCATCACGCACTTCGTCATGGGCGATCATCTCGCCGGCCTGTCCTGGGACCCGCCCATCGGCCCGAGCGGCTATCCGCGGCTCGCGCACCGGCGGCCGTACGCGACCAAGGACGGTTACCTGTGCGTGCTGGTCTACAACGACAAGCAGTGGAAGAGCTTTCTCGAGGCGGTCGGGCGGCAGGACCTGTGGGAGGACCCGCGCTTCAACAACCACGGCCGGCGCGCCAAGCACATCGACGAGGTGTACGACGTGCTCGAGGGCATCCTGCGCACCCGCACCAACGCCGAGTGGATGGAACTGCTCACGCGCGCGGACATCCCGTTCGGTCGCATGAACAGCGCCGAGGACGTGGTGGCGGACGAGCACCTGAATGCGACGGGCTTCTTCTTCCCGGAGGAGCATCCCAGCGAGGGGCATCTGCGGGCGATGCGCACGCCGACCAATTGGTCTCAATCGAGCCCCGAGGCGCCCGATCCTGCGCCGCGCCTGGGGCAGCATTCGCGGGAGATTCTGCGGGAGGTGGGATATAGCGATGCGGAGATTACAGCGATGGCGGAGAAGGGAGCGACGCTGCTCGGAGATTGAGGCGCGCGATGCCCGTATGTCCACTGTCGGCGCTGCCGGTGGTGCGCCTGCCGCGTTGAACAAGCCGCGGATTCTCGTCGTCGAGGACGAGGAGAGCCGCGCGAAATGCCTTAGTGTGTGCGTTCATCATCAAACTAAAGAGAGGGTAGTGAATGGCCAAACCAAACTATGCGTTTGCAAAGCGGCAGAGAGACCTTGCCAAGAAGGCCAAGAAAGAAGAGAAGCGGGTCAAGAAGGCAGGAACAAGCGAGACGCCACCGCAGGACGTTCAGGCACCACCATCCGATGCTGATAAACCGTTGGCCTGATGGCAAATCGGGTTACGGCCGAAGTCGGAAACCACCCTGCCGTCGGAAAGCGTAGTAGACAGCGCCACCATGGACATCCCGCGGATCTTCACCATCACCGAGAGCGCGCACCGGATCCACAACCCGATCACCCCCGAGAAGCTTGCCACGCTCGGCGCGGCGCTGCGTCTGGAATCTGGGGCCCGGGTGCTCGACCTCGGCAGCGGTTCGGGCGAGATGCTGTGCACCTGGGCGCGTGATCACGGCGTCATGGGCAGCGGCATCGACATGAGCCTTTTGTTCACCGAGCAAGCGAAACGCCGTGCCGAAGAACTCGGCGTCGCCGATCGAGTCGCGTTCATCCATGGCGATGCTGCCGGCTATGTCTCTGACCAGAGGGTCGATGTCGCAGCCTGTGTCGGTGCCACCTGGATCGGCGGCGGCGTCGCCGGCACGATCGCGCTTCTGGCACGGAGCCTGCGCACCGGCGGAATCATCCTCATCGGCGAACCCTACTGGCGGCAGTCGCC
>CAZNBS010000274.1:0-1915 GCA_964570955.1 uncultured Burkholderiales bacterium | reverse complement strand
GAAGAGGTTGCCAAGGGATGTCTTGCGCAAGCAGTCTCCGACTTTCTCATGCTTCCGGATCTTCTCGCGTCGTTCGGCCACCTTGGCTATGACGTCGTGGAAATGGTTTTGGCTGACCAAGACGGCTGGGACAGATACGAGGCGGCCAAATGGCTCACCATGCGCCGATGGCTCGACGCCAATCCCGACGACGCATTCGCGAAAGATGTTCGAGCCAAACTCACCTCGGAACCAGAACGCTATGCCGTTTACACGCGCGAATACCTGGGTTGGGGTGTGTTTGCGCTGATGCCACGGTGAGGACTTCAGGCTGGTTATGCCGGCTGATTGCAGCATCCAGATCAGTACCTCTGAGAGGTCGAATGGAATCCGCGATGCTTGCCGTAAGACTGAGCGCCATCATCCGCCGCCATATTTTGAACGCTGAGACCCAACAACATGCTAAGAAAGTTTCTGACCGCAATCGGTCTAACGGTGGCTGCGAGCGGTTCGACGACCGCCGCGGAACTCTACAAGCCCTATGCCGAGTCCCATGCCAATTATCTCTACAACCTTCTCTTCTGCGACGACATCGAACTCTTCAGGACTCAAGGTGCCGAGAAAGAGGTTGGTCTCTGGAATACGCTGCTCGCAGAACGGCCCGACAAGGCAGCTCTTCTCAGCGTGGCCGGTGACGAAGCCAACGAAGGTCGAGTTCGCGCCATTGCCTTCAATCGGTTGCGTGCACTGGGCGAGCGCGTGCCGCCCAAGCGCTTGCTCGGGGTCATCGTGGAGGTTCCGCTTCCGCAGGGTCTCGACGTACTCGCGGCGTTCTCGGAAGGCGGTGTGCGCTATCTGAATCACTCCGGAAAAGTGGCAGTCTTCGAAGGTCACGGAAACCCGGTCGAGGGTCTGGCAAAAGAGCTCATCGCTGTCGCTCAACCGGTCATTCGCAGGATCGGGCCTTGGGATGGGAAGCGGCTTCCCCCGCCGACGGCAGGGAACGTCCGAATCACTTTCCTCGTTTCCGACGGTCTCTATTTTGGTGAGGGACCATTCGCCGATCTGCACCAGGATGCGATGGCGGGGCAAGTTCTTTCCAAGGCAACTCAGCTACTGCAGCGGGCGGTAGGGCTGGTGACAGAATGAGCCTCGACCCAGGATTTCACCGGACCCGTGCGAAACGCCTCGCCGGTCCGGTGAACGCAGGGCCGCCGGAACGCGATGGCGGCCGGTCAGTGTCCGGCGTTTAGCACTGGAAAGCTCATGGATCAGAACGCAGTGCCACGCCGTCGCCCCCTTGCGCTGTGGGTGATCGTCGTGTCGTTCTCATCACTGGTTTGTCTGAATGTCGCCGTTCAACTCTACCTGCGCTTCTGGAGTCCTCACCGCCACGCCTTGGCTGCGCGATACGCGGACTGGAGCCTGTTGAACTTTGCCGAGAACTTCTATCCTAGTCTGCTGATCGTGGTCGGGTGTATTGGTCTCCTCATGCTGAGGCGATGGGCCCTTTACGCATTTGGATTCCTTTTGCTGTTGCGTGCTTGGGAGCTTGTCTCCGTCCCGTTTCCCGGTGAATTTCCGGAAAGCAGCGGGTTCCTCCCACTCATGGTGGCCGCCAGGATCATCCCTCCGGCGATTGGATTCTTGTATGCCTGGCACCTGGTCAGAAACGGGACCCTCCGGAAGGGGGTGTGGTAGCAAGTGCCTGCAGTGCATGCATGAGCCAGCATGCGCCCGCGGGCGGTCAAGCCGGATTCCCTGGGTCTTCGGCATCCGTATGCCATCGGTCATATGGCATCGGCACTTTCGCGAGCGCCAAATAGCCGGCGCGTGAGTTCGGCAACTGCTCGCCCTTTCCACTGCACGTGTCCAGCAATCCGCCGCATGGGAGGTCCAAAGCGGCAGGACGCAGTCCTGCTGCTTGAGCGCGGGT
>CAZNBS010000273.1:0-6231 GCA_964570955.1 uncultured Burkholderiales bacterium | reverse complement strand
TGGGCGTGAGCCTCGGCAAGGTGAACTACTGCGTGAACGCCCTCATCGAGAAGGGCCTCGTTAAGGCACGCAACTTCCGGAACAGCCACAACAAGCTCGCCTACGCCTACCTGCTCACCCCCCGCGGGATCGAGCAGAAGACGGCGGTGACGGTGCAGTTCCTGCGGCGGAAGGTCAGCGAGTACGAGTCGCTCAAGCGCGAGATCGCCGAACTCAAGCGCGAGGTGGAGAGCACCGCCGCCGCGACTGATGTCCCCAAGGGGTGGAAGCCGCGATGAGCGAGATCCCGACGGCCGCGGCGATCCCGCCTATAGTTCCCATCGAATCGCCGGCCAGCGGCGCAGTTGGCCAGGTTCGCTGGTTCGTGGGGTACACCAAGCCGCGGGAGGAGGCGAGGGCGCAGGAGAACCTCATGCGCCAGGGCTTCGAGTGCCACCTGCCGCTCATTCGCACGCAGAAGCGCACTAAGGGGATGCTGGCGTGGCGGCTGGAACCGCTGTTTCCTCGTTATCTGTTCCTGCGGCCGGCCTCCGGTGCGGCACCGATGGATCGTGTGCGTTCGACCCTGGGGATGACGGGCCTGGTGCGTTTCGCCGGCTTGCCGGCCACCGTGGCGCAGGCCGTGATCGAGGAGTTGAAGGCACTCGGCGAGGAATTCCGGCAGGCCCTCTTCAAGCCGGGCAACAGCGTGAGGCTTGCGGATGGGCCGCTTGCGGGGCTTGAGGGGATATTCGAGCGCGCGGACGGGGATGCGAGGGCGATCGTGCTGCTCGAGTTCCTGTCACGAGAGCATCGGGTATCAGTGCCGATGGAGAGTGTCACCGCCGTGGGCTAGTGGTGCGGAGGCCACTCGCAATGGCGGTACACCGCGGCGAGTGTTGAAAGAAGCATCAGACGGGAATACCCGCGACATCGATATTTTCAGGCGCCATTGGGGTGCGCATGAACCCAAGGGCGGTAGCGTGCCTTGGTACATCAATGTCGCGTCTCGTCCTCTCGATAACCCCGCCAACAAGTCAACCACAAGTCGATTAGTGAAGACGCCATGAACGAATATCTCGCCTCATTGCCAGCGCTCGAAAATGTCCGGATCGCCATAATCGGCCTTGGATATGTGGGATTGCCGCTTGCCGTCGAATTTGGCAAGAAATTCCCCGTGGTGGGATTCGACATCAAAGCGCATCGAATCGCGGAACTCGAAGCGGGCCGCGACAGCACTCGAGAGGTAGAACCTGCCGAACTCGCCGCGGCCAGACAGCTTTCATACACCACGGATGCAGAGAGCTTGTGCGACTGCAACGTGTTCATCGTTACCGTTCCGACGCCGGTCGACGCAGTCAACCGTCCTGACCTTACGCCATTGGTGAAGGCCTCCGAGACTGTCGGGCGCGTGATGCCGAGAGGGGCAGTCGTGATCTATGAGTCGACCGTGTATCCCGGCGCGACAGAGGAGGTATGCGTTCCGATATTGGAGCGAGAGTCGAGGTTCAGCTTCAACGTCGACTTTTTCGCTGGCTACAGCCCCGAGCGCATCAACCCCGGAGACAAGGAGCACAGGCTGCCGACGATCAAGAAGGTGACTTCAGGCTCAACCCCGGATACGGCTGAATTCGTGACCTTGCTTTACGCTAGCATTATCACCGCAGGAGCGCACAAAGCCACCAGTATTAAGGTCGCCGAAGCCGCCAAGGTCATCGAGAACACCCAGCGCGACCTAAACATCGCCCTGATGAACGAGCTTTCCCTAATCTTCAAGCGGCTCGGCATCGACACGCTCGAAGTGCTGGAGGCCTCCGGTACCAAGTGGAATTTCCTGCCCTTCCGGCCGGGCCTTGTCGGAGGCCACTGCATAGGTGTCGATCCTTATTACCTCACGCACAAGGCACAGCAGGTGGGTTACCACCCCGAGATAATTCTCGCCGGCCGCCGGATCAACGATCGCATGGCCGCATATGTGGCAGACGAGGTGGTCAAGCTAATGGCGCAGCAGCGCATGCAGATTGCGGAGGCTCACATTCTGGTGCTGGGCCTCACCTTTAAGGAGGGCTGCCCCGACCTGCGCAATACCAAAATCATCGATATCGTTCGCGAGCTTCAGGCCTATCACGCCCGCGTAGACATCTACGATCCTTGGATTGATCCCAAGGAAGCGGAGCGCGAGTACGGAATCTGTCCGCTGCGAGACCCGCCGCCCATCGGCACCTATGAAGCCATAATACTTGCTGTAGCACATCCCGAATTCAAGCAATGGGGCGCCAGTCGCATTCGGTCCCTTGGCAAGCCTGGTCACGTTCTGTTCGACGTAAAGTCGTTGCTATCCAAGCACGAATCGGACGGAAGGCTTTGACCATCGGGATTCCGATCTCCAGCGCATTTATTCGAAAGGAGGCGGAAGTCTTGGCGCACAGGCAACCCAGGGAATTTCTGCAATACTCATTGTGCAATGATGGACATCCTTGGCGACATAAGGTCGCTGTATATCGTTTACATTTCCGGCGAGCCGTAATATTCCGATCGGCGAGCCCAACGATTTTGAGTCTTCGGTTTACGCTGCTATCAAGCGCTTTTGGCGAGCCTACAAGATAGTCTCGATATAAATGACGAACTGGAAGTCCGCACAATCTCTATTGCCCAATTGGCCGGTATTCATCGGAATACTTGCATTTGGGCTTCTCATCACACTGACGCAGCGAGTCGAATTGTTCGTTGTGTTGGCTGCGCCGATCGCACTTTTCACGTTGCGAAATTTCCGTGCAACTCTCACGGTCAGCGTGTGGATGATGCTGATCTGGATGTCCCGCTTGCCTGAGACGCTCTTCGAATTGGATCGATTCAGTTATGTCGTGTATCTGTGCATGGCGATCAGCCTGGCCGCATATGGGGTCAGGCTCCTGGGTCCAGGTGGGCAGGCTTGGTTCCGCATGTGGAGGACGGGTTGGGGGATCTGGTTGTTCCTCTTGGTAATCGTCATTGGCGCCGTTCACGGCGTCTTTTATGTCGAAGAGATCCCGCCATGGATGTCAATCCAAGGCCTGGATGGTTTTGTTGAACCATGGACCACTTGGACCTACTTCAGGACGTTCGCCTTGCCAGGCATATTTCAATTACTCCTGGCGCTCCTGATTGCTGCTGGTTATTCCGATGGAAAGTACCCGGCTCAAGTCATTGCGCCCGCGGCGCTGATGCTATGGATACTCGTCTTTACAATTGGCGGAGTTGTTGTCATGTCCGGTCAAAGCTTGGGTGATCTGGCTCAAGAGGATCAACGCCGCTTTCTTTCCGAGGCTGGGTTCCACGCCAATACCTTCGGTGGGTTGTTGGCGATCTCTTACGCCATTCTGCTTGGCGCATGGCAAGGTGCAAGACAACGCTGGTTGCGGGCACTTCTTCTGGCAACCATCGTGGTCACGGGACTTGGCCTGGTGCTTACCTTTTCGCGCGGGGCTTATCTTGCGGCGCTTGCTGTAACCGGGCTGTTCTACATTCGTGGATCGCTCTCTAAGAAGATCATTTTCATCGCCCTTCTACTTGTTGTCTGGTTCGTCTTGCCGGCTGCCGTTGTCGATCGCGTCATGACAAATGTTGAATCGCGAGACATTAACGCCATCAGTGCCGACAGAATTGAGGGGATCTGGTTGCCGCTCCTTGCTGACATACGAAGCCATGTCCTGATTGGCCAGGGACTTCACTCTATCCTTTGGACAGAGGCGCAACAGCAGAAAGTGATGCTTCCTGTGGGCATCGCGCACAACGGCTATATCGATCTGCTGCTGGATGTGGGAATGCTTGGCGCAATTGCCGTGTTCGGTTCCTATCTCTATCTGTGGCGGGGCTTTATGCGAATGTCACAGTTCGACCCCGATTCCCGCCTGCGCGGCTTGTTCCTTGGCGGCCGCCTTGCGGTGGTTGCGCTCTTGCTGGTTGCACTGACCAATGAGCGCCTAACTCCCTCTGTCACGGCCTTCCCGCTTTGGCTGATAGGGGGAATCATGCTAGGTCGCATGCATTGGCTCAGGAAATTGCCAAAGCAGACGCTGTTGCCGACCGCGCCAGGAATCGGCATCGCGCATGCCAGCGAGCCTGGATTGGCTCATCGAGGGGGGCTGTAGCGCGTGTGCGGCATTACCGGCTTCTGTTCGAGTTCCCGTTTTGCAGATCAACTTGGCAGCGACATTGCGGGTGCCACGCGCGCCCTGATCCACCGCGGCCCGGACGACGAAGGCATCTGGCTGGGAGAGGGTGTCGGCCTGGGCCACCGGCGTCTGTCCATCCTCGACCTCAGCCACGGCAGCCACCAGCCGATGCTGTCGCCGGACTGCCGCCACGTCATCGCCTACAACGGCGAGGTTTACAACTTTCGCGAGCTGCGCAAGGACCTCGAAGCCGAAGGGCATCGATTCCGCACCGAGGGCGACACCGAGGTCGTCCTCGCCGCGCTGGCCGCTTGGGGCGTTGAGGTGGCAGTGCGCCGCTTCATCGGCATGTTCGCCATCGCGCTGTGGGACAAGGCGGAAAGGCGCCTCGTGCTGGTCCGCGATCGCCTCGGCGTCAAGCCGCTCTACTACGGCTGGGATGGCAGGAACCTGTGCTTCGGGTCCGAGCTGAAGGCGCTGCGGGCCTACCGGCATTGGCAGCCCGAGATTGATCAAGCCGCGCTGGCCGAATACTTCCAGTTCGGATACATCAACGCGCCGCGGAGCATCTACCGCAACGTCTTCAAGCTGCCGCCCGGACATTGGCTTGAGCTCAGGCAGGGCAGGACGCCCGCGGTGCGGCGCTACTGGACGGTGCTTGATGCGCTGGCTACGCCCCTGAGGGAGAGCGAGGACGAACTCGCCGAACAACTTGAAGCGCTCATGGTGGATGCCTTCCGCCTGCGCATGGTGGCGGACGTGCCGGTTGGCATGTTCCTCTCCGGCGGAATTGATTCCTCGATGGTGACAGCGCTGCTGCAAAAGCACCATGGCAACGTGCATACCTTCACCATCGGATTCAAGGAGGACAAATACGACGAATCCCGGCACGCGCGCCGCGTGGCTGAATACCTCGGAACGAACCACACCGAGCGCATCCTCGAGACGGAGGAGGCCAAACGCATCCTGCCGCAGTGGGGCGATCTCTACGACGAGCCCTTCGCCGATTCGTCCGGTATTCCGACCTATCTGGTTTCAAAGGTCGCGGGCGAACAGGTGAAGGTAGTGCTCTCCGCAGATGGCGGCGATGAGTTGTTCAGCGGTTATAGCAACTATGCAAACGTCCTGCTTCTGCAGTCGGTTCGTGAGCGCATCCCCTCGGCGATTCGCCGAGTTCTCTCGCCAATACTACGTCATCTCCCTCTCGATGCCGTGGACTTGTTCTTGCTGGCCAGTCCTTTGCCTATCGAGATGAAAGATGCATTTCGGCACAAGTTGGTAAGGCGCGCGCGCCGTGCTCGCGATAACTATCTCGTAAGCGGCACTCCCGGCCTGTTATACGAAGCATGCACGTCGCCATATTGGCATGGAGAGACGCTGCATCACTTAGTCGGTGGGGCTCCGGGTCATGGCCGTGAACTTTCGGACGATTATCCAGGTATGTTCGCCGAGCAGATGTGTCTGTGGGATCTCCACAACTACCTGCCCGGCGACATTCTCGCGAAGGTCGATCGCGCGACCATGGCCGCTAGCATCGAGGGTCGCGAGCCCTTGCTTGACCACCGCCTTGTCGAGTTCGCTTTCCGGCTTCCCCTGAATCTCCGCCGGGGGGCGCTGGGTCCCAAGCACCTGCTGCGCAAGTTGCTCTACAAACATGTTCCGCAAGAGATGGTGGACCGCCCCAAGATGGGATTCGGTATCCCACTGCTGAAGTGGATGCGCGCAGACCTGAACCATCTGCTGGGCGACTATCTCGATCCACAATCCATCCGGTCGCAGGGCCTGTTCGACCCGACAGTTGTGAGCAGATCGGTTCGCGCCTTCCAGGCAGGCGACGGCGAGGTAGTGAATCGGCTATGGTCGCTGCTTGCCTTCCAGATGTGGCACAGGCGCTGGGGCTGAACATGCGCATCGTGATGGTGATCAGCAGCCTGATCTACGGCGGCGCGGAAACCCAGGCCATCGCCCTGGGCCGGGAACTGGCTCGGCGCGGACATGCCGTGTCGATTTACACGCTCGGCAAGGAAAATCCGCGTCTGCCCGAACTCGATGCCAGCGGCGTCGAGAATGCCTGCTATTTGCCCTGTCGCATCTCCAG
>CAZNBS010000272.1:0-6236 GCA_964570955.1 uncultured Burkholderiales bacterium | reverse complement strand
CTGCCCGTACGAACCCTGCGGGCGGACCCAGATGCGCGCCCCGCGCTCCGGCGCTGCACCTATCCCACCACGACGCCGTCACCCTCCGCCGGCTCCAGCCATGAGAAAATTACCGTCCGTTCCCCACTCTGCGCCCGCACCATGACTCCCGAAGAATTCCGCCAGTACGGCCACGCCGTCGTCGACTGGATCGCCGACTACCGCAGCCGCGTCGAACAGCTGCCGGTGATGGCACGGAGCGCACCCGGCGACATCAGATCGCAACTGCCCGCCTCGCCTCCGCAGGAGCCGGAGCCGTTCGATCGCATCCTCGCCGATCTCGACCGCGTCGTCCTGCCCGGTCTGTCGCACTGGCAGCATCCGCGCTTCTTCGGCTACTTTCCCGCCAACGCGCAGCTGAGCAGCGTCCTCGGCGACTACGTCAGCACGGGACTGGGCATCATCGGTCTGGCGTGGCAATCGAGCCCGGCGCTGACCGAGATCGAGGAAGTCGTCACCGACTGGCTGCGACAGATGGTCGGGCTGTCGGATGCGTGGAGCGGCGTGATCCAGGATACCGCCTCGACCAGCACGCTGGTCGCCCTGCTGTGTGCGCGCGAACGTGCCAGCGCCTACAGCCTGGCGCGCGGCGGCCTGCAGGGCGAGGGCCAGCCGCTCGTGGTCTACGCCTCTGCACACAGTCACAGTTCGGTCGACAAGGCGGCGCTGCTGGCGGGATTCGGACGCGCCAACATCCACCTCGTCGCGCACGACGACAAGTTCGCGATGCGTGCGGACGCCCTCGACGCCGCCATCCGCGCGGATCGTGCCGCCGGCCGCGTACCGTGCGCGGTCGTGGCCACCACCGGCACCACGACCACTACCGCCATCGATCCGGTCGATGCCATCGCCGCAGTTGCCCGCGACCATGGCATCTGGCTTCACGTGGATGCAGCCATGGCGGGATCGGCCATGATCCTGCCCGAGTGCCGGTGGATGTGGGAAGGCATCGAGCAGGCGGATTCCATCGTCCTCAACCCGCACAAGTGGCTGGGCGCGGTGTTCGACTGCTCGGCCTACTACGTGCGCGACGCGCAGCATCTGGTGCGGGTGATGTCGACCAACCCGAGCTACCTGCAGTCCTCCGCCGACGGCCAGGTCAGGAACTATCGCGACTGGGGCCTGCCGCTGGGACGCCGATTCCGCGCGCTGAAGCTGTGGTTCATGCTGCGCGAACAGGGCGTGGCGAATCTGCAGACGCGGTTGCGGCGCGACATGGACAATGCGAAGTGGCTCGCCGCACAGGTCGAGGCGACCCCGCACTGGAGCGTGCTGGCTCCCGTGATGCTGCAGACGGTGTGCGTGCGGCACCAGCTTCCCGGGCTGGAGGGCGAGGCGCTGGACCGGCACACGCAGGGCTGGGCCGAGCGGCTGAATCGTTCCGGGCTGACCTACCTCACGCCGGCGACGATCGACGGTCGCTGGATGGTACGCGTGTCCATCGGCGCTGCGGCAACCGAGCGCGAACACGTTGCGCAGGTGTGGAAGGCGATGCAGGAGGAAGTGCTGCGCGCCTGATCGGCGCCGGATCCTGCCTCAGCTGCACGCGCGGCGCTCCTCCCCGATCAGACGGATCAGTGCGTTCGGATCCACCGGCTTGAGGAAGTGGTGGTCGAAACCGGCCGCGGCACTGCGCTGCAGGTCGGCATCGCGACCCCATCCACTCACGGCAACCAGCAGCATCCGGGCGCCGCCGGCCGCATCCCGGATTCTCCGGCACGCCTGATAGCCGTCGACGTCCGGCATGCCGAGGTCCAGGAGCACCACGTTCGGGTGGAACCGTTGCGCCTCGCGCACGGCCGCCTCGCCGCCGTACACCGTGCGCACCTCGCATCCGAGGCTTTCGAGGAGCAAAGCGGCGCTGTCCGCCGCGTCCTCGTTGTCGTCGGCGATGAGGATCCTGCGCGTCGCCAGCGGGGCAACGTCGGACGGGCCGTCCACCAGCGTGTCCGTCGCCTCCCCCGCGAGGATCGGCAACGACACCCGAAAGGTGCTCCCGCTGCCCGGCCCCGGGCTCTCTGCCGTGATGCGACCACCGTGCATCTCGATCAGCCGACGCGCCAGCGACAGACCGATCCCCAGCCCGCCGCCGCCGTGCTGGCGTGCGTGGGCGCCCTGCACGAAGAGCTCGAACACACGGTCGAGCATGTCCGCTTCGATCCCGAGTCCGCTGTCGCGCACCCGGATCTCCACCCACTCGCTGCCGCGGTCGACGGTCATCTCGATGCGTCCGCCCGGATGGTTGTACTTGGCCGCGTTGTTCAGCAGATTGGCGAAGACCTGCGTCAGCCGCGCTGCGTCGGCATACAGGACAACGGCTTCATCCACGCCCTCGAGCACGAGCTCCTGGTCGCGCTCGTCGATCAGGGGGCGGCTCGTCTCGATGGCGGCCTCCAGGAGAGGCCGCAGCTCGATTGCTGCGCGCTGCAATGTGAGGCGGCCGCGCGACAGCCGCGAGATGTCGAGCAGGTCGTCGAGCAGGCGTGCCATGTGTGCAGCCTGGCGATCGATGATGTCCTGGCTGCGTCGGAGCACGGGATCGGTCGAACCGCGCGCACGCAGGATGCCCGCGGAGGTACGAATCGGCGCCAGGGGATTGCGCAGTTCGTGCGCGAGCATGGCGAGGAACTCATCCTTCTGGCGGTCGGAATCGCGCAGTGCCTCTTCGGCACGCTTGAGGCTGTCCACGTTGACCGCCGTCCCGATCCAGCGCGACACGTTGCCGCGTTCATCGCGAATGGCCTGACCCCACACCTTGAACCATTCGTACACCCCGTCGTGCCGGCGTACGCGGTACTCCAGATCGTAGACACCCGTTCCCGTTACCGCCACACGCCAGGCCGACATCGCGCGCTCGCGGTCGTCGGGATGCAACACCTTCACCCAGCCCGTACCCAGGTGCTGCTGTGCAGGCATTCCGGTGTAGTCGACCCACTGTGCGCTCACGTATTCGTATGCGCCATCGGGCGTGTTGGTAAAGCTCATGCCGGGAATCGATTCGAGCGTCTGCCGGTAGAACGACTCGCTCTTGCGCAGTCCGGCTTCGGCCTCGGCGCGGTCGACCAGAATATGGACCCGCTCGGCCACTTCTCGAATGAGCGCGATCTCATCCTCGTTCCAGTCACGCGCCTCGTCCACGCCGAACACCAGGAGCATGATGCTGCCCGCACGCAGGTGCGGAGCGAGGACGAGGGAGACCAGGCTCCATGAAGCGTAGCGCGACCTGCGCACGGCCGTGCGTGGATCCTGGCGCACATCCGGAATCGACACGACGCGCCCGGCCGTCAAATCCGCGATGAGATCCGCGTCCAGGTAGCTGGCCAGCTGGTGCGTGCCGATGCCGCTCACGGCGGGTTTTGCCAGCCACTCGTGGAACACGCGGACCTCGTCCGACCCCTCCTCCACCGTGCAGAAGTCCAGCCTCGATAGTCGGAAGTGTTCGCCGATGCGCGCGCCCGCTCGCCGCACGATGTCCACGGTCGAGGCAAGGGGCGCCAGGTCCGCGCTCAGCTGCGCCAGGAACTGCAGCAGTTCCGTGCTTCTCCGCTGGTTCTGCTCGGCCAGCTTGCGCGCGGTGATGTCCAGGTGCGTTCCGAGCGCACGCAAGGGGCTGCCGTCCGCTTCCCGCTCGACGACGCGTCCGCGGGCGAGGATCCAGCGCCACGATCCATCGCGATGCCGCAGCCGATGCTCGGATTCATAGAAGTCGATGCGTCCAGCCAGGTGTTCGTCCAGGACGGCGATCACACACGCCCGGTCGTCCGGATGGATCAACCGCTCCCACGCTCGCACGTGCGGCTCGATTTCTTCGATCGCGTAGCCCAGCATCGAGGCCCAGCATCCTCCGAACACGACCGATCCGCTGATGAGGTCCCAATCCCAGAATCCGAGCTGTCCCGCCTGCAGCGCGATCGCCAATCGCTCCTCGCTGGTGCGCAGCGCTTCCTCGACGCGCGTGCGCTCGCTCACGTCGCGGGTGGTGCCCGCGATGAGTTCGACCGCTCCGGCTGCATCCACAACCGGGGTCAAGATGTACTCGTACACTCCGAAGATTCCCGTTCGCGGAGCGCGGAACGGCACCTCGCCAGTCACCGCCTGCTTCGTCGCGACGACATGTGCAATCTCGCGCATGTGCATGTCGTGATGCCAGGGCTCGTAGCCCAGCTCGAGACAGGTCTTCCCGATCACGTCCTCGAGCGACAGGCCCCAGACTTCCAGCAGGCGCCTGTTCGCGTACTGAAACCGTCCTTCGGGGTCAAAAACATAGATGAAGTCCGGAGTGGTCGACGCCACGGCGTCGAACAGGCGAACTCGTGGGGCGAGGTGGGCCGCCAGATTGATATCCAAAGCAGTGCCGAGCGAGTGTAAGAACTACCGTTCGAAAGGGCAGGCGACGCATCGATCACAACGGACTTCCCGCTTCCCGCTAATTATAGATTCGGCCTGATCGAATGCCATCCGTCGTTCGGGGTGTCCGTCTCTGTGTTCGGGCTGGTTGACTTCCATCAACATGCGCCCGCCTCGTCTTGCTAGGGTTCGGGTCACCGCATGCAACGCCCGGTGCGTAACGCGCTGTCAGACACGGAGGACTCGATGCCCGCCAAGCAACTGCTCTTTCACGACGCCGCCTGGGCGAAGATCCTGGCGGGCGTGAATATCCTCGCCGATGCGGTGAAGGTCACGCTGGGTCCCAAGAGCCGCAACGTCATCCTGCAGCAGCCCTATGGCGGGCCGGTGGTGGCGAATTCCGGGGTCGTCGTGGCCAGGGCCATCGAACTCGAGGATCCGTTCGAGAACATGGGCGCCCAGATGGTGCGCGAGGTGGCAGCGAAAACCTCGGAGATCGCCGGCGACGGCACGACGACGGCCACGGTACTCACCCAGGCGATCGTCCGTGAAGGCATGAAGTATGTCGCGGCCGGCATGAACCCGATGGACCTCAAGCGCGGCATCGACGCCGCCGTGGCCGCCGCCGTGGCCGAACTGAAGCGCACGTCGCGACCGTGCAGCGCCAGCACCGAAATTGCGCAGGTGGCCGCGATCTCCGCCAACAACGATCGCTCGGTCGGCGCGATCATCGCGCAGGCGATGGACAAGGTCGGCCGGGAGGGCGTGATTACGGTGGAAGACGGCTCGGGCCTGGACAACGAACTGGAGACGGTCGAAGGCATGCAGTTCGACCGAGGTTATCTGTCGCCCTACTTCGTGAACAGTGCGGAGAAGCGCGCCTGCGTGCTGGACAACCCGCTGGTGCTGATCCACGACAAGAAGATCTCGGGTATCGCCGAGATCCTCCCGCTGCTCGAACAGGTCACCCAGGCCAACCGGCCGCTTCTCGTCATCGCCGAGGACGTCGAGGGCGAGGCGCTCGCCACGCTCGTGGTCAACGCGGCGCGCGGGATCCTCAAGGCCTGTGCGGTGAAGGCTCCAGGCTTCGGCGATCGCCGCCGCGCAATGCTGGACGACATCGCCTGTCTGACCGGCGGGCGGGTGATTGCCGAGGATCTGGGCGGCAAGCTCGACAAGACGCGGCTGGACGATCTGGGCCAGGCCAAGCGCGTGGAGATCGACAAGGACAACACCGTGATCATCGGCGGCGCCGGCGCGCCGGCATCGATCCAGGCACGCATCAAGGAGATCAAGGCGGAGATCGACTCGGCCAAGAGCGATTACGACAAGGAGAAGCTGCAGGAGCGCGCCGCGAAGCTGGCCGGCGGCGTGGCGCTGATCAAGGTGGGCGGTGCCACCGAGACGGCGATGAAGGAACGCAAGGTGCGCGTGAACGATGCGCTGCACGCGACGCGTGCGGCGGTCGAGGAAGGCATCGTGCCGGGCGGCGGGGTCGCACTGGTGCGGGCGCGCGCGGCACTGTCCGCCCTGCAGGGCGAGAACGACGACCAGCAAGCGGGCATCAGGATCGTGATGCGCGCGCTGGAGGAGCCGCTGCGCCAGATCGTCGCGAACGCGGGGATGGAACCCTCGGTGGTGACCGACCGGATCGCCGCCGGGTCCGGCAGCTTCGGCGTGAATGCGGCAACCGGCGCCTACGGTGACCTGATGGACATGGGCGTGATCGATCCGACGAAGGTGACGCGCACCGCGCTCCAGAACGCTGCGTCGGTGGCGGGGCTGATCCTGACCACCGACTGCATGGTCGCGGAACTGCCGCGGCCGCATCCGCCGGAAGCGATGCCGGG
>CAZNBS010000271.1:0-6242 GCA_964570955.1 uncultured Burkholderiales bacterium | reverse complement strand
TCGAGGTCGCGATTGGGTAGGCTCCGCGTCTTCTCCGGCCGCGAGCTTTGCCGGTTGTTGATGCAGCGCCTCCTCCTCGTGCTTGCGGGGCTGTATCTGCTCGCCGGAGGCACGATACCGGGCTTCCGTGCTTAACCTGCTCCCGACTTTGATAGGACGTGTCACGTGCCCGCGCGGGTGATGGGAGCGCGAGGTGGGCATGGACTGGAATAAGAAAGCCCGGACGCGGGCTCCGACTCAAGCTAGGCTGATCGAACGACTGAGATCGACCTATTCTGTTGAAAAACTCGATTTACGTTGACGACTAGAAAATTAGAGCCCTTCTGGGACGCGCAGCTCGCTTCAAGCTGAGGGGGTACGCGGAGCAGTTGATGTCGCGATGTGGAGCCTCTTGACGGGGCCACAAGCGAGGATCGGCTGGTGTTTTCGATTAGCTCGACGTCAGACGGAAATCTTCCAGCCTTGCGATTCCGAGTTTTTCAACAGAATAGACCCAAAGCAGGCAACTCCCTATCGCATGGGCACTGTGCTGCGCTGACCCTTGTCGACGATCACAAACTCCAGAAACACCAATCTTTCGGTGGTACTCGGGTTTCTATGTGCGTGAACTGTCCCTGGCCGAACGTGCAGGCTCTCGCCAGGCTTGAGATTGACGGCCTCCTTTCCCTCCTCCTGCCAGACCCCATTGCCCTCGAGCACGTAGAACACGACATGTGAGGGGTGGTAATGCTTCGGATTCTGCCCGCCCGGAGCGTACGTCGTATGGAGCACGCGAAACTCTTTTCCAGGCATCGTTGGGTCATCAAAGACGTGCCGGGCGACAGCGGTGATCCCTTCGCGCTCCCCGTGGGCTCCGGCCAGTGCCTGCGCATCGGCGATAGCTGGAGCCAAGACGGTAGCGCACATCATGAGCGTGGTTCGCATGGGCATTACTCCTTCGATTGGGTGGTGGTAACGCAGCACAGCTTAGCAAGTGGCTATACTCCAGTTATCAAAAGTTGGCTTTCCGCTATACCAAATAAGTAATAGCGATGCGCGACGTAGACATCACCCGGCGTATAACGTTGCGCGAGCTTCGCTTGTTCGTCACGGCCGCGCGTTCGGGAAGCATGTCGAAGGCAGCGAGTGACATCGGCCTCACCCAACCTGCGCTGTCAAGATGCATAACCGAGCTCGAGAGAACCTTGGGCGTGTTGTTGTTCGACCGGACAAATCGAGGAATCTCCCCGACCCCGCATGGGGAGGTGCTCCTCCGCCGCGCGACGGGCGTCTTGGAAGAGCTCCGCCACGCCGTCGACGAGTTGCGGTCTCTCTCCGGCGCGAGCGGCGGCGACCTGCGCATTGGCGGTACGCCCACGATGTGTGCTGGGCTAGTGCCCGCCATCATGAACAGCGTACTGGGCGATCACCCACAGTTTCGGTTTGAGGTCGCCGAGCTCGACGCAAGGAAATTGGCCGGCGAGCTGACTGCAAGGTCGGTCGATATCGGCATAGGCGCGCAACACGCCGCGGGGGACGCCAATGGATTGGTATTTGAGGAGCTGTTTGACGATCGGCTTTTCATCGTCGCAGCTGCGCGCCATCCGCTGGTTAGCAAACGATCGATCAAGTTGGAGGACGTCGCGCGCATGCAGTGGGTGCTACCGGGAGCAGATGCGCCGGTAACCGTGCAACTCAGGAACGAATTCCGCAAGCGCGGTTTAACTCTCTCGGAGACAGCCGTGACGACGATGTCCATTTCTGTTCGGTATAACCTTATCGGCAGGAACAACTTCCTCACAGTCGTATACGGTTCTGCTCTTCGCCTGGGGAACGCCCCAGGGTTTGTACGCGTGCTTCCCATCGATCTGCCGGTAGGCATTTCCATCGGGATCCTTCGACCAAGAGGCCGAACATTGGCGCCGAGCGCGGAAGTCTTTGCTCAAGCGGCTCGGAGGGTGGCTCGTCAGGTGCGGTCACTGCGCGCCAAGGAATTGCAGCCCCAGAAGCCCGGACGGTCAGCCACCGAATGACTGGTCCTGGCCGGGAGCCGCCGGTCTCAGCCGCCTGACTCGATCGATGTCACGCGCCTCGGGCGGTTCGCCCGAACTCGCCACACAACGCTTAATGTGTGGCGAGTTCTAAGAAGCGCGGAGCGGGCGAACTCCGTGGTCGCCGCTCTTCGGCGTGGGCGATAGAGGGACGTCGGAACGCGAGAGACTGCAAGTGGGTCGTTTGGTGAGCCAGCGCGTCGAGTAGCCTTGGGCGATGGCAGCCGCGACCTTCAGTCCCTGGCGAGACAATTCGGCGCGAGACTGCCGGACGTGCGTTCATGCGATGGGGCGCGAGGATGGCGTGCACATCTGGTGCCTCCGGCATCGCCTCGTTGTGGTATTTCCCTGCGGATGGTGGGAGCGGGAACCGGGCATCGAGATTCCCGAACCAGAAGCGCATCGAGACAACGCTGACAGGTTTATCTATCCACCCGGCTGACGAGCGAAGCAAGGGAAAGCACATGTTATCGAAACCGTGAGAGACGGCTCCGATTTCCGGTCGCCGAGATACGCGCAGGTCCGTTTGCGTCTATCGGACCTGCAGGGAGAGGCCCGAGAGCACTTGCTCGAGAATCGGCTGCAGGAGCTCGGCGACGGTCTCGACGGAGAGCAGCCCGCCACCACGGCGCGGGCCAAAGTCGTACCAATTAAGGCGCCAGTCGTTCCAAATCACCTCCTCGAGTGACCCGATCCCATCGACGAGGCCAAGGGCGCGTGCGTCGCGACCAAGCCAGACTTCCCCTGTCGCGATGTCCGCGCCGTCACTAAGGCGGTGACCGCGTAGTCGGCGGACTTCGGCGACAAATGTCTGCCCAATCCCGTCGATTAAGGTGCGGGCTTTCGCGTCGGATTCGGGTGTTGTGGGCTGAAAAGGACTGAGCATCGCCTTTAGGGGACCGGAAGCGTAGAGCCGCTGAGAGACCTCGAGCCGTTCCGCAGCGCGGTGCAGGTCCCAGCTGGCGAGGACGGCGCCGATCGAACCGACGAGGCTGTATTGACCCGCGTAGATCTTGTTCGCGTGCAGCGCGATCAAGTACGCGGCGGATGCACCGACATTGCTGATCACTGCCACGACGGGCTTACCGTGCTCCGCGCGCAGACTTTCCATTGCGCGGTAGATGCGCTCGGCTTCGCCGGGCGAACCGCCCGGAGAGTCGATGGCGAGCACAACGACCTTCACCCGCGGAGACTCGAAAGCTCGTCGCAGTGCGGGGACGACCCGTTCGGCGGACGCGCGCGACGCCTGGGTGATTTCCCCGTCGATTCGGACCACCCCCACGACGTCGCCGATCGGGCCCACCCGCCAGCCAAGTTGCGGGGCCCAGAGAAAGAAGTAAAGAAGGGACAGGGCGAGGGACCCGCCGATGAACAAGGTGCGCGTGACCCACCTCCAGCGTCGCTCGAAACGGCGCTCTCTCAAGAGATCGGAAACCAAAGCTTCTGCCATGACGTTTGTCAGGTCCGCTGCCTTTCGGGTGTCCACTGGCCCCTCCTAGAGTGGGTGCGACGGGAGAGCGCTTGTGCTAGCGTTCCGATCGCATTCGAGTACAAGCCCTATGACCTACGGGAAAGTGCGGTTGGCTATTGAGTTCGGACTCGCGTTGGCGGTCTGCGCGGTCATCGCTGCTTTCGATCGACCCCTTACGGGTTTGGTCGGAGCTGGCCTTTGTGTGCTCATCTTCGCGATTCGAGCTGCGGTGGGTCACTCCAGGTCGCCTACACGACACAGTCGAGCCGGATTCGCGACAGGTTCATCGGAGCGTGAACGTGCCGTCACTGCAGAGCCACCGCTGCATTACGACCCTACCAACACGTTGCATTACCCCCCAGATCGCTGATCGGCGAGTCCCCGAAGGCACCATTACGGTGTTTGGCTAGGTGGGGCGCCGTCTCCCCTATAGAACTCCCACTGAGTGGTAAGCAATGGCTCGGACTCGGGCTTGCCTCCCGGATTCGCATTGGTAAATTGGCTTTTTCTCTCGTAACGACGCCCGCGCTCGCCGTGGAGCGCTTCTTCGTCCTCACTAAGGCGCGCCTCACGAACGTCGACTTCCGTCTGCGTCCGTTGCTTAGTCCCCGCGAAGTGACTTGCAGTGTCGCGCAGGGAGGGACTGGCATGCTCCGAGACACCTTCGGCGCGGTTTCGCGCGGAAACCTGCTCCTGCAATGTAGAACCTCGGTGCCGCACTGCCTCCGCGGATGCCGCTGTCCCGTCGGAGAACGTCGGCGCACTAAGCTGATCTGCCGTCGGTGCAGGGGCGCTCGCGTCAGCGTCTCGCGGTGCATTGGCGAGCGAATCGCCGTACTTGTCAAGGAAGTGGCGGCGGGCAACATCCATCATTACCCCGGGGTCGTTCATGGATGCGCGGGAGACACCCTCGGCCGCGGCTCTCTGGTGAATGGCGTAGATATCGTCCCCTGCAATAGAGAAGCCCTCTCGCGTGACGATCGAAGCGGCACTTCGTAGTGCGCGAGCTTCGGATAGGGACGAGGATGCTTGACGCTCGTACGCGGCCGCAGCCTCTTGAGTAGCCCTTAACTCACTTGCGCCGCGGCGGTTCGCCTGCTGACCGACCTCAAATCCTCCGCCGGCCATGGCCGCATGCACGATTGCTCTCTCGTTAGAAATCCCAGCATCGCGAACGATCTGGCTCACATTCTGCATTGCATCAGTGATCTGCTGATCGCTCGCGTTGCGTAGCGAGGCGCCCCCGGCCAGACGGATCGCCTTTAGGTCCACCCCAGCGCCCAAACTTGCCTCGAATACCCGGGAAGCAGAGCTGGAGTCCGTTAGTCCAAGCTGGTTCGCGATCGTATCCAGGCTACGCGCAACAGCCTGCTGTTGGCTGCTCATCCGTGCCCCGTCCTGCCAGGTGTACCCGCCCGTTTCTCGGGAGTAGCTTGAATTGTCCCGAACGTATGAAATCGCATTCTGGGTTGCCGCTCGCCAACTCTCCTGCGCCTGCAGGGACTGGGTCTGACCGATCTGCGTGAACCGATCGGCCTGACGCGACCATTCGTGACCGGCTGAAGCCATCATCTGCGGGGTGACCACGCCTCGCCCCTGGTTCGTGGTGTAGACCGGCCCGTAGCCCCCTGCCCCGGTCTCCACGGTTCCCGTCACGTCGGTGAAGCTCGACCGCGAAGGTGACGTCGTGGCTCTCGAAAGAGACCAGTTGTGGGCGTTTCGGTTGTCCCAGCTTGCGGTCTCCCACGTCGCATTGCCAAATCCCACATTGCCAGCGCCGGCAGCGGCCCCGGCGCTCTGCGCGCTCGACTGCGCGGGACCCATTACGGTACCGGTCATGCTCGTGAGCGACTGCGCGCCTCCCGCGACGATCATGGTGGCGATCACCGGCACCGCGAGCGTCATCATCCCGGCGACCGCTTGGTCCGAAATCAGCGTCGATCCGATGATCGCCGTTGTCGAAAGCGTCCACGCTGCAACCCCCTGCGCCGCGGCCTGTACGTTGGTCGCGCTCTCCAATGTGGCGACGTAGTTCAGCACCGCGTAGAGCGGCGCCCAGAGCTGGACCCACACGAAAGCCATAACGTAGGTTTTGATCACGAGGCCGGCTTTGCTGCCGGCGGCGACGATCAGCAGGACGATGATCGGGAAGACGGCGATCACGAGGATCTCGACGACGTTGCGGATCTTCGGGAGCGCGGACTCGGCCATCTTGGCCATCGTCACAAAAGCTGATTCCGCCGTGACTTCGGCCTGGGCCTGGGCGAGCGCAGCCTGGACGGCGGCCGGGTCGGCGAGAAGCTGCGGGATCGCCACCGACGAGTCCCGCATGAGGTTGATCATCATGTTCTGGCGGATGGTGTCGCTTGCCGTCGCCGACCCGGCAAGAAGGAGGTTCGTCACTACGGGAAGTTGAGCAGCGACCAGTGCCGAGGCGTTCAATGGGTTCGGTTCGTGCGGGTTGAGAAGCCGGCCCAGTCGGGTCTGCTCCCGCGCTGCCGCGCCAGTGATCCGCGTGTTGAGCACGCCGTAAACCGCGGGACACGTGTCGACGTTCGCACCCAGGTCGTAGGTGACGAACCGTCCCGGGTTCAGCACGCCGGGGGCGCCGATATCACCCCAGATACTCGTGCTTCGAACCAGGGTGTCGATGTCGAGGGTGCGGTTGATCAGCTCCGGGACCACGGCGAATAGGAATTTCAAACCACCCTTTTCCCCATGCGCGACTCTATCGCCGGCGC
>CAZNBS010000270.1:0-6283 GCA_964570955.1 uncultured Burkholderiales bacterium | reverse complement strand
CGAACTCCTTCTTGGTCTGCCGGCCCAGGTTGCCGCGGTCCACCAGGAACAGCACACGCCGCGCACCGGCGAACTTGATCAGCCGGTAGATGAAGCTGATGGCGGTGAAGGTCTTGCCGCTGCCGGTGGCCATCTGGATCAGGGCGCGGGGTTTGTTCTGGGCAAGGCTCTTTTCCAGGTTGCGGATGGCGGTGATCTGGGCCGACCAAAGTCTGTGTTCTCCCCACTCGGTGACCAGTTCCGGCATGGCACGAACGCGGGAGAGGAACGTCGCGGGGACGAAGTCCGCTGGCTGTCCCGCCGGCACGCCGCTACCAGTTACCAGCACAGTCGCTTGCGGCAGACCTTCTAGCCACAATGCCAGCGTCTCCGGTTTGTGGAATGCGAAGACGCCCCGCGCCCGCGGCTCAGGGTCAAGGCCGTTCGTGAAGTGAGTCTCAGCACCCGTAGACTCGTAAATGAACGGCAGCGGCCGCCGCCAGGCGGGCAGGCTCGCCGGGAGCCCTTGTGCGTAGCGGCCGGACTGAACCTCGACCCCGGTCAGCGTGGCGCCGACTTTCTTCGCCTCGATGACGCCCGTCGCCTTGCCATCCACATACAGGAGGTAGTCGGCGGTTCCGAAGCCCTCATTGAGCCCGAATTCACGAATCGCAACGCCGCGCGCCGAATGGATGTCGGCCTGCTTGAAGTCGCAGACGTGCCAGCCGGCGGCGGCTAGCAGTTGGTCGATGTGCTGCCTAGCCTCTTGCTCGGCCGCCATCCTTTGTGGGTCCTCCCATGGCGCGGCATGCTAGCACGCGGCTCAGCTCGCGAACGCGGTGCCGCGTCGACCTAAGCGATCGCATCATGCGCGAGCCGCTCCCGCGACTGCGCGAGTCGGGCGAATTCGGTGTTGCGGTGGCGGGTCACTACCAGCGTTCATGGCGTCTTCGCCCGCGTGGCGCATGACCCGAATGGCCGGAATCGCGACGGCCAAAACCTCGGGGCCCTTGCCAGCGCAGATAGTCATGAGCTTGACCGAGTCATCGCTCGGCAGCCGGCAGTTACGGCTCCGATCAAAGGGATCAACGTCGCCATGCACGGCCGTTTCGGGATGGCTCTGGGCCGTTGCGGGTGGGAATTATGCGGGAGGCGACGCCACTAAGGGGCGGAAACTCGGGGGGCGGTGTGTCAATCCGCACGATGGACGAACGCCCGTGCGTAGTCCGGCCGACCGGGAGTGTCTGCCGGCCTGCGCAGTCGAACGGGCGGGCAGCGTGCGCGCGGCCGCGTGCGCGGCTCGAGCAACACCGCTCAGGTCGCCTCCCACAGCGCGCGAAGCGGCACCGCGTGGAGGCGTTCGCCGAAGCTCGCGCTCGCCTCCCCGCCGTATTGCACCTCACCGGAGACGAAGCGTTTGCCGGCCGTACTCGTGAGCTTGCGCAAACCGCGGAAGTCGGCGGGCGTCACCGTGGCAGACGGCTTCACCTC
Source organism: uncultured Burkholderiales bacterium (assembly GCA_964570955.1). Lineage (GTDB taxonomy): Bacteria > Pseudomonadota > Gammaproteobacteria > Burkholderiales > SHXO01 > SHXO01. The sequence continues at coordinate 4,813 of CAZNBS010000270.1, read as the reverse complement.
GATCCCGGCCACCTCGCGTGCGCCGCGCTTTGGCCGGCGCTAGTCCGGTTCCCTCCAGATAGACCGAATAGCGGCGAAGAGCGGCGACACGATGTTCCACGCGAACGCGCTCCAATATCGAACGGCGATCCAGAACGCTTTGACGCTCCGCCCTTGGCGAAGTGCGACGGAAAACTCATAGTCGAAGTCGGCAATCACCGTCTCGATGAGAAGCTCGGCCTTCCGCGGCGAGAGCAGGAAATCAGCGATCCATCGCATCCCGCTGCCGGGCGCCCGCTTGATTCGCACCGGGTGATCGCTCGCCTCCGAGCTCGCCTCAGCCCTGGGTAGCTTCTCGGGGCGTTCGCGAGCCGGAGCCTCCGCCCTCGGCGGACCGACGTAACCCTCCCCGCGCAAGACCGATCCGGAGTTCGTGAGCGTCGCAGTCATCGTCCCAGAAGACACTAGCGTCACGTGGCCGAGCGCCAGCACTTTGTCGTCGGTCTCCACTGCCTGGAGGCCATATGCAGACGCGGGATTTGTGAAGCGCGCATAGTGATCCCGAATCCGGATCGATGGATGATTGCGGAAATAGGGATTCTCGCTCGCTCGAATAAACCCGTACTGGCTTCCGCTGCTGGGGTCGGCGTAATCACCGGTCGCCGGTGGCTTCTTCGGCGTGCTCATGCTGCGCCCCCTGCAAAGTAACGTCCGGCTGCCTCCCATGCCGCAAGTGCTCTCTCGCCGAGACCGGTCGGTTTGTAAAGGCGGCGCGCTGCGGCGCCTTCGGCTGCTCCCGACTCCTTTCGCGAGCGGACGTAGTCCTTCGACTCCATGCGCTCGAGCGTTACGTAGACTGTGCCGCGGCCGAGCGCGCCATCGGATGCCTCGACAAGTTCGAGTCCGTACATCTCGCGCCGCCCGCTGATGAGCAGCCGCAGCACGACGATCTCTTTCTCGCTCAGCCTCGGTGGGCCGGCGACTTTGCTCTTGCGTCTCATTGAGCAACTCAGTTGCGTCTGACAGATCGTCAGACTATACGAGGTTCGCGAAGAACGCAATACCGGAGCAGTCGGCCCACCTGGGCGCGGCGGAAACGTAGGTTCGCCCAGCCTTCAACCCTATATTGAAGAGCCTACGTGGTGAAAACGTGGCCGGGTCAGCGTATTTCGACTAGGCCTGGCGAGCGAGGGCGGGCCATTACCGTAGTTAGATCAACGCATTACGAGCCTGTTAATCCGCAGGTCCCAGGTTCGAGCCCTGGTCGGGGAGCCAAGTCGAGTCAAGGCCCGGCGGACGCCGGGCTTTTTTCGTTTCCGGCTCACCGCAACGGTCCTCACGCGAGCGGGAGACGTTCGCGCCGATCTGCGATGAGAGTCCGCGTTCGGCCATCGACGGACATATCGGTGGCTATCCGCCATCGTGTTGACGGCGCTCAATATTTGGCACCGATTCTTGGAGTCCAATGCCTGTGCTGACAGCCTGGACGCTTGGGTGCCCTCTGGGGATGAACGTCGCGACAGCGTTGAACTGCGCGAACACCAACAAAGCGGGCTGACCCTGACATGCCCGACATTGATAGTCTTCGCAACCACTCGAGAGCCGAGGAGCGCAGGCAAAGGGTGATTTGCGTGGGCACGGCCGTCAAACGCCTCGCGCTCGCCGCACTGACCGGCATTGCTGCGCTTTTTTCGCAGGCCGCCGATGCCCAGAGCGGCGTGACGTCCGAGTGTCCAGTCCACATGCGCGTCTATCACGTGACGCTGTACCACGGGATCGGATACCAGGGACCGGCCGCAGCGGCGTTTCCGGTCTGTCTCGGCGGAATCAACCTCAAATTCGACTATGGCGGTCCGCGGAACATGTCTGGCCGGCTGCAACCAGGACAGTTCGCCACCGCGGACGGACTCGTCGCGCAGCAAAGCGATGCGAGAAGCGACTACGGCGAGGAACTCGACCGGATGCTCGCCCAAGGCACTGGTGAGCCTGGCAAGGGCGATACCTTCAGCACCGGTGGCGCGTTCGATCTTGACACGTTCACCATGGTGTTTTCGGGAACTTTCCGGTTCAATGGCGGGAATTACACCCTCACCTACGGCTCGGACGACGGCATCCGTGTCTGGATCGATGGAAGGATGGTCATAGATGACTGGAAGGACGGGGCGTTCGAGTTCCGGCGGAAGGAGGTGTTTCTCCCGGCCGGCTACCATTCCGTCCTTGTGGCGTTCTACGAGAACCGATGGAACGCGGGAGTGTATTTCGACTGGTCACCCTACCACTGAGACAAGGTAGCGCAGCAGGCTGATCACCGCGTAGCCGAGCACGGCGATTATCGTCGCGATCACTCCGATCGCCCTGTAGGGAGTCTCTTCGACCTTGACCCACCGGAAGACCAAGGTGCGCAGCGCCGTGATACGGCCCCGGCCTCGCGCAAACATGGATGCGCCCGCGAACAGCCAAACCCAGACCGACGTCCACAGTGCGGAGTAGACGAACACGCCGATCGACATGCCCCGAGAGCTCTCCAGGCCGGCCCCGTAGCCAAAGAACAGCATCGCGATGTCGATGGGCCACGCGGTGACTAGATCCAGCGGTTCAAAGACCCCCTGGCCGAACTGGCTGACGACCCCCCGCAACACGCCTCCGACGAGGAAGGTGATGGCCATCGATGCGACCAGGTCGAGCGCGAGCAGCGCGATCAGAGTGCCTGCTCGCGAGGTTGCGGACATCACGTGCAGGATCCCGCGAGTCTGCAGGAGGGAAAGGTAATCGGGCACTACGTTGACGGCGACAATGACCGGCACGAAGTACAGCAGTTCACTGGACCAAAAGTAGGCCCGATCCGCCTCATCCGCTCCGGAGAACCAGAACAGGGTGAGCGCCGCCACGACCACCACCGACATGATCGCGGAACGCAGGAAGCACCGCGGCGACAAGTGGCTGTCACCGAACAGCCCGTCGAACATCGCGACAAACAGGCGCGGCCAGGCGGCTACCTGCACCTCGATCCCGCCGCCCTGAACCCACTGCCAGAGCTCCGTCGCACGCTCACGCTTAAGCCCTTTCTCGGCCCACTCAAAAAGGCCGATGATGGGCCCGGCAACGGCCAAAGCTCCTCCAAGGGACTTGAGGACCTCAAGCGTCATAATGGGCCACAAAATACATGATCAGGCGCTCGCTGCATCTGTTGAGCGCGCCGCGAGGGCTCCTCAATGAAAGATCTTTAGGGTACAACGAGTAGCTACCTCTTAGGTCTCGCCGTGACACTCCTCGCAAGTTGCATTACACCAAACCATGTTGTCCAGGTGTCTGACCGGCGATTGACTTGGCTGACCGGGCGCAACGCCGGCAAAGTGGCGGACGACAAACGCAATAAGGTTGTCGTTGTCTGCGGCTACTTGGCGATCTCCTGGGCTGCCCGGCTGACTTGATGGGTGATTCGGCGAAGATGAACATGTGGCTGCACAAGACCGTGCTCGCGCGCATCGCCGCCAATGGCGGCAACTGAAGTTGCCCCGCTTCCGTGGACGGTTATCGGCTTGGGTCAAGCCGGTTATCCACAGGCAGGCGCGGGCGGCGCCTCTCTCGCACGCGGCCGCGACTGCCTGTGGGTAACCGGCCGCGGCAGGGCGTTGTGTTGATGATATCGCCGTTCGAATTCGACCGGCGAGTGATAGCCGAGCCCGCTGTGACGACGATGCGGGTTGTACCAGCCCTCGATCCAGTCGAACACGGCGACCTGCGCCTCGGCCTGGCTCTTGAAGCGGCGCCGATCGAGGAGTTCGGTCTCCAGCGACGCGAAGAAGCTCTCGGCCATCGCGTTGTCGTAGGCATCACCCACCGAGCCCATCGAGGGACGTACGCCCATCTCCTGGCAGCGCATCCCGAAGGCGATCGAGGTGTACTGCGTGCCCTGGTCAGAGTGATGCACGACCCTGTCAGGACGCCGTTGCCAGAGCGCCATGTCGAGCGCCGCCAGGACGAGCTCGGTGCGCAGATGATTAGCCATCGCCCAGCCCACGACGCGACGACTGAACGCATCGAGCACGACCGCCAGATACGGGAACCCGCCCCAAGGTCGGGATGTAGGTGATGTCGGCGACCCACAGCCGATCGGGCGCTCGGGCGACAAAGGCGCGCTCGACCAGATCCGGCGCCGGCCGCGCGTCGGGCCGGCGAACCGTCGTCGCGATCCACTTGCGACGGCACACCCCGCGCAAGCCCGCCAGGCGCATCAGCCGCGCCACGCGCTTGCGTCCGACGTGCCAGCCCTCGGCGACGAGCTCCGCGTGCACGCGTGGCGCGCCATAGGTTGCGCGCGAGCGCGCGTGAATCTCGCCGATGCACCCGAGCAGCGCCTCGTCGGCGATCGCGCGCCGTGAGCGCGGCCGTTCACACCATGCGTAATAGCCGCTCACGGAGACTTCGAGCAGCCCGCACATGGTCGCCACCGGATAGATGGCCTGATTCGCCCTCACGAATTCGAACCCTTGTCGGGGATCTTGTCGGTCTCCCGTGCGAACCAGGCCGCGGCCTTTGCCAGGATCTCGCGCTCGAGCTTGAGCTGGCGGTTCTCCCGGCGCAGCCGGCTGAGCTCGTCGCGCTCCACGCTGGTCAGCCCGTCGCTACGCCTGCCGTCGTCGCGATCGGCCTGCGCGATCCAGTTGCGGATGGTCTGCTCGGAAGGTTCGAACTGCTCGGCGATCTGCGGGATCGGTCGGCCGGCGCGCGCCAGCTCGACGATCTTGCGGCGGAATTCCGCCGGATATGGCGGTCTAGACTTCGGCATCGTGAACACCTCCAGGTCAAAGGATCGGGTGTCCACGAAACCGGG
>CAZNBS010000269.1:0-6290 GCA_964570955.1 uncultured Burkholderiales bacterium | reverse complement strand
ATCATCATCTTGTCGAGGTAGGAGTCCATCGGCGCGGCGGGAATCGCGTCGCTGCCCGTGAGGGTCTTGCGGACGCTCTTCATCATCGCGATTTCCGGCCCCTGCGCGTTCTTGATGGCTTGAGCGATGGCCTTGATCTGGACGCTCGCGCCACGGTCCAGGACCATCTGAGCCATGTCGATCGCCATCAAGTGGTGCGGCACCATCGCGTCGATGTACTGGACGTCGTTTTGGGCAATGAACGGGATCGTGTAGGCGTTCGCCCCTGTATTCGTGACAGAGCCGCTACCTCCGCAGCCCATGACGCCCACGCCGACCATGGCCATGGCAAGGGTGGCGAGCACGAGCGCCTTCACTTTACGACCACCTTGCCGTCGAACATGCCCATGCCGCAGGTGAACGCGATCGTTCCCGCGTCCTTAGGCGTGAATTTGATGACGACGGGCTTGCTGCCGACCTCCTTGGAGATCTTCAGCGATTTGAAGACGACGGTGCTTCCGCAGCCGGGACTCTTACCCGCCTTGAAGGTGAGTTCGACCGGCTTGCCCTTCTTGACCGATATGACGGCAGGCATGTACATGCCGTTATCGATCGTAACCGTGGCCTTCTGGACGCCTTTGACCATCTTTGCGGCCACGGGCTTGTTCATGTCGTCGTGGCCAGCTTGCATGGCCATCATGTCGCCGCAGCAGGACTTGCCGGTCTCTTGTTGGAACGGAGTGGCGAATACGGCGGCTGCCAAAGCGAGCGCGCCGAGGATGAGGGTTTGTGTTTTCATGGTTCTTGATTCCTTAATGGTCATGGTCGCCAGCGGGCAGGTTTGCCTTGCCGGCGGCTACTTTGGGGAGTGCGCCTTCGGGGAAGTGCGCGGCGATTCCGTTAAGCGTTTCAGTCATTTCCTTGGCGAGGGCTTCGACCTTTGGGCCATTGCCCGCGTCACCTGCCTCGTCGAGTTGCTCGGCGAGTTCGCCGACGTGTTTGACCTGGTCCTTCACCACGGTGAGGTGATCGCCCAAAGGCTTGGAGGCATCGGGGAGAAGCAACACCTCGTCGCGAATGGCGAAAGCGGCCTCATGGACCGACTTCCAGTTCTTTTCCTCGACGACGTGGTCGAACGCTGCTTTGCAGGCGAGCACCTTGCCCCAGACTTCCGAGGCTTGCTTGTAGTCGGCGCTGGCCGAAGTGTTGGCTGGGGTTGGGGTTCCGCTGGATGCAGTGTCTTCCTTCTTGCTACATCCGACGACCAAAAGGCCCGCAACTGCCATGAGAAGGATGGCCGCCTTGCTCATGAGTGATGTCCTCCGCCGTGATGCCCCTCGTGGCCACCAGCCTTCGCGGGGGAATGGACAGCGGCTTTCGTTGGTAGCGCGCCCTTGGGATAGAGCGCAGGGATCGCGTTGACGTGGGTGCGGAACTTGGTCGCCAAGGCGACGACGAGCTTGCCGTTGTTGGCATCGCCCGCCTCATCGAGTTCTCCGGCCAAGCTGCCTACCATCTTGAGGTGCTCCTTCAGCTTGGCCAGCTTGTCCTTGGCGAGCGCTTTGGAAGCCTCCGGAAGCAAAAGGGCGTCGTCGCGGACGGCGAATGCCGCCTCGTGGACTTCCTTCCACTTCTTGGCTTTGACAACCTTGTCGAACGCCGCGATGTCGGCTTTGACCTTTCCCCAGACCTTGCCCGCTTCCTTGAAGTGCGAGGCATCTTGGGCGAAGGCGGTGACGAACAGGGCCGCAGCGAGGGCGGCGAGGGTAGTGGTTCGAAGGATCTGCTTCATCGTGATATCTCCTTGGGACGTCAGCCGCCCCACACCATCTGGGCTCCGAAATGGCCCGCTACGCTCAGCACCACTGTGGCGAGGGCGAGCAGGCCGAAATAGGCGAGGCTCTGGTGTGCGCCTTTGCGCCTCCAGAGCACGGTGGCTATCATGAGAGCGGTAGCGGTGAGGGCAAGTGGGACGTGCACGAGGGCTAGTCCCTGCCATTGGAATCCGCTCCGGTAGAACAGGAGGAACCCTGTCGGCACCGCGATCAAGGTTGAGAGAGCCCCCGCAAGCAGGCACCACCAAGCGGCTTCACGAATCGCAGGGTGCTTTCTTCGCCAGCCTACGACTTCCAGAAACGCCCCGAAAATGAACAGGGCGATCGGGAAGTGGATGACGAGTGGATGGAACGAATGGCGCGGTATTAGCGCGTCGAGCGCGTTCCCAGTTTTGGCGGGATCGCTCTTCGCGTTCATGTCCGCTCCCATCATTCCCTCGTGGTTTGTAGCCTTCGGGGGCATCCCGGCAGGGTGGCTGTTGGGATCGCCTGGAAGAAAGTCTTGCTTTATCTCCTCCACATTGGGCCAACCGTCTCCGTCCGAGTCCTTCGGCTCAAGGGATCGAAGGATTTCGAGCGTCAGCACGCCTCTGTTGGATGTGGCTGCCGCCTTTGCGTCCCTACCGAATGGGTTGTGGGCGGGCACTTCCGTGTGGCAGGTCATGCACTCGGCCTTAAAGATTCGCGAACCAGGATTGATACGGTACACCTTCTTGAAGGTCTCCCAGTTGTCCGGTGTAGCTCTTGCGGATGCGCCGAGCGCTAACAGCGCCAACCCAAACACAAGGCCCCTCATCGCTTTTCCTCCTTGGTGGCACAAGCGTCACGCCTTCCGCATCCGCAGTCGGGTTTCCCACCTGGCCGACCTACGCCAAGTCGGCGCAGAATGAGCCAGGCATAAAGCACGATTCCGGCCCCGATCAAGAGCACAGTGCCCGCGATTTCCACTTACTTGACCTCGATCGCGAAGCCCAGGGTCCGAACGGCTCCGCGCCAGTCGAACTGCGCGTAGACTTTGTAAAGTCCAGGCTTGGGGAACCGGCCCGTGAAGTGGACCATGCCTTTCTTGACCTGAGCTTCGTTTTCAGCGTCCTCGGCCGGATGACTGTGCACAACGGTTTGGCCGTCTTGGTGGAAGATCATCATGTGGCCGGCTGCGCCAAGCCACTTGACCGTATCTCCAGCGGCCTGTCCCGTCTTCTCGTCAGAGAGCTTGACCATGAGCGTGGTCTTGCGACCGACCTGGATCTCGCGAGACACAAGCTCGCCCTTAAGGCCACCGTCCACCGCTGTAGTCGTGAGATTCAACTGTGTATCCCACTTAGGCTTGTCACCCATCACGCTCACCTTCGCGATGAGCACCCGCGAGCCCTTACCGCTAGGAGCTACGTCGCCGTAAATCCAGTAGTCGCCTCCAGCCGGGAACGTAATCGGAATCGACCACGTGCCGTCCTTTGCCATTTCGGGGTGCTCGTGAAGGAACCAATTGAGGTCCTTGCTTGCGAGCAAGAGGTGGAATCGCTTTTCGTGGGCAATGTCGAAGGCGCTTTGGACGTTGCCGGTCTTCGTCTCGACGACCTGCAACTTTAGGTTGCTTGGTTGACCAGCCATTGCCTGCGCTGGCCAGTCGACTACTTTGAGTTGGAAAGGCTGCGGCTTTGCCAGGCTCGCCGGGCGCTCGTCCTTCACGTCCACCAGGAACGCAATTTCATGTTTGCCTTGCCCCGGAATGTTCAGCGTCAGCGCGATCTTGTAGTCGCCACCATGGGGAAAGTACAGGACAACACCGTAGTCGCCGGGTACGCCCTCGCGATGCACCTCGGGCTTGGCTTCCGGCATCCCTGCCATGCTCGGCATGGTCATAACGGCGGTTGCTTCGATAGCACCGACGCCCTTGAATCCATCTTCGACGGGGTCCTTTAAGCTTGTGTCAACGACGCGGAACTCGACATCGACCTCTTCTTGGGCGAAAAGACCTTCCTCGGGAACGCGGAGCACGGCCTCGTATTTGCCGAACTTCACCTTGGTGACGACCATTACGTCAGGGGCTGCAGGATGATGGGAAGCATCGTGCTTGATCGCCTTTGCGACTTGAATGTTCTTCTCGATACCAGCGACGAGGTACTTCTTTGGATCCTTTTCAAAGGGTCCGCCGCATCCGGCGCAGCACATGTACCAGCGCACGCCCTCGTGATCGACGTAGTCGCTCGCTTTGGAATACGAAGAAACGGCTTCCTTCCCGACTGGGCAATACAGCGCTTCTTTGGCGGGCACGGAAGCGAACTTCTTGGGGTTCGCCAGGAAGGCAGTCTTGTTCTCCTCAGATTGGAACGGATAGCGAATCGAATCGAAGTCGGCTGTGGCCTTTGCTTTGTCCACGTCGAGCCTCAACCGGCTGACGGGATCGAAGAGGAAGACTCCGACCGTGTTCGTGGCTGAGCGCTGAGTCTTCAGAAAAGCTTCGGGCGCCTTGGCGAAATTGGCATCGCATCCCGCGCAGCAGAACTGATAGCGAGCGCCATTGTATTCGACGGTGGGTGACGATGGGGCGATGGCGCTACCCATGACCGGGCATTTAAGCGCCGGGCCTTGGCCAAGTGCCACCGCCGCGAAGGCGATGAGGGTGTTTAACATGATTTTCCTGTGCTAAGAGAATGGGACTTGCGTCAACGACGAGAAACCCCGCTAGACAGAGATGTCAAGCAGGTGTTTACGCAAGGAGCACAGGAGGAGCACGGCCAAGGGAGACGTAGTTGGGCCTTGAAGCCGGAGGACCCGAATCAGTTCCGAGGATTCCCGGAGTCCGCAGGTCAAGCCGGTTGGTTCCGGAAATGTCCGCCTTTTCGGGCAGGGTCGCATCGGCCGCCACCGGGTGGTATGCGGACGAGGTGGTCGCAGCGAGCGGCTGCTCGGGTGTCGAAGGCACAGAGCGAATGGTGCACTTGCACGCCTCATCCTGCTGCTTGGACAGCGAAGGGCCCACCGCGAGTCCGACATGATCTGAATCAGCTTGGTCCGCTTTGGCATGATGCCCTGGAGAATGGTCGTCGCCTTGTGGCGAGTGATGGCCCACGAGTTCATCGCACCCTTTGGCGCAATTGGGATCGTCCATCATGTGCGCCGGCTTCCCGGCACAGCAGGGCAGGTTACATGTCGGGCTGAACAGCGAGGCGATCGCGCTCACTGGCAAGCTTGCCATCAGGAGCGCGAGCATGGCGACCATATGGATCACTCTGCCTCGCTTCCGCATCTGCTTTATTATAACCCCGGCCAAGGGAAGGTGGTTCCCGGGCCTAGTTCTGGCCAAGCGGTCCTCGGCACCGAACTGAGTCCAACGAAATGCTCGCACTGCTCAGTCTTGGGCTGCAAGACAATGGTCAGATCCTTTCGAAACCTCGAGCCATGAACTCGTCTAGTGCTTCATCTTCGCGTGCTTCAGAAGGATTTCTCGCTCCTGCTTCTGAGCCGCGATCATCTTCTTAGCCATCGCTCTTAGAACGGAGTTCTTGCCGCGCTTGACCTCGATTTCGGCCATCGCAATCGCGCCTTGGTGATGTTCCGCCATCATCATCGCGAAGTCGCGGTCGGTGTCCCCGGTCATTTTCATCGAACCCATGTTCTTGCTCATCTTGACCATCGCCAAGTGCATCGCTTGGGAAGGCGAACTCATGGCGGACATATCGTGGCCTTGCTTTTGGGCCCAGGCGGGCGCGATGAGCACGCCTCCCGCGAGCCCGTCCGCGGCCAGCCATGCAACCGGAAGAAGCCGCCTCAAGGCATCCTTCCTGCCGTCGTCGGCGTCGCGGGGGAAGCTCGGCAAGCTCCTGCGCACGACCGGCAGACCTGGGCGGACTTCTGAGTGAAGCCGTGGTCGAACTTTTCGCATTCGGTCGCGCATCGTTCGCAAACCTGGGCGCAAGAAGCGCAGTCCGAGTTCGAGCCGCCGTTCATCGTCTGCACCGTTCGATCGCAGGTGTCGGCGCACTCATCGCAGATTCGCGCGCACTCCTCCATTCCGGTCATTTCGGTCATGTCGCGGCATTCTTGAGCGCAGCTTCGGCATTCCGCCGCGCACTCGTTGCAAGATTCGATGCATCGCTGCATTTCTGGGGTCATCGTCATTGGTTTCACCATTGCCCGCGTCGCGCGCTGTAATACCAATACGATTCTTTGTCGAAATGGAGGCCGCGTTTAAGCGTTTGGGAAGCTAAATCCTATTCCTTTCTGATGTTTGGCGCGGAAATCGCCTTCGGACAATTCGAGAACGCCGAGACGCTCTCAAAGGACGCCGATGTGCTGCGGCCGGGCAATTCTCTCCAATGCCTTCCGGGGCGAGCTTTGTATGGAGCACTTTGGCGTTTAGGAACCATTTGTAGGAACCAAGTCAAGTTCCATTGAACCTGGTGGAGATGATGAGATTCGAACTCACGACCTCTGCAGTGCGATTGCAGCGCTCTCCCAGCTGAGCTACATCCC
>CAZNBS010000268.1:0-6293 GCA_964570955.1 uncultured Burkholderiales bacterium | reverse complement strand
ATCGCAACGTTTCGCGCGCAGCGCAGCGAATGAACATCGGCGAGCCTGCGATGAGCGTTTCCCTCGGCAGGCTGCGCAGCGCGTTCGGCGATCCGCTCCTCGTCCGAGGCCATGGTGAGATGGCACCTACGTCGCTCGCGCTCGCAGAGATGGCGAGATCGGTGCTCGAGGGCGTCGCCAAACTCAATTCGAGTGCCGCCGCCTTCGATCCGCGTACGGCAGGCGCGCAACTGACCCTCACGGCGCCCGGCTATATCGCCCACGTGCGGTTGCCGCGCCTCATGAACCACCTCGAAAGAGGCGCACCCGGCGTGCGCATCGAAGTGCGGCGCAAAAATGGTTTTGCGGCGTGTTGGGGACGATCGCGAAAGCGGTTTGAAACGAGAATTCAACGCCTCGCGTGGCGCAGCGGGTCACATGTCCGCGTTTGCCTCAGCCCGCTACCAACCCAGCATGCCCGCCGGCAGCTTTACCGAGAGCAGCTTCGTCATTCCGAAATAGAGCGCCAGGCTGAAGATCACTGCTGTGGCGATGTTGCGGACCCAGTGATCCTGCTGGATAACGCGTGTCTGATAGAGGACGAGCAGGATTGTGCACAGCAGAAAGCCCAGCGTTTCCAGAAGCAGCCCATAGACGAGCAAACCCGCAACCGTCAGCAGCGCCGCCACCCCAGGCTTCGCATACCAGACCGGCTCACTCACTGCTCCCGCAACCGACGCGGGCGACGCAGCCAATGCCCGTTCAGTTTCGCCGGCTCGCTGCCACAACAAGGGCACGGCGCAAGCGATCAGAACGATCAGGATACAAATCGGCCACACATGCGGCCCGATGACCATCGGGATATTGGGCCGGGGCGCCTGGAACGCAACGAAGATGAGCACCAGGCCGATCGGTATCGTCAGCATCGCGGTGAGACGATCGGCAGTTAGCCCTCGTTTCGTCATGGCGTCGCTTGCGGCTCGGGCAACCGGATCTCCGGCCTCGGGGTCATGGGCCGCCTCGGTCGGACGCGCATCCCACTTGCCGCCGTAGAACTTCCGGAGGGAATAGGCCAGGGAGGCGAGTGCCGCGATCATGATGACGAGCGATATGGGGCGCGTAAAGAAAATGGCGGGATCACCGTTCGACACCGACATCGAACGCAGCAACGCCTGCTCGAGCAGGTTGCCCAACACCAGCCCGAGCAGAAGCGGCGCGACGGGATACCTGTACTTCTCCGCGAAGTAGCCGATGACGCCGAAAGCGATCATCAGATAAAGGTCCGTCATGAGATATTCCCGCGTATAGACTCCCAGGACGCAGAGCGCCAGCACGAGACCGTTCAGCAGCGCCTCCGGCACATCGAGGAGCTTCGCGAAGAGGTTGACCAGCGGCAGGTTCAGGATGAGGAGCATGACGTTGCCGATATAAAGGCTCGCCACGACGGCCCAGAAGAAGTCAGGATTGGTCTCCATGAGCAATGGCCCGGGTTTGAGGCCATACATGATGAACGCGCCCAGCAGCAGCGCCGTAGACGCATTGCCCGGTATGCCCAGCGTCATCAACGGGACGAGATTCGCGCCGTTGGCCGCATTGTTCGACGCCTCCACAGTCGCTACGCCCTCGATCGCTCCCTTGCCGAACTGCTCGGGGTGTTTGGATACCTGCTTCTCCACCCCGTAGGCGAGCAGCGTCGCCGTCATGCCGCCCAGTCCGGGTAGCACCCCGGTCGCAAAGCCGAGAAAGCTTCCGCGTACGTACGGCATGAAGGACTGTTTCAGCTCGGCCCAGGTGATCCACAAACCGACACCCCGGATCCGGTCGCGCGGCGGCTTGAACCCGAACTTGCGGATGCGCTGCGATTCGCTCATGACCACGGTGACGCCGAACATCCCGATCGCCACCACGATGAAATGGATTCCGTCGGCGAGTTCTTCGGCGCCGAAGGTGAACCGCACCTGTCCGCTCTGCTTCTCGATTCCAACCGTGGCGAGCAGCAGGCCGACGAGCGCCATGAACAGGCCCTTCAGCGGCGCTTCGGTCGACAGGCTACCGACCATGGTCAGCGCGAGGAACATGATCGCGAAGTACTCCGGCGGACCGAACTTCATGCCCAGTGCGGATATGGGCTCCGCAAGAAACATGAGAAGCACGGCGCTGACCGTGCCGGCGAAGAACGACCCAATGGCCGATGTGGCAAGAGCGGCTTTCGCCCGCCCCTGTTTCGCCATCGGATACCCATCCATGCAGGTCATCACCGAGGATCCTTCGCCCGGGATATTGACCAGTATGGCGGTGGTCGATCCACCGTAGCTGGAACCGTAGTGAATTCCAACCAGCATGATCACTGCGCCAATGGGGTCCATGCCGAACGTGACCGGCAGAAGAATGGCCATCGTGCTGAGCGAGCCGAGCCCCGGCATGACACCCACGATGGTGCCGAGCAAGACACCCACGAACAGCAATGCCAGGTTCTGGAGCGCGAACACGATTCCAAAACCATGAAGGAGGTTGGACCAGACGGGAATGTCCACGAGCAACCTTTCTCCTTGAGGGTGTTGCAGCCGCGCCGTTGCTCGCGGCGCGGCGACCGTTTCGCCTACTGCTTCTTCGCCATTCCGAGCTTGGTCAGGATCTCGGTGACGACGGCCTGCTTCTTGTCGAGCGTTTCGTTCAAGCCTTCGACCTGGAACGAGTCATCCCAGTTGTACTTGGCAATGGTCTGCTTCCAGCTCGGCGTCTTCACCATCTTCGTCAGCACGTCGGTCCAATAGGCTTTGGCATGGTCGGGGAATCCCGGCGCCGCGAAGGCATAGCGGACGTTAGCCCAGTCGAAATCGATCCCGGATTCCCGCAAAGTCGGAACGCCCTTCAGCGTCTCGCTCGTATACCGCTTGGGTGCACTGACGGCGAGGAACCGGATCTTCTTCGCTTCGACGAGGGCGAGTTGCTCGTCGACCGAGTTCATCGCCGCCTTGCAGCTCCCTTCCAGAACCGCCATGTTGATCTCACCGCCGCCGCTGTAGGTCACGTAGACGATCCTGGTGATATCCACTCCCGCCCTGCTCAACATTGCGCCGTAGAAGACCCGGTCGTCACTGGTCCCGCCACAGATCGGGGCCTTCTCTGGGCTTTCCTTCAGGTCTTTGACGAGATCCCCGATGGTCTTGTAGGGAGAATCAGCTCTCACCGCGACGCCGTAATACGTGCTGATCAGCGCGGCCAGCGGTGTGTAGTCCCTGTGGTTGAAGCGCACGGTCCCTGTGGCATAGCGAAACATTCCGGCGATAGAATTCACCGAGACCATGTAGGGATCGCCCTTGTAACGCGTGGCGGCAAGCGTCATCGCCTGTGTGGAGTTGGGCGAGTTCTCGATCGGCAGCGGTACTTTTACGAGCTTTTCCTTGGTCAACGCAGTCGCAACGGCACGTGTCGTGGTGTCGAAACCGCTGCCCGGGCCCGACAGCGCGAAGAATGTAACCGGCTTATCCGGGTAACCCGAGGTTGAGGCGGCTGGACTCTGGTCTCCAGCCAACGTGATGAACGCGACGGCAGAGAACCCCATTGCCGACGCAACCAACTTTCTTCCAGCCGTCCTGCTTGCCCAATTCATGACGCTCTCCTATGCCGTGAACACTCCAATACGCCTCGACCGCTACCCTTGTGTACCTCTTCTACATTCGAGAGGCGAGCAGGTATTTCAAAACACCTTTTTCGTTAGGTGGTACCGTAACGTCCTCGCATCGATCGGTCAATCGCACGGTGATGGGGGAAATTCGCGGGAATTTCGCGCACTCGACGAGCTCTTGGGCTCGACATCGTCGCGAGCTGGACGGGCATCGCCCGGTACAGCGGTTAGTCCCTGACCGCGGCACATCGACGTTCAGGCTGACGGCGACAATCGCATCCGCCCCCAAGCCCCCTGAGCATCCGCGCTGCGCGTCCCCCGCATGTTCATCCCGATGGATATGCTTGTCTTCGCCCTCCCCCTCGGGCAACGGCGGATTTCCGGCATCATGCCTGCTCGGCCGCGGACACGCTTCGTAGAGAGGCCTGATTGAACACCTCGAACGCGCTTCGCATTCTTCCCTGCCTCGACTCCGAGGCGATGGCTGCGGCGCGACGCCAGGAGCTCGACATCGGGCACGAGGTCGCGGCAGCGCTTGGAAGATCGGCCGTTCAGGCGGCGCATGACGGGCGATACATCGCCCGCGACGGCCGCAGCGTCGTCTGGCGGGATCTCGTTCAGGCGGCATGCGCGGCGAAGGTGAGCATTGCACCGGATGTGGCGCTTCCTGGCGTTGTCGAACCCGCCTTCGCCGAGACGACCGTGCAGGTCACGAACGAGACGACGCTGGGCGCTGCGCGTCGTCTGGTGGCGCAGGGCAGGCGTGCGCTTGCGCTGAATTTCGCCAACGGGACTGATCCCGGCGGAGGATTCCTGCACGGAGCCCGTGCGCAGGAGGAAGTGCTGTGCCGATCGAGCGCGCTTTACGCGACGCTTGCGGGCGATCCGATGTACCTCGCACATCGAAAGCGCCCGCTTCCGGATTCGACGCACTGGGCCATCTATTCACCGGACGTGCCGGTGTTTCGGCTCGACGCGGGTGTCGAGCTCGCCGAGCCGTGGGCTCTCAGCTTCGTCTCGTGTGCTGCGCCCTACGCGCCTCGAATCGGTCAGCCCCGTTCCGGAGATCTGCTCCGCGAGAGGATTCATCGCGTGCTGGCGATCGCGCGCGCCTACCGATACAGCACGCTCGTACTGGGCGCGTGGGGATGCGGTGCGTTCGGCAACGAACCCGATCGTACGGCCGCCGATTTCCGGCACGCGCTGCAAGGCGACTGTGCGGGTGCGTTTGCACACGTCGTGTTCGCCGTCACGGACTGGCCGAGCGAGCGTAGGTTTCTCGGGCCGTTCCGGGATGTTTTCACAACGGCTGCCGGCACACCGGCAGCGCCGAGCGAGGGTGCGGGATGATCTACGCGCACCTTCCGCGGCGGGCGGTTACATGGACTGGTTCGAGCGTCTGACCGGCTTCATCGAGTCCGGCTACGACGAGACGCGCGCGCGGCTCGCCATCGAGGGACGCGAGCTCGTCTCCCGTGTCTCGGGCGAGCGCCACGGCATCGGCGAGCTCGAGCTCGTCACGCTTGCGGAGCTGCGCGCTCGCGTCGCGCGCATGCCCGTGCGACCGGGGCGGACGCGCGTTCGCATCGTTCGGGGCGACGTTCGCGCAACTCGTGCTCGACGCAGCCTGCGAAGCCACGCTCCTCGCCGGTGCGCTGAACGCGCGGCGCGGCGGATCGAACGTGGTGATGCTGACGCGCCTGGACGGCAGGGCGTTCGGAAACGACGGCCGCTGGATCGACGTGGCGATGCGCCGCGCACTCGGACGGGTGATCGACGCCGATCGGGATGTTGGGCGGCCCGGAACCGCGGCGGTTGATCTGCGATAATTAATTGATGAACAAGCCTGCCGAGCCGCTCACCCCTGCGTTCGATCCCGCCGACTTCGTCCCAGACGAGGTCGGCGTGATCACGAATCACCAGACCGATCTACCCAGAATCGCCCGCGACGCAAAGCTAGTCGCAGCCATCGAGGCGAAGCTGGAGCAGCTTCCGACACATCATCAGCTATATCGGAGAGACTCCCGGACGATCGACTTCCTGCAACCGGAAAGCGTTCATCTCATCGTCACATCACCGCCGTACTGGACACTGAAGGAATACAACGTCGGTGAAGGTCAGATGGGCTACATCGAGGACTACGAGATCTTCGTGGCCGAGCTCGACAAGGTCTGGGCTGCATGCTTCGACGCACTCGTTCTGGGAGGACGACTCATCTGCGTCGTTGGAGACGTTTGCCTGTCGAGGCGAAAGAACAAGGGTGAGCATGTGGTCATGCCGCTGCATGCGTCTATCCAGGAGCATTGTCGCCGGTTAGGCTTCAACAACCTGGCACCGATCATCTGGCACAAAATCGCCAACGCTGTGTACGAGGCGACCGGTAACGGTGGGGGGTTCCTGGGGAAGCCCTATGAACCAAACAGCGTGATAAAAAACGACATCGAGTTCATCTTGATGGAGCGCAAACCGGGCGGCTACCGAAGCCCTTCTGTGGCAACACGCATTCTGAGCGTGATACCAGGAGAGCTGCATAAGGCATGGTTTCAGCAGATTTGGACTGGAGTCACGGGCGCTTCGACAAAGTTGCATCCGGCGCCGTATCCACTTCAACTGGCTGAACGTCTGATCCGGATGTTCAGTTTCGTGGGAGATACGGTCCTTGATCCCTTTATGGGCACTGGGACAA
>CAZNBS010000267.1:0-6340 GCA_964570955.1 uncultured Burkholderiales bacterium | reverse complement strand
GTCGCGCGCAACCACCGACAGCTCCTCGATGTGAATCGAAGTAAAGCGCTCGTCAGCCACCACCCGCTCCGAAATCAGGATCGAATCCTCGAAGTTGAATCCGTTCCAGGGCATGAATGCGACCAGCATGTTCTGGCCGAGTGCAAGCTCGCCGGTGTCGGTGGAAGCGCCATCGGCGACAACGTCGCCGCGCGCGATCATGTCGCCCCGGCGCACGAGCGGACGCTGGTTGATATTGGTGTTCTGGTTCGAGCGCGTGTACTTGACCAGGTTGTAGATGTCGACGCCGACCTCGCCGGCGGAGGCCTCCTCGTCGTTCACACGCACCACGATCCGGCTCGCGTCCACGTAGTCGACCACGCCGCCACGATGCGCTTGAACGGCCGTGCCCGAGTCGACTGCGACCGTTCGCTCGAGACCCGTGCCGACCAGCGGCTTTTCCGCGCGCAGGCAGGGAACGGCCTGGCGCTGCATGTTCGAACCCATGAGCGCGCGGTTGGCGTCGTCGTGCTCGAGAAACGGGATGAGAGAAGCTGCAACCGACACGATCTGCGAGGGCGCCACGTCCATGTACTGGATCTTGTCCGATTGCGAGAGCTCGAACTCGTTCTTGTGCCGGCAGGAAACCAGTTCGTCGACGAAGCGGTTGCCCTTGTCGAGCGCGGCATTGGCCTGCGCGATCACGTACTGACCTTCCTCGATCGCCGACAGGAAATGGATCTCGTCGCTCACCGTGCCGTCGACCACCTTGCGATAAGGCGTTTCGAGAAAACCGAACTCGTTCGTGCGCGCATACAGCGCAAGCGAATTGATGAGCCCGATGTTCGGACCTTCCGGAGTCTCGATCGGGCACACGCGCCCGTAGTGGGTCGGATGCACGTCGCGTACTTCGAACCCCGCGCGCTCGCGCGTGAGCCCGCCCGGTCCCAGCGCCGATACGCGCCGCTTGTGCGTGATTTCCGACAGCGGGTTGGTCTGATCCATGAACTGCGACAGCTGGCTCGAGCCGAAAAACTCGCGAATCGCCGCCGACACGGGCTTGGCGTTGATCAGGTCATGCGGCATCAGATTTTCGCTCTCGGCCTGCGACAAGCGCTCCTTCACCGCGCGCTCGACGCGCACCAACCCCGCGCGAAACTGGTTTTCTGCCAACTCTCCCACCGAGCGCACGCGTCGGTTCCCCAGATGGTCGATGTCGTCGATCTCACCCTTGCCGTTACGCAGGTCGACGAGGATCTTGATGACCGCGACGATATCGTCGTTGGACAGCGTCCCCGATCCGGTTAGCTCCTCGCGGCCGACGCGGCGGTTGAACTTCATGCGCCCCACGGGAGAGAGGTCGTAACGCTCTTCGGCGAAGAACAGTCCGCGGAAAAGCGTCTTCACCGCATCTTCCGTGGGCGGCTCACCCGGGCGCATCATGCGGTAGATCGCAACCTGCGCCGCCAACTGGTCGGGCGTTTCGTCCATGCGCAAGGTATTCGCGATATACGGACCCTGGTCGAGGTCGTTGGTGTAGACCGTCTCGAACTGCTTGATCCCGGCCGCGCGCAGCTTCGCCAGCACCTGGTCGGTGATCTCCTCGTTCACCTTGCCGACGATCTCGCCGGTATCGGTATCGATGACGTTCTTCGCCAGCACGCGCCCGAGCACGAACTCATCGGGCACGGCTACGCGGTTGATACCCGCCGCCTCCATCTCGCGCACGTGCTTGATGGTGATGCGCTTGTCTTTCTGGACAATAGGCTTGCCTTGCTTGTTGAGGATATCGAAGCGCGCAATGTCGCCTCGCATGCGCTCCGGGTGCAGCGCGAACTCGATCCCATCCCCGCTGAGAGTGAACAGATCGAACGCAAAGAACTCGGCCAGAATCTGCTCGGGCCCCATGCCGAGCGCCTTCAGCAAGATGGTGACGGGCATCTTGCGGCGCCGATCCACGCGGAAGTACAGGTAATCCTTGGGATCGAACTCGAAGTCGAGCCACGAGCCGCGGTAGGGAATCACCCGGGCCGAGAACAGAAGCTTGCCCGAGGAGTGCGTCTTGCCACGATCGTGCTCGAAGAACACGCCCGGCGAACGATGCAGTTGCGAGACGATGACGCGCTCGGTGCCGTTGATCACGAATGAGCCGGTGGGTGTCATGAGCGGGATTTCCCCCATGTAGACCTCCTGCTCCTTCGATTCTTTCACCGGGTGACGGTCGCGCCCGTCGGGCTGACGCGCCTTGGGTGCCTCCCGATCACGAATCGTGAGGCGCACCTTGGCGCGCAAGGGTGCGGCGTAGGTGAGCCCGCGCTGCTGGCATTCCTTCACGTCGAAAGGCGGGATGCCTAGCGTGTAGCTGACGAAGTTGAGCTCCGCCGTTCCGGAATGACTCTCGATCGGATAGATGGACTCGAACGCTGCTTGTAAACCGATGGTGCGCCGAACCTCGGGCGCGGTCTCGGCTTGCAGGAAGGTCGCATACGACTCGAGCTGCGTCGCGAGCAGGTAAGGCACGGGCAGCACGTTGGCGCGCTTGGCGAAGCTCTTGCGGATGCGTTTCTTTTCGGTGAACGAGTAGCTCATGGTCACTCCGTGGCACGACGCTCGGAGCCGGGGGGGTGGACGGCTCCCATAATCCCGCCCGGCGCTCGGGGCAGTGCGGGCTCGTTGCTGCATCAACAGACGATTGCGGCGGGATGACCCGCCGCAATCGCTGCTCTTCTTACTTCATCTCGGCGAGTGCACCCGCCTCGGTGAGCTGTTTCATGATGTTGTCCGCGTCGGCCTTGGAAATGCCCTCCTTGACCGGCTTGGGTGCGCCATCCACCAGGTCCTTCGCCTCTTTCAGGCCAAGCCCGGTGATCGCGCGTACCACCTTGATGGTATTGACCTTGTTCTCACCCGCCTTGGTGAGAACGACCGTGAACTCGGTCTTTTCCTCGGCCGGTGCTGCGGCGGCGGCAGCGCCGCCGGCCGGAGCGGCTACGGCTACGGCGGCGGCAGCCGACACACCGAACTTTTCTTCCATCCGCTTGATGCACTCGGCCAGCTCCAGCACGGTCATAGCGGAGACTTTCTCAAGCACCTCGTCGATCACTGCACTCATCATTGGACTCCTGAATCGAAATTTGATTGCCGGATTGGAAAGATCAGGCCGATTGCTTTTCCCGCTGCTCGTGCAGAGCCGCGAGGGTACGCACGAATCTGGCGGGAACCTCGTTCAACGTTTGTACGAACTTCGCCACCGGCGCCTGCATCGTAGCGATCAATTGCGCCAGCAGCTGTTCGCGGCTTGGCATCGACGCCAGGGTGACGACGTCCTTAGCGGACATGACCCGGTTGGCCATCGCACCGCCTTTGATCACCAGCTTGTTGTTACTCCGCGCGTAGTCGCTCAATACCTTTGCCGCGGCCACGAGATCGGTCGAAATGCCGTAAGCCAGCGGGCCGACCAGGTGCTCGGTCAGTGGCTGGAACGGCGTGTCGGCGACCGCGCGCCGGGCGAGCGTATTCTTGACCACGCGCAGGTACACGCCGGCACCGCGCGCCCTGCGGCGCAGCTCGGTCATATCCGAGACGGAGAGACTGCGATACTCCGCGATGATCACCGCCTGGGCTTTGGCGACCTGCGCGCTTACTTCGGCCACCATATCCTGCTTCTGCTGCAGACTGAGACCCAAGGTCAACCTCCATAACCATTGAAAACGCGAAGGAACATGCGCGCTGTCCGTTGTTGCTTGCATGCTGCGCAGGCACGGCTGTCGTGCTCGTCCTTCCCCGTACGGCGACCTCGGCAATTCGCTTCGGCTACGCCATCTGCGTAGGATCCGCCCGAGGCCACCGGCCCGAAAAAAGGCCGGGGTATCGGAATTGGAATTGAGCCCGCAAGGGCTCCTACGGTCTTTGATGACCGCCGGTACGACCCGGCAGCCCAAAGTTCTGTCATTGCATCGTGCGATCCCGACTCTGCAGCCCGCGGCAGTGGCGTCGCATATCGGCTCGCTTGTGCCTCCATCAACCGGATTCGAGCTTCCGTCGATCCCCGCCGACTACCGGGCACTCAACGTCGCCTGATCGACGCGTACCCCGACACCCATGGTGCTGGAAACGCTGATCTTCTTCAGATAGATACCCTTCGCACCGGCCGGCTTGGCCTTATTCAGGGCGTCCACCAGCACCAGCAGGTTTTCACTCAGCGCCTCGACCGGGAAGGAAGCACGTCCGATGGTGCACTGAACGATGCCGCCCTTGTCAGTGCGGTATTGGATCTGCCCGGCCTTCGCATTACGAACGGCGGTCGCCACGTCGGGCGTCACCGTGCCGACCCTGGGGTTGGGCATGAGACCACGTGGTCCCAGGATCTGACCTAGCGGTCCAACGATGCGCATCGCCTCGGGCGCCGCGATCACGATATCGAAATCCAGATTACCGCCTTTGATTCGCTCCGCGAGATCCTCGAACCCGACGATATCGGCACCGGCATCAGCCGCCGCCTTGGCCTTGTCGCCCTGGGCGAACACGGCCACGCGCTTGGTCTTGCCGGTTCCCTTGGGCAGTACGACCGAACCGCGCACGGTCTGATCGCTCTTCTTTGCGTCGATGCCGAGGTTGATCGCCACATCGACGGATTCGTCGAACTTTGCCGTTGCAGTCGTCTTGATCAGCTGAAAGGCCTCGTTCATCGGGTAGAGCTTGGTGCGATCAGCCTTCGCGTGAATGGCCTTGGCGCGCTTCGATTCCTTCGTCATGTCAGACTCCCTCGACTTCCACGCCCATGCTGCGAGCGCTACCGGCGATCGTACGCACGGCCGCCTCGAGATCGGCCGCGGTCAAGTCGGGCGTCTTGGCCTTGGCGATCTCTTCGGCCTGCGCACGTGTCAGCTTGCCCGCCTTTTCCTTGTTCGGTCGCGAACTGCCCTTTTCGATCTTGAGTGCTTTCATGATCAGCACCGCCGCAGGCGGGGTCTTGAGGACGAAGCTGAAGCTCTTGTCGGCGTACGCAGTGATCTCGACCGGGATCGGCAAGCCCGCTTCCAGCTTCTGCGTGGCGGCATTGAACTGCTTGCAGAACTCCATGATGTTCAGACCGCGCTGGCCCAGCGCCGGGCCGATGGGTGGGCTCGGATTGGCCTTCCCTGCGGGCACCTGCAGCTTGATCATGCCGACGATTTTCTTTGCCATTGCCTGCTCCTGCTTCTCAAATGGGTCCGAACGAGGCGAGGTGGCCTCTCCCCGAAAGACTGTTAGGCTTTCTCAACCTGACCGAAATCGAGCTCGACGGGGGTCGAGCGGCCGAAGATCGTGACCGACACGCGCAGCTTGCTTTTGTCGTAGTTCACGTCTTCGACGTTGCCGTGGAAATCGGTGAAAGGACCTTCCTTGACTCGTACGGCCTCCCCGACCTCGAACAGAACCTTGGGTCGTGGCTTCTCGACCCCTTCCTTGATCTGGTTGAGGATGTTCTGCACTTCCTGCTCGGAAATCGGAGTCGGCTTGGTGGCCGTGCCGCCGACAAAGCCGGTGACCTTGGGCGTGTTCTTCACCAAGTGCCAGGACTCGTCGGTCATGTCCATCTCGACCAGCACGTAGCCGGGAAAGAACTTGCGCTCGCTGATCGCTTTCTGCCCGCTCTTCATCTCCACGACTTCTTCCACCGGGACCATGATCTGACCGAACTGATCCTCCATGCGGGCGCGCTTGATGCGTTCCTGGAGATTGCGCGCGACCGACTTCTCAAAGCCGGAATACGCATGCACGACATACCACTTCTTGTTCATCAGTCGCTCCGGCCCATCAGCATCTTGACCACCCATAGCAACCCCGAATCGACGACCCATAGGAACAACGCCATAACGACCACGAACAGGAATACGACGCCGGTGGTCTGGAACGATTCCTTGCGCGAGGGCCATACCACCTTGCGCGTTTCGACCGTCGATTCCTGAGCGAAGGCATAGAACTGCTTGCCCGGTGCCGACGTAAGGGCAACCACCGCCCCCAGGACCACGCCCGCCAGCACCGCCGCAACGCGAATGATGGCTGCGCTCTCCCCAAGCAGATAGAAACCAGCGACACCGGTGCACACCAGCAGGAACGCGATAGCTAGCTTGAGCTTGTCGACCATCGATCGGTTGCCGTGTCCTTCGTTGTGGCAGGCCAGGAGGGTCTCGAACCCCCAACCTTCGGTTTTGGAGACCGACGCTCTGCCAATTGAGCTACTGGCCTGTGGCTACGCCGTAAAAAGTGAAGGCTTGAACTGCGAGAAGCGCTGCGCGCTCGCTCCACCCATCACCCTACATGCATTCACTCGGTTATTCGATCACCTTGGATACCACTCCCGCCCCGACCGTTCTGC
>CAZNBS010000266.1:0-6403 GCA_964570955.1 uncultured Burkholderiales bacterium | reverse complement strand
CGCGGAGAGCCTCGACGGCGTGCTCACCGAGGCCGTGAAGGACGACGCGAGCCCGCACCTGGCCATCGACGCGCTCCTGGAAGCCGAGATCAGCATCCGCGAGGCTCGGCGCGTGAAGACGGGGCTCAGGCTCTCGAGCCTGCCCACCGGGCAGACGCTCGCCGAGTTCGACTTCGCCTTCCAGCCCTCGGTGGAGAGAAGCAAGATCGATCTGCTCGCCACCTGCGCCTGGGTCCGCCAGGCCGAGACGCTGCTCATCCAGGGCCCGCCCGGCGTGGGCAAGACCCACCTGGCGGTGGGTCTCGGCATGAAGGCGATCGAGTCCGGCTTCGGCGTGCAGTTCTACCGCTTCGACGAGCTGCTCCTGGAGCTCAAGCGCGACGCGGGGCTGCCCTCGGCGCGACTGCGGCGCAGGAAGTACCTCTCCAGCAGCCTCTTGATCATCGACGAGCTGGGCTTCGAGCCCATGGACCGGCAGGAGGCGAGCCTCTTCTTTCGCCTCGTGACCTACCGCTACGGTCGCGGCTCCATCCTCATCACGACCAACAAGAGCGTGCGCGAGTGGCCCGAGCTCCTCGCCGGCGACGAGGTGCTCTCCACCGCCATCCTCGACCGCCTGTTGCACAAGGCCCACGTCCTCAACATCAAGGGAAGGAGCTACCGACTCAGAGACCTCGAGCACGCGCTGTCCCAAACCGTCGCATGACCAATTAACCCGCCGGCCGGCCCGCAAATCTATCTGTCGCCTTATCCCGCAAGAATTGCTGTCGTTTGACAGCGGGAGAATCTGAAGTTGCGGCGCGCCAACGAGATCCTTCGCAAGGCCTCCGCATATTTCGCCCAGGCGGAGCTCGACCGCCGACCGAAGTGATGGTGTCGTTCATCGATGCCCACCGCGATCTTTACGGGGTCGAGCCGATCTGCGCGCAGTTGCCGATCGCCCCGTCGCTCTACTACGAGATGAAGGCCCGCCAGGCCGACCCGGGGCGCATGCCGCCGCGGCTGCGCCGCGAAGAGGCGCTGATTCCAGAGATCCGCGGCGTGCACGAGGAGAACTTCGGCGTCTACGGCGCGCGTAAGGTCTGGCGGCAGTTGGGCCGCGAGGACGTCGAGGTGGCGCGCTGCACGGTCGAGCGGCTCATGTGCTCGCTCGGGCTGCAGGGTGTCGTGCGCGGCCGCACGTGCCGTACCACGATCTCCGACGACGGTGCGGCGCGGCCGCTCGACCGCGTCAATCGCCAGTTCGTCGCCACGCGTCCCAACCAGCTCAGGGTGGCGGACTTCACCTACGTGGCGACCTGGGCGGGCTTCGTCTCTACACCAGTACCTGTCGATCCGCTACTCCGAGCGCCTGGCCGAGGCGGGCGCCCAGCCCTCGGTGGGCAGCGTCGGCGATTCCTACGACAACGCGCTGGCCGAGACGATCATCGGACTATACAAGGCCGAGGTCATCCACCACCGAGGCCCGTGGCGCCACCTCGACGCCGTCGAGTACGCCACGCTGGAATGGGTGGACTGGTTCAATAACCGCCGGCTGCTCGAGCCGATCGGCAACGTCCCGCCCGCGGAATTCGAAGCGCAGTATCATCAGTCCGCGGGTCGGCTGCCGATGGCGGCCTGACTCAAACCCGGAGGCCTCCGGAATAACCGGGGCGGTTCATTGATCAACTTTGGTTACCCCCGCTAGAACTGGAAAAGTCTCCACCAAGGAATCCGAGTATGAGTTTCTTTCAAAGTGTTGGCTTGCTAGAGGCCAGGAAGGGCATGTTAGGAATCGCTTGGTTAGCGTTTCTAGGAGTGTGTGGGGGCTTGGCAACAGTCTCGCTTGCTGCCACCACAACCCTCTCCACGGCAAATATCTTTGAGCAGAACAAACGCTCAATTGTCCTTCTAGTGGCATACGACGCGATGGGGTTACCGTCGTCGATTGGTACCGGCTTCTTCATTGCTCCGACAAAGATTGCGACCAATGCGCATGTTGTTCGTTCCGCCAGCAAGGTGATGTACCGGGTCATCGGTGGTGAGCGGACATTTACAGTTGGCGAGATAGCGAGCTATTCGCAGTCTGTTGATCTCGCGATCTTGAGTGTGAGTGAACGAGGACCTCCGGTTAAGCTCAATTCGTCAGCGGAGCCGAAGATCGGAGAGAAAGTCGTGGCCATTGGAAATCCGAAAGGACTTACGGGCTCCGTCTCGGAGGGCATCGTTTCCGGGATTCGCGGTACTGGCAACTCCCAGCTAATCCAGATCACCGCGCCAATCTCGCCGGGGAGTAGCGGCGGCCCCGTATTCAATTCCTACGGTGAAGTTGTCGGGATAGCACGAGCAACCTTGCGGGATGCACAGAACATCAATTTCGCCGTTCCAAGCGCGCTGCTCCTGCGGTTAGACAGCGCCGGAAAGTCATGGGAACCACAGCTAGAGGACCGAGGCACTCACCTGCGACAAGGCGACTCGGGGGTCGAATTTACCGATGTCGAGATCTCGGGCGTTAAGGAATACCGATATGTAATTCAGAACACGACCTCCGAGGTGATTTCAAATGTTCGGTATCTTTTCATCTTTCGGAACAGAGAGACGGGAAGAGTCGTTGACTATGTGGAGGAGACATACTCCGGAATAATTCTGCCGGGATTGGGGCGTCCAAGCAGAAGCAAGGTGGATGCTCCTTTTTACACAATCAATCCAAACATCAAGCAGTTTGGGTACATGGATAAGCCAGGAAAGATTGAGTTTCGACTCTTGGACTTTGACTTTGTAGAGATGGGTCCGAGCAGCAAGTCACGATAGTCTAAAGACACGGGATCAAGGGATTTTCGCGGGCCAGATAGGAGTGGCGGCAATGTACCCAGTATCGCTTGGTCTTTCGGAAGCAAGGAATCGAATCTCTAGGCTTATCGAGAATGGACACCATGCCGAAGCGCTAGTTACTTCCGTGTTCACATTTGAGAAGACTGTCCGCCGAGGACTTCGCTATTGCGCGGTCCGCCGAGGTTTCACTTCCAAGCAAGCTGACATCTTGTTCGATAGAAAAGGGTTCGCGGATCTTAAGGAGCTTTGGCCATGCTTCTCGCCGTCAGGCGAATCGCTCGCAGAATTTATTGGACACGCAAAGTGGGAACCCGTCCCGTCAGCGGTTTCTATGCGGAACAAGTTGGTACATGGGGAGCGCGCCTACAAACGTGTTGAATGCAGACTCAATGCGGAGCGAGTGATTGAGGCGTTGGATGCGCTCTGTGCAGCGATGACCTCTAGAATGAGTTTTGATGGCTGGTCTAGATTGCCTGTTCGACGAGTCAGCGCACTGCCGTGGATGTGTTAACCGCGCTCACGACAGTCGCAGCAACGCCTCCATTCGAGCGCTTTCTCTAGACTGCCTCGCCTCCTGCTCAACGGCGCTGATCTGGGCAATGGCGCGGACGCACCCAGACAAAGCCGCTCTCGCCGTCGCCTTCCAAGAAAACTCCAACATCATGAAGACGCGCCTTCTGAACGAGCCGATTTCTGAGACTTACATTCAGGGGTTTGACAGGGCTCTTTCACAAATCCTGGGGCGACTGAAATAGGCGGGAGCTTGGAAAAGACGTCAGAAACGTAGTCCATTTCGTCACGCAAATTAGAGAACACCAACATGAGCCAAGCCCTTTTTAGATTGCCCCGATTCACCAACGACGACGCGGCCCGCGATCACCTTGAAGCGCTGCGTTGGCCGAATGGCTCGGTCTGTCCGCATTGCGGCGGCACGGAGCGCAATTCGCGGCTGGCGGGCGAATCCCATCGTCCTGGGCTGTGGTTCTGCGGCGACTGCCGTTCGCAGTTCACGGTGACGGTCGGGACGGTGTTCGAGCGCTCCAAGGTGCCGCTGCACAAGTGGGTACTGGCGACGCATCTGATCTGCTCGTGCAAGAAGGGCATGAGCGCCCACCAACTCCACCGCACCCTTGGCGTGACCTACAAGACGGCCTGGTTCATGGCGCATCGCATCCGCGAGGCGATGGGCGACGACGCGCCCGCCCCCCTTGGCGGCAATGGTGGCCCGGTCGAAGTGGACGAAACCTATTGGGGAAACAAACAGCACAAGGGCGCGTTCAAGTCCGCTGGGACTCGCGGCGTCGGTCCCCACCATCAGATGAAGGTCGTTTCGCTGGTCAAGCGTGGCGGTAAGGCCCGCTCCTTCCAGTTTCAGACTATCCACGGCGGCACTCTGCGCGAGACCCGGAGCAAGCACATCACGCCCACCGCCACAGTCCACACAGACGAAAGCGCGTTTTATCGTCCGCTCCATAAGCTGTTTGCCAAACACGAAACCGTAAGCCATCGCCGTGGCGAATACTCTCGTGACGGCGTGACCACCAACACTGTGGAAGGCTACTTCTCCATCCCAAAGCGCGGACTTGTTGGCACGTTCCACCACGTTGGCGAACAGCACCTGTTCCGTTACATGAAGGAGTTCGATTTTCGCTACAACACGCGCTCCGCTTTCGGCGTCAATGACGACCATCGCACCGATGAGGCCCTCAAGGGCATTAGCGGCAAGCGCCTGACGTATCGGCGGACTCGTAACCACGCCCAAGCCTGATCGCCGACGCAAGCGATGAAACCGAAGCGAACCATAAGGCGGCGTGATACCCGCCTCTTTAATAGCAAAATCTCGCCTTCTCACCTTCAAGCAATTGGCAAGGTCGCCGCAAATTGGTCTGCCCTTGAAACGACGGTAATCATTTCGATTTCTGATATCTCCAATGTGCATACATTCCACGTTTTCGTCATGGCCGGCCCAGCTGCCTTTGCGAGCTGGCTGGACATGTTGCTGGTCGAGATCGGTAACAGCCCGCATCATGCGTTGAGGATTAGGGAGTTTGAGGACCTGAGTTCTCTGCTGCTGAAGCTGCAACGTCTCCGCAATTGCATTGTTCATGCAACCTGGGAATCAAAAGATAGCGGCAGGGGGCTTGTTGAAGCAGTAATGAACCCCACGGTCGTTAGGGCGCGGGACAAAGTGACGGGCTTCGGTATTCCAAAGAGAGGGCGTAATGTAATCGTCAAGGTCACTTGGACTGCGAAAAAGATTCGCTTAGTCGCGGATTTGATTTCAGAAGCGACGACAATGCTTCACGAGTTCGTTCATCTGCCGCGGTCAACATCTGCACGAGAACAGCTCGCGCAACTTCTTCTGAATCAGACCAGCCGGGCGCGTATCCGAGAAATGCTCGACAGCCTGCCTGACCCATTTCACAAATTACCAAAGCCAAGACGCCGTCCTCAAATGAAGGGGGCATAGATGAAGAAAGTGCCTGTCCAGCCGGTAGAGGATCTGGTCCTGAACCGGATGTTGGCCAGGCCCCCAGAGCCGCACACTCCACCCAAGAATCCGCAAAAGAAGCCGGCGAAGCAGCACCCGAAGAAATAGCCGGTGTGCTTTCGCTTTCTGGCCCGTCACGCGGGCCTCGTTTGCCGGTGCTACGCGCGTTTGCCATGTATATAACTCCGCCGCTTGACACCAGAACGATCGTTCTGTAACTTACCGAACAATCGTTCTGTCAACCGCGTGCCCCACCATGGCGTTGAAGCAGCAACAGCCCCTCGACCCGGCGTACCTGGAGAAGCTCCAGGACTACTACGCCGAGCACAAGGTGATCCCCTCGTACTCGGTCCTCGCCTCCCTGTGGGGGATCTCGGCCAAGTCGTGGGTGTCGGAGTGCGTGCGCCGCTTCGAGGAAGCGGGGTACCTGGGCTGGACGCCGGACCGGCAGTTGAAGCCCGGGGCCCGGTTCTTCGAGCGGCGCCTCGCGCACGACGCCGTGCAGGCGGGGCTCCCCAACCCGGCGCTCGCCGACGGCTACGACCTCGTCACGATCGACGACTACCTGGTGCGCGTGCCGTCGAAGACCAGCCTCGTGCGCGTGAAGGGCGACTCGATGATCGACGCCGGTATCCACGAGGGCGACCTCATCGTGGTCGAGCAGCAGCCCAACGCGAACGTGGGCGACATCGTCGTCGCGATCGTGGACAACGAATTCACCGTGAAGTACCTGGACCGAGAAAAAGGCGCGTTCGTCCTGAAGCCCGCGAACAAGGCCTTCCCGGTCATCCGCCCGAAGGGGCGCCTGGAGATTTTCGGTGTGATGGCGGGGTTGGTGCGCAGGACGCGCTGACCCTGGGCGGAAAGTTCAACCTCAACGATATGGGATAATTCCGATGCTCAAAGTCATCTCCACCCCCGCCGGCGAACCCCCCAAGATGGACGAGAACAAGGCCAAGGCCCTGCAGGCCGCCCTCACGCAGATCGAGCGCCAGTTCGGCAAGGGCTCGATCATGCGCCTGGGCGAGGAGGACGTCGAAAAAGGCATCGAGGTCGTCTCCACCGGCTCCCTGGGCCTCGACCTCGCCCTCGGCGTGGGCG
>CAZNBS010000265.1:0-6432 GCA_964570955.1 uncultured Burkholderiales bacterium | reverse complement strand
GTGCTTGGCAAACTACCCGAGCCTAAACTCGCCCACAGGTTTTACTGACGAACCAATCAATTGAGCGCAATCGGATGCAAGACCGCGCAAACCAATCGTGGCATTGTCGCCGTCACAGATTGAGTCTGTTGAGAGC
This sequence comes from uncultured Burkholderiales bacterium, assembly GCA_964570955.1. Classification (GTDB taxonomy): domain Bacteria; phylum Pseudomonadota; class Gammaproteobacteria; order Burkholderiales; family SHXO01; genus SHXO01. Next base: position 6,296 of record CAZNBS010000265.1, on the reverse strand, counting down.
AATCCAGCCGCACCGAGCGGAGTGTTCAAGAGTTGGTGGGCACGCAGCAAGAAGTACGCGCAAAGATCTGCAGCGCCTTTCCTATCGTGGGCGATGCCCGCGACGACCGCTTTGCGATAGCGTTCGCCAAGGATTGTCGATATTTTCTTTCCCCCGAGAATGATCGCGTGAAATCCACCGCTGCCGCGCGCGAATACCTCTGGAAACTCTAGCGGCCAATGCACTGGATTGCGGACTGGTTTGCCTGGCGGTAGATCGACACTCAAGGACTCACGCGCCCGTTTCACGATGGCATTGAGGGCGTTGCGATCGCCCGCGACTGCCAGACCGGCTTGGATGGTCAGCATCGTGACAGCAGCCTCAACCGCGGTTGCATTGCCACCCGAAGCCAGCACCTCGCCGATGAACGCATCAGCGATGTTTTCAGGCACTTCGAGCCTGCGCCGTGCATCGGCGTCCAGATGCGCCATGGCTTCCACATCGCGGATGTCGCGGATGGGCTTCTTGCGCAACCGCTGGCGCAACTCGATCGCTTCAAGTACCGCCCGCTCGATGTTCTGCCCGAACAGGCGTTGCTGGCCTTTCCCGGTCGGTGTCATCGAGAGCTCGGTGAGCTGATCCAGACGATGGATGCCGAGCAGACTGTCGCCGCAGCGCAGATTGTGGTCGAGGAAGCCGAACGGACGCCCCTTGGCCAGCGTCACCAGCCAGATGGAGAGCTTGGCGAGTTCGACCGCCAGGGGATTCAGGTCCACGCCGTAGAGGCAGCGCTCGGCGATGAGGCGGCGGGCAATCACAGTGCGGGCCTCGGTGTCGCGGGGCAGAAGCTCCTTGGTGCCCGGCGAATCCAGGACTTCGCCATCCACGCTCACCGTCTTTCCACTGCCTTCGGCCAGGGACCAAGCCTCGACCAGGCGATCGGCCAGCCAGCGGCAGGCCTGCACCAAGAAGGCGCCCGAGCCCATGGCTGGGTCGCAGATCTTCAGGTCCAGCAGTTCGGCGGGGGATTTCAGCACCCACTGCTCACGCGGGGTGCCCTCTGCCGGCCCCACGTAGGCGATCGGCGTCAACGTCTCGGTGACGATGGCCTCGGTGAGCGATTTCGGGGTGTAGTGGGTGCCGGACTCGCGCCGGTCGGAGCCGGTGGTGACGATGAACGCCCCGGCGGGATAGACCAGCGGATAACCCCATGGATCGATGCGTACCAGATGGGCAAAGGGCTTGATGCGGTTACGAAGGCTGGTATCCCCATGGCAGGCGGCCAGCAGACGGTCGGCAAGTGTGTCGTCGACTGGCTTGGCCAGATCGTTGCGTACACGGCTGGCGGAACTGCCGGAACGCTCCTGGAGCAGTTGGGCAAGGCATTCGGCGCCTTCGAGGCGGGCGGATTCCAGTTCGGCCAACTTGACCCAGGGGGCTTTGGCGTTCTTGGTGCCATCCAGTTCCAGCGTGACCTCGGCGGTTCGCTTGACGGTACGCTCCAGCAAGCCCTCATAGACGTAGCCGATCTGTTCGACGTCCAGTGCGCGGTAGGACAGTGTTCGGCCCTGGAATTGCTGAATGGCCTCGAGCAACAGCAGCACGGTGCGGTTGTCGATCGGCAGCGGCTTGGCGATGTCAGTGCGCCAGTCGGAGCCCTTGGCGCGGCCCTCGAGGAAAGGAAAGCGATCCGGGTCGAACAGCGAGCCACCCAGTGCGGGCAGACGCAGGTTCTCATGCTCGATGCCACCAAATACGGCGCGGAATATGGCCAGCAGGCGCGACCAGGCATCCCAGCGGCGTTCGAGGATCTCCTCGGATTCCTTGCGCAAGTGCATGCGCAAGGTCGAGAGCGCGTAGTTGGCCTCGTAGCGTTCATCGCCGAGCAACAGCAAGCCACGCTCCTCGGCGGAGAGCAGGAATACCAGACGCATCATCACCGTCAGCGCGGCTTCGTAGAGTTCCGGCTCCTTCACGTCGCGCAGCAACGCGCGGTCGCGGTCCTGGTCGGCCTTGTCGAGCGCCTGGATCAGCACTTCCACGGCGCGCCGCACCTGCTCCCCAAGGGCATCGGTGACTTCGTCCTGATACTTCAACGAGCGGTCGAACAGTGCCGGCAGTTGCTCGGCTTCATCGACGAAGAAGCGACGAATGCCCAGCAGATGCACGAAGGCTTGCAGGGTGATGGGCTCCTGACTCCAGATGCGGGCGTACCAGCTGGCGAAGGTGGTGACGGCGCCCACTGAGGCGTCGACCAGCATCCAGCGCTCGCCATTGGTCATTAGCCCGAGGCGGCAGCCTGTGGCGCGGCACAACTGAACCATGCGATCGGCCGGAGTGGCAGCCCATCCGTCCAGCTTCAGGGTGGCATCGAGGTCGACGTCCTGACTGTAGGTGTGGATGAGCATCAGCGGCTTATTGCCACGCTGCTCATCGATCACCGCGAGGTCTGGGGCCAGCATGACGCCATGCTCTGGCAGGGCGGCACTCAGGTTGGCCGCGCACCAGTCGGCGCGCTTCAGGACGTCGGCTTTGCCATCCTCATCGAGTTCCAGGCCACGCGCCAGCACCTCATCGATCCAGGCGGCGTGCAATTCGTCGAACTGCGGGTCGTCCGTCTCCAGTGCCTCGCGCCATTCCTCGTAGGCCTGACGCAACCGCTTGCGCTTGATTCCGTCGAGCTCTTCCAGGCCTTGGGGAAAGGCCTCCTTGAGAACGGGGACGGCGAGGAACGGGCCGGAGATCTCGATCAGCGCCAGCCAGTCGTGGTGCAGGTCGTGATTGCTCATGCCGCACCCCCTTTCATGGCTGATTCGGGAAGCAGGAAGACGACGGCGACCGGGAAGGTTCGATCATCGAGCTTGGCATAGCGGGTTTCGATGGCCTGGACCTCATGGATGCGCTCGGCCGGGATGCGCGCGAGGCGCGCCTCCAGCGCGGCGGTATCGCGCCTGAGCTGGGTGCGCTCGTCCTCGGTGAACAGCGACATCTGCTCGGGCTGCTGGTCCTTTTTCAGTTCACTCTGGATCGCCTTCTCGAGCTCGTCCAGCACGGCACCGATGTCGTCCAACTCTCGTTGCTTGCGGGTCTGCAGTGTGTTGGCCAGAAACTTGAGTCGATCCTTCGAGCGGGAGTCGACTGCCTGCAGGATGGCGGGTCGAGTGCGATCGAAGCGCACCCGAAGGGCATCGAACAGCGAATCGTTCGCCGTGATGGGCTGCGCCTCGTCCAGCCACTGCTGGACACGCGTGACGCCCTCTTCGCGGCGGAACGACTGATCGCGCAGATAGCCGCCCGAGACGGTCAGTTCCTCGTGAAGGCGATGGTGGTTGCCACCGGTGATGACCAGCCGCGAGATGACGACCACAGCCGGACCCTCGATGCTGCCATCCGGCAATGTGCGCACGGTGACGCGATGGAGTTTCTTCACGTCATCCTGCGCCCAGACCTCGGCGCGCAACAGCCGTAGGCACATCTGCACCAATCGATGATTCAGGTGGACCAACACGACATCGTCTCGCCCCTTGGCCACGGCGTGGTCGAAGGTGATGGGGCGTATCTGCTGGGTATGCGGGTGACGCAGGCCCTCCAGACAGCGCGCCCATGATCCCGAGAGGGGTGGCATCCTGAATGCGCTGCCTTGGGGTGCATCTGCGAGGGCGACGGGTTCCAGCGGGGGGCGGCCCGCCAGCGCGAGACCAGCCTTCACCGCCATCTGGATGTGATCGGGCGTAAGGTGGAAATCCTGCTGGGTGGCGAGGAGCCGTTCATGGAGCTTGGCGACGCGCTCTTTCAGCTCGCGTTCGGCGCGCACGAAGCGTCTGGCTTTGGCGATCTTGGCTTCCGCGAGGCGGGTGTCCAGATCCTTCAGCGAGCCTTCGATGAGCCCGGACATCTGTGGCGCGATGACCGGATTGACGCTGCCCATGTCGGCGCGCATCGACTCCAGTTTGCGCAGCGCACGCAGGATGTCGTCACCATGGCCTCCGACCGAGGCATGGCTTTTGTCACCGCCGTCGACAGGGTGCCAGATCAGCACCTCTTTCTCGCGTTGTCCGTGACGGTCGATACGCCCGTTGCGCTGCTCCATCACGTTGGGGTTGTAGGGGATCTCCAGGTGGATGAGGCAATTGCAGTGGTTCTGCAGATCGATACCTTCGGAGGCCGCATCCGTGGCGAGCAGGATGCGGACGGGGGAATCCTTGGGAGATGCCTGGAAGGCTGCCTTGATGGGCTCCCGCTCATCCTGAGTGAGTCCTCCGTGGAGCAGACCGAGTCGTTCGCCACCGAAACCATGGCTGGCGAGGATCTCGTGCATCCACTGGTGGGTGGTGCGGTATTCGGTGAACAGGATCACCCGGCGGTCATTCCACTGACCTCCCGGTTTCAGATTGGCTGAGAGCCAATCTAGGATGGCTCTGGCCTTGGAGTCGGTCTGGTTCTTGGCGCGCTGTGCCCATTGCCTCAAGTCGGCCAGAATCCGTTGTTGCTCTTGCGTAAGCGGTTGGGAACGGCGTGATGCCTCCTCGACGGCCTCCGATTGAGCATTCTCGACTTCCTGGTCGTTGGCGTAATCCTCGTCTGCTTTCAGGATGGCTTTGCGTAGGATGCGCTCGGCCATGGCATCTCGACCCTTGGGCTTGGCGCCATTCGACAGCGAGGCGACGTGCTTCTCGAGCGTGGAAGCGAACGCGGCGGGCGACGAGAAGAGGCGCTTCTTGAGCAGTTGATTGACGAACGAAGTGCCGAATGTGCTGCCGGTCTTCTCCGCGTCTTTTTCGCGGCTGGCACAGTAATCGTTCAGCTTCTGGTGGATCTCCCGTTCCTCGTCCGTGTATGGGACCGCCAGCGCCTGGAGCTTTCGCTGGGCATACAGGGGCTTGCCGTCAGCATCGACGAGATCGCTCTTCAGGCGACGAATCATCACCTGGCTCAGCTGCTTCTCGTCGGGGAGGATGTTCCGGGCGAAGCGTTGATCGTCCAGCAACTCCAGCAGTGAGGTGAACGACTCGGTGTAGCCGTTGTGCGGCGTTGCGGTCAGGAACAGGCGATGCTGGAAATGCGGGCTGATCGCGCGGATGAAGCGGGTCCGCTGACTCTCGAGGGCGTAATGCGCGCCGGCGGCGGGGGCGATGTTGTGCGCTTCGTCGACGACCAGTAGATCGAACTTGCGCGGATGGCCGGCATGGGGCGGCAGGACATCGCGCATGGCGCGCAGCCCCTCGCCACTCTTGACCCAGTCCATCGATGCGATGAGGCGCGGATGAGATGTCCACGGATTGGCGTGGATGCCGCGTTCGCGCCGCAATTGCTTGATGTAGGCAGTGTCGACCACGCGGAAGTCGAGGCCGAATTTCTCCAGCATCTCGATGCGCCATTTCTCCTGAAGGGATGCAGGACAGATGATCAAGACGGTGCGGGCACGGTGCCGGAGCAGCATCTCCTGGATCACCAGCCCCGCCTCGATGGTCTTGCCCAAGCCGACGTCGTCGGCGATGAGCAGGTTGACGCGCGCCATGTCGATGGCGCGCACCAAAGGATCGAGCTGAAAGTCCTCGATGCTGACGCCGCTACGGAACGGCGCCTGCAGAAATCCCCTGTCGGCATTGGTGGCAGCACCCCAACGGACGGCATCGAGGAAAGCTTCGAGCGTGTCCGAGTCGTCCTGACCGGTAATGGATGGCAAGCCTGCGCGCTCAATGACTTGTGCGCCGGGTTCGATCTCCCAGATGACTTCCAGTTCTTCGCCGAGGCCGTCCTCGTCGATGGAAGAAAGCGTCACGCAGTTCTGCGACGCCGAAGCCGATTCCAATTTCGAGGAGGCGACATCCGCCACGACCCACTGGCGCCGGCGAACCTCGACCAGCTGGCCGGGCTCCGGACGGGTACGGTAGGTGTGGTGCTTCTGATCGTTCGAGATTTCCATGCAGTCTGCCATCTTCCTGTTCAGTTCTTCTTGTGCGCGCCAGCAGGCGATGTGCAGTGCTTCGCTCTCGCCATGGCGACCGCCTGTGCGACGGTTTCCGTGGCTTCGATCGGGGACTCGTGTTCCCAGAATCGCAGTACCGTCCAACCGACTTCGAGAAGCCTCGAATTCGTGTCGGCGTCCCTGAGGCGATTCGTCTCGATCTTCTGCCGCCAGAACTCGGCGTTCTGCTTCGGCCAGGTGGCATGCTCGGGGCACCCGTGCCAGAAGCACCCGTCGACGAAGACGGCGATCCTCAAACCCGGAAATGCCACATCTGCCACGCGGCGAGGTTTCTTCATGACCTCGTAGTCGATCCGGTAACGCAGGCCCCTTCGGTAAAGCTCTCTTC